>NZ_JBSFEV010000041.1:0-83725 GCF_053594615.1 Streptomyces sp. NPDC001858
TGGGGCCTTTGTCCCGCGGGGGCTGCGTGGGGGGTGGTCGCGCTCCCCCCCCCCCCCCGCCGGGGGGGGGGGGGGGGGGGGGGCCGCCCCCCCCGGCCCCCGCGCTCGCTCATGCCTCGCGTCGCACCGACAGCAGGTCCTCCAACTGCTCCTCCCGTGCCTGGGCGGCCACGAAGAGGAGTTCGTCGCCCGGCTCCAGTGAGTCCTCGGCGGACGGGGTCAGGACCCGGTTGCCTCGGATGATGGTGACCAGCGAGGTGTCCTCCGGCCACTCCACGTCCCCGACCTGGGTGCCGGCCAGCGCCGACTCCTCGGGCAGGGTCAGTTCGACGAGGTTGGCGTCGCCGTGGCTGAAGCGGAGCAGCCGGACCAGGTCGCCCACGCTCACCGCCTCCTCGACCAGGGCCGACATCAGACGCGGGGTGGAGACGGCCACGTCCACGCCCCAGGACTCGTTGAAGAGCCACTCGTTCTTCGGGTTGTTCACGCGGGCGACGACGCGCGGGACGCCGTACTCCGTCTTGGCCAGCAGCGAGACGACCAGGTTGACCTTGTCGTCGCCGGTAGCGGCGATCACGACGTTGCAGCGCTGCAGGGCCGCCTCGTCCAGCGACGTGATCTCGCAGGCGTCGGCCAGCAGCCACTCCGCCTGCGGGACGCGCTCGACCGAGATGGCGGTCGGCGCCTTGTCGACGAGAAGGACCTCGTGGCCGTTCTCCAGCAGTTCGCCCGCGATCGAGCGGCCGACGGCGCCGGCTCCGGCAATGGCGACCCTCATCGGTGACCGTCCTCCTTCGGGCCCTCGGAGAACGAGGCCTCGACCTTCTCGACCTCGTCGCTGCGCAGCATCACATGGACCAGGTCGCCCTCCTGGAGGACCGTCTGCGAGGTGGGCAGCATGGCCTCGCCGAGGCGGGTCAGGAACGCCACGCGGACGCCCGTCTCCTCCTGCAGCTTGCTGATCTTGTGGCCGACCCAGGACGAGGCGGCGTGCACCTCGGCGAGCTGGACGCCCCCGGTGGGGTCGCGCCACAGCGGCTCCGCGCCCGAGGGCAGCAGCCGGCGCAGCATCTGGTCGGCCGTCCAGCGGACGGTGGCGACGGTGGGGATGCCCAGGCGCTGGTAGACCTCGGCGCGGCGGGGGTCGTAGATGCGGGCGGCGACGTTCTCGATGCCGAACATCTCACGGGCGACGCGGGCGGCGATGATGTTGGAGTTGTCGCCGCTGGAGACGGCCGCGAAGGCGCCGGCCTCCTCGATGCCCGCCTCGCGCAGGGTGTCCTGGTCGAAGCCGACTCCGGTCACACGACGGCCGCCGAATCCGGAGCCCAGTCGTCGGAAGGCGGTGGGGTCCTGGTCGATCACGGCGACCGTGTGCCCCTGTTGCTCCAGGGTCTGGGCGAGAGCGGAACCCACTCTGCCGCAGCCCATGATGACGATGTGCACGACCGTCCTTCCGAGGTCAAGAAAGTCAAGAGGCCAATGAAAATCTGGCTTGGCTTTGAACAGGGTCTCAGACAGTCGACCAAGCTACACACGCGCGGTCGGCGCAGGGCACCCCCGTGCTGCACCGTCTTGGAGATCAGCGCCGGCTGATGCTCCAGAGACTGAGGAAGGTAAGGATGCCGAGGCCGACGAGGGTGCCGATGGCGCCGATGAGTTCCGCGGTCGTGTGCAAGGGGACCCTCCGGGGGCGGCTGCGGGCGGGGATTGTCATATAGACATGGCGATCGGTGCGGTCGCGGAATCAGCGGCACGGGCCTGTCCGATTTCACTCGGGAGGCAGATGCGGAAATCGTCACCCGGCTGAGTCCGGGGGAGGGTGGGCGCTCCCGTGTTCGAAGGCTTACGATCCTCTGTTGTGTCCAAACTGACCGACGTGCCCAAACGCATTCTGATCGGGCGCGCACTGCGCAGTGATCGGCTCGGAGAAACGCTCCTGCCGAAGCGCATCGCCCTACCCGTGTTCGCTTCCGACCCGCTGTCCTCCGTGGCCTACGCGCCCGGGGAGGTGCTGCTGGTCCTGTCCATCGCGGGCGTGTCGGCCTACCACTTCAGCCCCTGGATCGCCCTCGCGGTCGTCGTGCTGATGTTCACGGTGGTCGCCTCCTACCGGCAGAACGTCCACGCCTACCCCAGCGGCGGCGGCGACTACGAGGTGGCCACCACCAACCTCGGCCCCAAGGCCGGTCTGACGGTCGCGAGCGCGCTGCTCGTCGACTACGTCCTCACCGTCGCCGTCTCCATCTCCTCCGGCATCGAGAACCTCGGCTCCGCGATCCCGTTCGTCGTCGAGCACAAGGTGGCCTGCGCGGTCGCCGTGATCGTGCTGCTGACGCTGATGAACCTGCGCGGCGTCAAGGAGTCCGGCAAGCTCTTCGCGATCCCGACGTACGTGTTCGTCGCGGGCGTCTTCATCATGATCGCGTGGGGCGCCTTCCGGGGTCTCGTGCTGGACGACCAGATGCGGGCGCCGACCGCCGAGTACACGATCAAGGCCGAGCACGAGGGCCTGGCCGGTTTCGCCCTGGTCTTCCTGCTGCTGCGCGCCTTCTCGTCCGGCTGCGCCGCGCTCACCGGCGTCGAGGCGATCTCCAACGGCGTCCCGGCGTTCCGCAAGCCCAAGTCGAAGAACGCGGCGTCCACGCTCGCGGCGATGGGGCTGCTGGCCGTCACCATGTTCTGCGGGATCATCGTCCTGGCCCTGGTGACCAAGGTCCGGATGGCCGAGAACCCGGCCGTCGATCTGCTGAAGGACGGTGCCGCCGTCGGCTCCGGATACGTCCAGAACCCGGTGATCACCCAGGTCGCCGAGGCCGTCTTCGGCAAGGGCAGCTTCTTCTTCCTGGTGCTCGCCGCCGCCACTGCGCTGGTGCTGTTCCTGGCGGCCAACACCGCCTACAACGGCTTCCCGGTGCTCGGCTCGATCCTCGCCCAGGACCGCTACCTCCCCCGCCAGCTGCACACCCGCGGCGACCGCCTCGCGTTCTCCAACGGCATCGTGCTGCTCGCGGGCGCGGCCATGCTGCTGGTGGTGATCTACGGCGCCGACTCCACCCGGCTGATCCAGCTGTACATCGTCGGCGTGTTCGTGTCCTTCACGCTCAGCCAGATCGGCATGGTCCGGCACTGGAACCGCCTCCTGGCCACCGAGACCGACCCGGCCAAGCGTCGGCACATGGTCCGCTCGCGCGCCATCAACACCTTCGGCGCCTTCTTCACCGGCCTGGTCCTGGTCGTCGTCCTCGTCACCAAGTTCACGCACGGCGCATGGGTCGCCCTGCTCGGCATGGTGATCTTCTACGGGACGATGACCGCGATCCGCCGCCACTACGACGGCGTCGCCGCGGAACTCGTCGCCCCCGAGGGCCCCAGCGACGACAGCGTGCGGCCCTCGCGCGTCCACTCGGTGCTGCTGATCTCCAAGATCCACCGCCCGACGCTGCGCGCCCTCGCCTACGCCAAGCTGATGCGCTCCGACACGCTGGAGGCGCTCACCGTCAACGTCGACCCGGCCGAGACGAAGGCGCTGCGCGAGGAGTGGGAACGGCGCGGGATCGACGTACCGCTGAAGGTGCTGGACTCGCCGTATCGCGAGGTCACGCGGCCGGTCATCGAATACGTCAAGAACCTGCGCCGGGAGTCGCCGCGCGACGCGGTGTCGGTGATCATCCCGGAGTACGTGGTCGGCCACTGGTACGAGCACCTGCTGCACAACCAGAGCGCGCTGCGCCTGAAGGGCCGGCTGCTGTTCACCCCCGGCGTCATGGTCACGTCCATCCCTTACCAGCTGCAGTCCTCCGAGGCGGCCAAGAAGCGGGCCGGCAAGCGCCAGGACTGGAACGCGCCGGGTGCGGTGCGGCGCGGGCCCGCGCAGGAGGGGCAGCCGAAGGAGCGGTCGGGCACGAACGCGAAGAGCTGACCTCGGGCTCCGGCTCGGCCTCGGGCTCGGGCTCCGGCTCGGCCGCTGTCTCCGGCTCCGGCTCGGGTTTGTGGTGAACGGCCGGACGACAGCCACGTAGACTGGTGGGCTGTTGTCCGGCCGTTCCTCGTTCGACGTTGTGGAGTCACCCCGCCATGCAGGCAGAACCGAAGAAATCGCAGGCGGAAGCGCAGGCGGTGTCACTGGTGGGCGAGGAGTACGAGGTCGAGATCGGACCCGTCGCCCACGGCGGCCACTGCATCGCCCGTACCGAGTCCGGCCAGGTGCTGTTCGTCCGGCACGCGCTGCCCGGCGAGCGCGTCGTGGCCCGGGTGACCGACGGCGCGGAGGGCGCCCGCTTCCTGCGCGCGGACGCGGTGCGCGTGCTGGACGCCTCCAAGGACCGGGTCGAGGCGCCCTGTCCGTACGCCGGCCCCGGCCGCTGCGGCGGCTGCGACTGGCAGCACGCGAAGCCCGGCGCCCAGCGTCGGCTCAAGGGCGAGGTGATCGCCGAGCAGCTGCTGCGGCTCGCGGGCCTCACGCCCGAGCAGGCCGGCTGGGACGGCACCGTGATGCCGGCCGAGGGCGACAAGCTGCCGCCGGGGCAGGTGCCGCAGTGGCGGACCCGTGTGCAGTACGCCGTCGACGCCGAGACCGGGCGGGCGGGCCTGCGCAGGCACCGCTCGCACGAGGTCGAGCCGATCGACCACTGCATGATCGCCGCGGGGGGCGTCAGCGAGCTCGGCATCGAGAAGCGGGACTGGAGCGGCATGGCCTCCGTCGACGCCATCGCGGCGACGGGCTCGCAGGACCGCCAGGTGATCCTGGAGCCGCTGCCGGGCGCGCGACTGCCGCTGGTGGAACTGGACCGGCCGGTCTCCGTGATGCGGGTCGAGGAGAAGGACGGCGGGATCCACCGCGTCCACGGCCGCGCCTTCGTGCGCGAGCGGGCCGACGGCCGCACCCACCGGGTCGGCAGCGGCGGCTTCTGGCAGGTCCACCCGAAGGCCGCGGATACGCTGGTGACGGCGGTCATGCAGGGCCTGCTGCCGCGCAAGGGCGACATGGCGCTGGACCTGTACTGCGGTGTGGGCCTGTTCGCGGGCGCCCTCGCCGACCGCCTCGGCGAGAAGGGCGCGGTCCTCGGCATCGAGTCCGGCAAGCGCGCGGTCGAGGACGCCCGGCACAACCTCGCGGCCTTCGACCGGGTCCGGATCGAACAGGGCAAGGTGGAGACGGTCCTCCCGCGCACCGGGATCACCGAGGTCGACCTGATCGTCCTGGATCCCCCGCGCGCGGGCGCCGGCAAGAAGACGGTCGAGCACATGGCATCGCTCGGAGCACGAAAGATCGCATACGTGGCCTGCGATCCGGCGGCACTGGCACGGGATCTGGGCTACTTCCGGGACGGCGGATATCGGGTGCGGTCGTTGCGGGCGTTCGATCTGTTCCCGATGACGCATCACGTGGAGTGCGTGGCGATTCTGGAACCGGCGGCGAAGGGCTCCTGACCTGCTGTTACTCCAACGACGATCCTTCGTTCGACCTCTTTCCGGACCTCCATGGGGTACAGGGCGCTGTGGTCCTGTACCTGCTGTACAACGCTGCTGACCTGCGGCTTTTCAAGCAACGCGGAGTACGGGTCTGTCGCCTCGGCGTTGCGCGAGCTGTCAGTTGCCGTTGCAGAGGACATTGGCCCGTTCAAGTCCTGCGATGTGATCTCGGGCTGATCTCGGCGCGCGGGTGTGTTCCATGTGAGTCACTGCCAACCATCGCAAAGTGACGAAAGTGCTTCCGGAATGTTCCGGGTCGGCATACTCTGCGGGAATTACCGCACCTCAGACCGCAGTGGCCTGAGGCGCGGCGGAGGTGTCATGGGTGGGGACCCGTACGTAGCAGCAACGGTTGACGAACGTGGGGGGCCGGAGGCGTCATCGAAGCCTTGCGACAGGGCCCAGGTGCCTGATCCGTACGGTGATCGGGCCCTGCTGACCTCTGCCATGACGAAAGGCTTTGACGCCGCACCCGACGAGGAACGGGATCGGTTGCGGCGCTATCTCGAAGCGGTTGTCGCCGCCCGCTTGGCGCCCGTGCACACCACCGTCGCTTTCAACGCCGTGTACTTCGGGTACGACCTGGGCGGCGACGGCTACGGCGGCAGCCCGCTCTGCCTCGACGACTTCCCTGTGATCACCTTCGGCGAGCGCGCCCCCGTGCTCCCGGTCGGTGCCATGGTGTGTGTCACGACCGGGTCAGACCCGTTGTACGCCGAGATCGTCTATCGGGAGGGTGCCCATCCAGAAGTGGGCGCCCTCGGTGACGTACCGGCCTGGGTATCGGGGGCGCCTGCAGGTGCCGAGGGCCCGGGGAGGCCGGGAGACGGCACCGCGCCACGGCGAAGGGAGTTGCTGGTCCCGGATCTCGATGCCTTCGGTCCGGCGCTGAGCCTGTCATCGGCCCAGCTCCACCGCTTACGTACGCGCCGGCGCCGGATCAACGAGGACGGGCATGTCGTCGTCGACGTAGGTTACCCGTCCCCTGAGGCTGCCAGGCGCGACGACCTGACGGCCTATGCGGACCATCTCCTGACGACGGCACGGGAGCAGCTGCTCAGCCCCTTCGTCCCCGTGTCCCTCGCCGCACTCGTGGGCGGCACGCACGACGACGACCTGCGGGCGGGCCTGCTCGGTCTTCTCGATACGGTGCGGGGTGTGCTCAACTCCAGTGCTGCCTTGCGCACATGGGGTGACTACACCATGACCCGGACCTCTCTCGCGGATTGCTGGCGGGACACCGGGCCGCTGGGCGGCGATGACCTCAAGTCCCTTGCCGCGGCGGTTGAACGCGCGGCCACCCCGGGGAAGCGGCGCTACGGCCTCACCACGCCGATCACTGTGTACACAGCGGTCGGACCGCGGCTTCGCGGGTTACCGGGGGCGACGGAACTGCTCAGGGGAGTGGGGTATGCCGCAGCGGTGTGCCGGGCGAACCTGGCGCTCGCCGACGTCGTCCAAGGGGAGAGCGACCAGGGCCTGTTCGAGAATGGCTCTTTGATCACGCTCGACGACGCCTTCGAGGGCGGAGGTGTGTGGCGGTCGTGTCATCCCGGTGATGCAGAAGCGCCCGGAGATCCCCTGGCCCCGGCCGGACGCGGCTGGACGTCCACACTGCCCACGCCGGCGGAGCCGGAGCCGGAAGCAGAGTTGGACCCCGTCGATCTGCCCCTGGCCGACGACGCCTCTCTCGGGACCGGCGAACTCCTGCGGAGTGATGCGCAGGAGATCGTCTGGAGGGCGCCCCTGAGGCTGGCTCAGCTCATCGACGGCTGGTTTCCCCTGCATCCGTACCTCGTCGAGGAACTCCGCCGTTCTTACGGGGCGGGCACCACAGTTCGGCTCGAACTCGACCACGCCGGCGAGCTATTGGGCGAGAAGGAGGCGGTGCAGGACGTCACCGCCGAACTCCGCGACGACTCGGGCCGGTTGACCGGGATCGCCTGGCCCCGAGACTTCTTCCCCGGCCTGATGCTTGAATTGCGCCGCCTCCGCGGCGGCTCGGTGATCCGCCTGGCAACGACTCGGTTCAAGGAACGCGTGCAGGTCGGCGACCGTGAGACCGGGCACTGCTACGACCCTCGTGTGCTCACCAGGGAGGACGCCCCGGGAAGCGACCGCCACGGTGACAGCGCGGTGGGGCTCGGCCCCCGGCAGCTGGTGATACGCACCGTGCGCCGTTGCGGGCTGCTCACCCTGGACGGCCATGCCCTGATGGACCGGTCAGTCCTGCCGAGCGCGGTCTATGGGTGTCGGCCGGCCCGGTCACAGGCTGCCGCCCTGGAATCGGCTGTCGCGGAACTGCTCGCGGAACGGCTCCTGGAACCGGCCCTCGGCAGCCGAGATGTCTGGGGCCAGCCGCATTTCCCGCCGCGCGACGAACAACGGACCATCCCCCTCATCGGTCACCGCCCTGCCCGGCCGCGGGTGATACGTCCCTGGGGAGGTGCCCAACCGAGTGGTGAGGGGTCGCGGGACATCCAGTTCGTACCCGGTCACCTTCGCCGGCTGCGACCGGGTTGCTCGCCCAGTGACGCTCAGCGCGTGGCGTTTCGGGAGCACTGCCGCAGGCTCGGCAAAGCGGACGGCTGGGAACTGCCGTACGGGTACACGTTCGTCACCGAGCACACACGCGGCCGCTGATCCGACACGGGTTTTGAGTGTTCATGTGTCCGGCCCGCCCTCTCGCTTCTTCTTGGTGCCCACAGAAACGGAGTACGCGTACATGCAGGACCGCTACCGCGTCGTCACAGGGCCGCCGTGGTCCCCGTCGAGCGTCTCGGCCCAGGATCTCGAAAGCCTGGCCGCCGCGCTCAACGCCTTGGAGCACCCGGCCGTCGCCGCCCTGAACGACCTCACGGTCGACATGGTGGAACTGGCCTTCAACTCCCTGCGGCCAAGGGACCGGCAGGAGTTGCTCGGCAGCCTGGGCATCCGCATGGCGGCCCCTCGACGGGTGAGCAGTGCGCTGTGCAGGGATGTTCTCGCGAGGCTGCAACGTGAGGCGCGGCAGCACACCTGCACATGCGGGATGAAGAGACTCACGGTCAGCGTGATGAACCAGGTCGAGAGGTTTGTCTTTGCGCAGGACGGCGAGACGGTTTCCGACCCCGTTGCTCGGTGGGGCGCGACGCTCGTCCGGGCCACGGTGTTCGCGTGGTCCAACGCCTCCGTCACCGACGCCCACGTCCTTTCCTGGGCGGCGGACCAGGACTGGTTCGTAGTGACGGCCGACGACAAGGAGACGACTCAGCTCGCCGCTGTCGGTGCCGCGGCGCGGTCCATCGTGGAGGCGAACCCGGACTTCGCTCCAGGAGCGGTGGAAGACGACAAGTCTGCGCTCGCGGGCGGCGGAAAGCCGGTGCCTGCTGCCGTCGCTGACCGGCCGGGCACGAATGCCTTTGCCCCCGAGATCGTGGTACCCGACCCCGACACCTCTCAAGAGATGACTGCTACGGCTTCCGACAGTGCCCGAACCGACGAGGGGACGGGTCCGGAGGTGGCCTGCCGGGAGCTGGAGTCGGCCCTTGCGCAAGCCCGGCAAGCCGCGGAGAAGGTGACCAGCGCGGTCGCGGAGGGCTGCCCTCCACAGGACGAGGACCTGGCTCCGCTGGGTGCGCTGGGTGCCGTCTTCGACAGCGTCGATGCGGTGTTCCGCGCGGCGGGGATCGAGGGGGTACCCAGCCGCCTGGAGGACTTGACGCGCGCCGCACGTGCGCACCGTGCGGCGCAAGAACGTGAGCACCAGGCACGGGAGCCGCTGCGGGAACTGATGGATGTCGCCTCCCGTCCGGACAGCTCCGCCCCTGCCACCGTTGCCGTCGAGGCCGTGCGCGGGGCGGCCCGCCGCCTGCTGGACACACCTGTATGGGAGGAGCGGCAACGAGAGGAAAGCGCCGCGCTGGCCGCCTTGGCCCGGCTCATCAGGCTAGGGCGGCAGGCGGATGCCGCGACGGAGATCCTGGCTCTGCAGGCGCAGGTCGTGCGGGTACTGCCCACGTGTGCCATGGCCGTGGTCATGGCCCCTGAACTGACGTTGGCTCAACCGGAGGATGCCAGCCGAGAACCCGCTGGGGCCGGGGCGGACGGCATCGCCGAGCCTGCCGTTGCCGAGGCGACCGCGGAGTCCGGGGCGTTACGACCAGCCGACGGGACGGAGGAGACCGCCGGTCATTCCACCGAGGAGGCAGAGCTCCACCCCGCCTCCGAACCGGCAGCCGTCGCGTCCGTCCAGACGACGGCCCTCGAGCCGGTCCGCGCCACCCCCGCACAGCCTGCGCCCTCTGCCGATGGCGACCCGGCACCCCGCACGGGCGCGGACACGACTGCCCCGGTGCATGCCGCACCCACGATCCGTGCCACCGAGGACGCACCCGTCCGAGAAGCAGCCACGTCCGAGGGTGACGACACCGACGAGGCCGCAACCGAGCGGGCCTTGGCGCAGCTGGTCGCAGACCGGCGCTTCGGACTCGCCCACCACCTGGCTAGAGCCGCCGGCCACCCCGAGCCCCAGGTGGCGGCGCTCCGCCTGGCAGGCGCTGCCGCGCTGCTCACCTCCGGTGACAGCCAAGTCACCCGGCTGACGGCGGACCTGCTCCAGGAGTACGGCGGATACGCGGGCCGGGACACCGAGGGCAGCGAACTCCTCCTGTTGCCCGCCCTGCTGCGCACCGCACTGATCACCGGCGACCACTCGGCAGGCGCTCAGCTCAAGGCTCTGGTGCCCCGGCTCCCGGACCGGCTCGGGGAGGCGGCGACCGCCGTCGCCGACCGGGCCCTCAGCGGTGCCCTGATGATCGCTTCCCCACTGGTTGCAGACGCCTCCGAAAGCGAGGTCCGGCTGCGGGAGTTGCGCGAGCAGAGCAGTGCCTTGCTCGCGCCGCAGAGGCTGCGGTTCGCGCGGGCGACGGCGATCGCCAAGCGCTGGCTGGCCCCCGACGAAGGGATGCTCGGATCGCTGCTCATGACCGTCGTCGGCGACAACCGGGACGCCATGGAACAGGTGCGCGAGCAGGTCGAGCGGCTGTCGAAACTGGCTGAGGTCAACAGCGAGATCGACCGCATGGACCGCACGCATCGCTCGTCCAGCGGCAAGCCGCTGCAAGGCTCCGGACGGCAGGATCTGGTGCATCTCGTGGAGCGATCCGTCGGCCTCGTCAAGGAGTGGTGCCTGGCGGTCGACGGCGCTCGCCGCGGGGACCGCTCCGACGGCAACCGAGCGGCCCAGGAGATTTCCTCCCTGCGCCAGTCTCTACTGGACGGCAGGGAGGCGGCGCTGGGCGATCTGGAGCAACTGGCGCGGAGTTCGGATGCCGTCTCGGCCGCGACGGCCTGGGCGGCACACGCCTCGATGGAGGACCTGTTCGCTCTGCTGGCCGGTGACGCCGTGACCACGCGTCCCGGCGGTCCGGTCGACCCGGAACTCGCGCTGGACGCGGAACTGCTGAAGGTGTGCGACACCCCTGACGAGCGGGCGTCGCTCGACGAGCTTCTCACCGCGGTCGACCGGAGTTGGCAGGACGCCCTCGACGAGCGGCTCTCCCGCGACGCCTTCACCGCGGCCCGTACCCTCGTCCAGCTCGCCGCAGGCGGGCTGCTTCCCGCTGCCCGGGCAGGGGAGTTCGTCCCGCTCACGGACACCGAGATCGACGACCGCGAGGCCGCCCGGCGCACGCAGCTACGCAAGGTACACGACGAACTCGTCGCCGAGGTGCACCGCGCGCAGGCGGACGGCGCCGTGACCGAGGACCAGGACTTGGGCCTTCAGGAGCTGCTGGCCGACGCCCATAACCGCCTCGAAGGCGTCGCCGGGTACCACCTGCTGGACGTGCGTCGGGCACTCGACACGGTACGGAGCGATCTACCCGCCTTCCGGCAGCAGGCGGCCGACAGGATCCGCGCCCGGCTCGATGCCCTGGACCCTACCGCGGAGGAGCGGGCTCAGGTCTTGCGGCGCCTGGAGACGAACGACCTGGCGACCGCCGCCGACCTCGTCTATTTCCTGGAGATCGGCGAACCCGTCCCGGAGATCGAGGGAGGCGAGTCCCACCTGCCAGACTTCTTTCCCGCCGTGCCCCACGGACTGCCGGGAGGCATCGACCGCGACCTCGTCGACCTCGTCCGGTCCGGCGGCAAGCATCCGGCGCTTCCTGTCCTGGACTACGGAGGCCTCTCCACCGACGAGGCTGCACTTGCGGCCGACGCCCTCGACGAGTGGCGCGCGCTGGCCGCTGCCGAGCCGAAGGACCGGCTCCAAGTGGCTCCGACGAAACAGGTGCCGCCGCTCCTCAAGCTCCTCGGCTACGACGCCAAGAGTGCCAGGCTGCTCGACGACCGGTCCCAGCACCGGCGGGAATACCGTCTCTTCGAAGCAACCGGGGTGGAGATCAATGGCAGGGCGAAGGCGCCCGCGTTCGGCTCGCAGATCAGGGAGCAGGGAGGCAACCTTCGGGTGATGATGGTCTGGGGCAGACCGCCTGCCAAGGTCGTCATGAGCTGGGCAGCGCGCGACACCAGCGATGCGAGCCTCCTCGTCGTCTACTTCGGCACGCTGAGCCGTGAGGCCCGCGTCGAACTCGCTGTCGGCTCCGGCCGGTTGCAGCCGCTGCTGGTCGTGGACGATGCTGCCCTCGCTTACCTCGCCGCCCGCGGCAACCGCCAGGTCAGCACCGCCACGCAGACATTGCTGCCCTTCTCCGGCGTCAACCCGTACATCAGGGAGAAGCGTGGCCGGATCGGCGGCGAGATGTTCTACGGGCGGGACGCCGAACGCAAGAGCATCCTCGACCCGCGCGGCACCCAGGTCATCTACGGCGGCCGTGGACTCGGCAAGTCGGCACTGCTTGCCGATGCCGGAGAACGGTTCACGGAGCAACGCCCCGGTTACCACCAGGCGGTGTACCTCAACCTCGACCAAGAGAACATCGGCAAGGGCAGCTCGTTTGGACCGGAGACGTTGTGGAGCGTCCTGGAGCGGGAGCTGACCGAGGCGCAAGTACTCGACGACCGGCCGCAGGGGCGCAGGAAACGGCAGGAGGTCTCCGAGCGGGTGGAGATCTCCGAGCGCGTGCGCGCCGGCATCCGGACCTGGCTGGACGGGGACTCGCGCCGCCGTCTGCTGATCCTGCTCGACGAGTGCGACCAGTTCTTCGAGGCGGACGCCCCGCGCTTCGACCAGACCAAGAAGCTCAAGGGCCTGGGGTCCGACACCAAGGACCGCGCCAAGGTCGTCTTTGCCGGACTGCACTCCGTGCAGCGCTTCTCCAAGCTCGCGAGCAACGGGCCGTTCGGCCACCTTGCGCAGACCCCGAAGGTGATCGGCCCATTGGCTCCCCAGTCCGCTGCCGAACTGCTGGTCGAGCCGATGCGGGCGCTCGGGTTCGAGTTCAAGGATCTGGATCTCGTCAACCGGGTGCTCGGTTATTGCTCCTACCAGCCCTTCCTGCTCCAGATGTTCGGGCACCGGCTGGTCGAGCTGATGCACCGCAAGCGGGCCCGGCGCGGTGCCGAGGGACCTCCTTACGAGGTGGAGGTGACCGACATCGAGGTCGTGAAGTCGGACGCCGCGCTCAGAGACGGCATCTCGGCGGCCTTCAAGGACACGCTGAGCCTCGACCACCGCTACGACGTGATCGCCAACGTGCTGGCCTACCACGCTCGCCATCACGGCCTGGAGGTGCGGCTGAGCGACACCGAGCTGCGCGAGGAGTGCGAGACGTACTGGCGCAAGGGGTTCGAACAACTCGACACCGAGGGGTTTCGCGCCTACCTCTCCGAGATGGTCGGCCTGGGTATCCTCGCGCCCAACCACGACGGCCTGGGCTGGCATCTGCGCGGCCCCAATGCGCTGCGCATGATCGGTACTTCCCACGAGGTGGAGGCCCGTCTCCTCAGGGCCGAACGGGACTGCGAACTCCAGGAGAGCATCGTGCAGGAGGGCCGCCCCGAGATGCCCGACGGCCAGCCGGCGCCGCTGACCAACACCCAGCTCGACGACCTTCTGGGTGAGCGGTCCAGCCGGACCAGGGTCGTCCTCGGTACATCCGCCACCGGAGTCACCGACGTCGCCCGGACCTTGCGTACGATCGCCGGACCGATTGATGGCTGGACGCTGCCGCCCGTCGGCAGGCCCAGCGTCTACAAGCAAGAGCTCACCGGCGGGCGCCCTCGCGAACGACGTGTGGTCATCAGTGACTTCGTCAACTACCGGGACCCGGTCCGGCCTGAGACCTGCCGGGAGGCCGTCGACCTGGCGGAGACCCTGCTGCCCGCCACCCCTGGGGTCACCCGCGCGGTCGTCCTCGTCACTGATACCACCCAGCTGGCCCTGTGGCGCACCCTGCTGACGGGAACCGAACCCACCTCGGCCGCCCCGGTGGTGCTGCGCCGCCACGACCGCCGTAGCCTGCACGGCTGGGCTCAGCGTG
Organism: Streptomyces sp. NPDC001858; assembly: GCF_053594615.1. NCBI lineage: Bacteria > Bacillati > Actinomycetota > Actinomycetes > Kitasatosporales > Streptomycetaceae > Streptomyces > Streptomyces sp. NPDC001858. The sequence goes on from NZ_JBSFEV010000041.1 coordinate 13,902, forward strand.
TCAACGTGTTCCACACGGAGGACCGTTTGGACCGTCTCCACGAGCTGACCGGCGGCTGGCCGCTCCTGGTCGGCCGAGCACATCGCCTGCACCGCGAACTGGGCGATCCCGACGAGGTGTTGCGCCGCCTGGCAGGCCTCCGCACGGACGGGGCCGAAGCCCGCGCCTTCGCCGAGGCGACCGGCGTGTACGCGGACCCGCTGTTTGCCGCTGGGTACCGGGCCCTCGACGACGAGTTCAAGGACGGCCTGTTCGATCTGGAGGGTGCTGTGACCGCTGTGGCGCTCAAGATCGAGGACGAGGACGAGGCGCGGTGGATCGTCAACTGCCTCGAAGCTCTTCAGGTATTCGAGCGGGAGGGCATCCAATTGCGCTTGGAACCGCTGTTGCGCCAGTGCGTGGCGCTTCGCGTATGACAGCGGATGCACCGGCCCGGCCGCCCGCACGCCCGGCGGCCGGTCGCCCTTCACGGTCACCTTGCCCGTAGTCGACCAGGCGCGGCGTACGTTTCCGACGGCGCGCCGCCATGTTCACGTCGACTTCCCTACGGCCGAGGCGCTGAAGGCAAGCTCATAGGGACGCACGAGGGATGACCCCAGCTGATCATATTCTTGGCTCTTGCTCTTCCCATACGGTGCGCACAGTGCGGCCGACGAGGGTGCGCAGCACCGGCCACAGCTGGAGAAAGAGAACCTGGTTGAGGTAGCCGAGCAGGTTGCCGAGATCCCTGGGGCCGGGCGGTGCAGCTTGTCCGCGATTCTGGAGCCTGCCGCGAAGGGGGGCCTAGATTCGACAAGTGGCCCGTACGGCAACGGAAGTTCACGCTCCTGCTCGATGCCGGCGTTACCTGATCAGGCCGGCCGATCCGCGGATTGGACGGGGCTCGCGTGCCGGAATGAAGGCGCGCTCCTGGTCCGGTCTTCAACGAGGTTCTTCCGTGTCCCAGCCCGTCGGTCGCGGGCCGCAGCGACGCGGCGCGCGGTCCGACCGGGGGATCAACCTCGACATCACCCCGGACGCGGTCGCCGGGGACGCCGTCGAGGTGCTCAAGTCGGCGAGGTGTCGTAGCGGCCGCCCGGGTGTCGCTTAGGCGCGATCCGTTCTTGGGTGGAGGGGCCGGAACGGCGTTCCGGCCCCTTCTTCCTTCCCCGGGCTGGGAGTTCAGGCTGCGGGTACCTTCTCGGTCTGTTGTGACGGTTCTGCCGTCTTCTTGGTGTCGGGCTTGGCTGTGGTCTTGTGGTTGGGGAGGACCGCGATGACGATCAGGGTTCCGGTGGCCATGATGATCGCGCCGATCAGGCTGGTGTGGGCGATGGCGTGGGCGAAGGACTCCTGGACGGCGTCGACCAGGGACTGGGCCTGCTGGGGGCCGCCGTTCGGGTTCTTCGCGACCTGTTCGGCGACCGCCATGCCGCCGCCCACCGAGTCCTTCGCGGTGTTCAGCGCGGCGGCCGGGAGGTGGCCGCCGACCAGGTCGGTCAGCTTGTCCTTGTAGGACGTGGCGAGCAGCGAGCCGAGGATCGCGATGCCGAGGGAGGCGCCGAGTTCCAGCGCCGTGTCGTTGGCGCCGCCGCCCACGCCCAGCTCGGACTCGGGGAAGGAGCCCATGATGGTGTCGGTGGCCGGGGCCAGGCTCAGGCCGATCGCGAAGCCCAGCATCAGCAACGGCGCCAGGAAGTCGGTGTACGTCGAGCCGGACTCGATCTGCGTGAGCAGGAAGACGCCCGCCGTGCCGATGGCCATGCCGGTGCCGACGACCGCCTTCACGCCCAGCTTCGGGGCCAGCCTGCCGGTGACCGCGGCGCCGGCGAAGACGGCTCCGGCCAGCGGCAGCAGGCGGATGCCGGTCTCCAGAGCGTCGTAGCCGAGGACGAACTGCAGGAACTGCGTGGAGTAGTAGATCGAGCCGAACGTGCCGAAGAAGAAGAACAGCACCGCGAGCATCGAGCCGCTGAAGGGGCGCTCGGCGAACTTGCGCACGTTCAGCATCGGGTTCGGGTGGCGCAGCTCCCAGGCCACGAACCCCAGCAGGCCGACGCCGGCGACCACGGCCGCGGCGATCGGGCCGACGCCCCAGCCGAAGTGCGGGCCCTCGATGGTCGCGTAGACCAGGGAGCCGACCGAGACGATCGACAGCAGACCGCCGACGTAGTCGATGCGGCCCATGCCCTCGGCCTTGGACGGCGGTACCAGCAGCAGCGCGCCGAGCACGCCGAGGACCGCTACCGGGACGTTCATCAGGAAGGTCGAGCCCCAGGCGTGTTCCGCCAGCAGCCACCCGGCGGCCAGCGGGCCGACGGCTATCGCGAGGCCGGAGGTGGCGCTCCAGGCGGTGATGGCCTTGGCCCGCTCGCCCTTCGGGAACATCGCCACCAGCAGCGACAAGGTGGCCGGCATGACCACCGCCGCGCCCACGCCCATGAGCGCGCGGGCCGTGATCACCAGGGAAGTCTCGTCGACCAGGCCGCCCATCACCGAGCCGCCCGCGAAGATCAGCAGCCCCACGACGAGTGCGCCGCGGCGGCTGTACTTGTCGCCGATCGAGCCCAGCACCAGCATCAGCGCGGCATACGGGACGGTGTAGCCGTCGATGACCCACTGCAGGTCGCTGCTGGACAGGTCCAGATCCCGGGTCATGTCCGGGGCCGCCACGATCAGCGACGTGTTCGCCATCACGACGATCAGCAGGCTCAGGCAGAGCACCAGCAGCGCCCACCACCGCCGTGGGTACGGCTCCGTCATCTTCTCGGCGGGTGTGTTCACAACGAGCGGCATCGCAGGACTCCTCGGGCCACGGCACTGCGGGCAGTTATTTGCCCACTGATGTGCAGGCTAGTTTATTGCCCGTACGTGTGCAACTATCCAGTGGTCCTCTCGCCCCGTCGCTCGGAGGCCCCGCACATGACCAGCGCATACGTCGAACAGACCCCCGGACGCAGCCGGACCCTCCGCACGCGCGCCCGCATCCTCGAGGCGGCCAGGCGGCAACTCGGCCGCGACCCCGACAGCAGCCTCACCGACATCGCCGCAGCCGCCGGTGTGGTGCGCCGTACCGTCTACGGCCACTTCAACGGCAGGGCCGCCCTCGTGGACGGGCTGGTGGAGGACGCCGCGCGAGCACTGCGGCAGGCGCTCGCAACCCGAGTCGATCCCGTCCCCGATCTCGGGCCCGACCCCGTGTCGGACGCCGTCGTGGAGCTGGCGCGTTTCGTTCTCGCCGTGTGGCCCGTCGGTGATCGCTACCGCATGCTGCTCCGGCTCGCCCCTCAGGATCTGGGGCCCGAGCGGGCCGCCGAGATCCTCGCCCCCGCGCGCGACACGGCGGCGGCGATCATCGCTGACGGGCAGCGGCAGGGCGTCTTCCAGACCGGCGTTCCCCCCGGCCCGCTCAGCCGCGCACTGGAGGGGCACCTGCTGGGGCTCCTGGAGTGCGTGAACGCCGGCACCTGGGCCGACGACGGCACGCGCAGCGCGACCGCCGCCCTGATCGCGATGGGTGTGGACGGCGACCTCGCCGTCACCTGTGTCCAAAAAGTGCGAAGAGTGCGAAGAGTTTGAAGGCCTGAAGAGTCGGCCTGCCTGAACCCTTTCCGAGCACCAGTCGGAGAGAGCCCCCATGTCCCGGTTCCAGTCCCGGTCCCAGTGCCCGTTCCGTGCCGTGTGGCTGAGTCCCTCAGGCCCCGGGCGGCGGTGTCGTCGTCGACCGGGTCGCCGCGGCCCGTGCGGAGAGTCGTACGGCTGAGGCGTTTCAGGAGGGCATGGGGACCGCTGAGCGGCCTTCGGTGCACGTCAGCGGCTTTCCCGTGCTGACCCAGCTGGCCGGCGGCACGCTGCGGCACATCGACCTCACCGCCCATGACATACCCGCCGACGACGCACCCGCCCGCCGCGTCGAGGCGACCGCGTTCCTTTCCTACGAGGGCGTGTCTGCCGCGCTCGGCGTGGCCGTGTCGCAGGGCGACGAGCCGGGGCGGATCAACGCGACGGCCACGCTGCCGCTCGTCGGCGATGTGACCGTGAGCGCGGCCGTCTCGGCGGCGAGCGGCAACCGCATCGCCTTCGCGGACCTCCGTGCCGTCCACGGAGAGCTCATCCCTCCGCTGAAGGCGTTGCTCGACAGGGCTCTGGACGAGCCGATCCCGCTGCGGAACCTGCCCGAGGGGCTGCGTCTGAAGTCCGTCGCGACATCGGGGACGGGGATCGACGCCGTCTTCGCCGGCCGCTCGGTCGCCTTCCGCCCGAGCTCGTCGGCCGCCGGGTAGGGCGTGCGTCGCCGCAGGGGCGGGCGGGATCGGACGAGGTCAGGCGAGGTCAGGCGAGGTCGGGCGGGGGCGGGCGGGGTCGGGCAGGCCGCGGTGGGACGCCCGTCTGGGGGTCGAACGCCGGGCCGGGGGATGGCGACCGCGCAGGTCACCCCCGTCGGACCGGCTCGGTTCGAGCGTGGGGAACTCACATGTGGACCACGGGCGCCGCGTCCGGGTCGGTGACCGGGACCCCGCGCCGGTACAGCAGCACGCTGACCACCAGGCCCGCGGTGAAGAAGACGGCCGACCACCAGTACGCGGTGGAGTAGGCCTCCAGCCCGGCCTGGGCGACCACGGCCGGGTCCTTGGGGTCGCGGCCGACGAGATAGTCGGCGGCGGCGCTGGTGGACAGGGTGTTGAGCAGGGCGGTGCCGAGGGAGCCGCCGACCTGCTGCATGGTGTTGACGGCGGCGGAGGCGACGCCGGCGTCCTCGGCGCCCACGCCCGCGGTGGCCAGGCTCATGGCCGGGGCCATCACCAGGCCGAGGCCGAGCCCGGTCACGATCAGCGGCAGCAGGATGTCCGTGGCGTACGAGCTGTTCAGGTCGAGGCCGGTCAGCCAGACCATGCCCGCGGCGGACAGGCCCATGCCCAGCGGCACCACCGGCTTCGGGCCGAGGCGGGGGATCAGCACGGTGGAGGCGAGGGTGGACGCCACCATCAGCCCGGCGACCATGGGCAGGAAGGCCAGCCCCGTCTTGACGGGCGTGTAGCCCAGGCCCTGCTGCAGGTAGTAGGTGAGGAAGAGGAAGACGCCGAACATGCCGGCGCCGATGATCAGGACGGAGACGAAGGACGCGCCGCGGTTGCGGTCGAGCAGGACCCGCAGGGGCAGCAGCGGGTGCGCGGAGCGGGTCTGCCACCAGGTGAACGCGGCGAGCAGGACGACTCCCGCGACCAGGAAGCCCCAGGTGGCGGGCGAACTCCAGGCGTGGCTCTCGGCGTTGGAGAAACCGTAGACCACGCTGAACAGACCGCCGCCGACGAGGAGGGCGCCGGGGACGTCGATCGTGGCGGACTTGTCGCGGGTGGTGTGCTGCAGCAGGAGGACGCCTCCGACGAAGGCGACCGCGGCGAAGACGAGGTTGACGTAGAGGGTCCACCGCCAGTCGAGATGCTCGGTCAGCAGTCCGCCGAGCAGCAGACCGATCGCGCCGCCGGCCCCGGCGATGGCGCCGTAGACGCCGAAGGCCTTGGCGCGTTCCTTGGCGTCGGTGAAGGTCGTGGTCAGCAGCGACATCGCCGCCGGGGCGAGCAGCGCGCCGAACACGCCCTGCGCGGCCCGCGCCACGATGAGCATCTCGAAGCTGCCCGCGGCGCCGCCGAGGGCGGAGGCGCCGGCGAAGCCCACCAGGCCGACGAGGAAGGTCGCCTTGCGGCCGAAGAGGTCGGCTATGCGGCCGCCGAGCAGCAGCAGGCTGCCGAAGGCGAGGGCGTACGCGGTGACCACCCATTGTCGGTCCCCGTCGGAGAAGCCCAGGTCCTGCTGGGCGGAGGGCAGGGCGATGTTCACGATCGTCCCGTCCAGGACCACCATCAGCTGGGCCACGCCGATGACGGCGAGGATCCACCAACGGTGGCGGGGTGGTGCGCCGGTGGACGGAAGGCTCGACACGGCGGGCGTGCCGGCCGTGCCGGGTGTGCCGGCCGTGCCGGGTGTGTCCGGTGTGTCCGTGGAGGTCTGGGGCATGACGGGAACTCCTCAAGGGATCGGGATCGACAACGGGATCGACAAGGGGGGTTCGGCGGAGGCGCGGCACTGCTGCCTCAACTGCCTGACGCCTGTCAGATTAGCGGTAATCTGACAGGCGTCAAGTAAGGTGTTCGCGAGTGCCGCACAGCAATGGCGACACAGATGGCGGCGGCAGCCGCGGCGATAGCGGTGGCGATAGCGGGTGGCGACGGCGACCGCGGTGGCGGCCGCGACAGCGATGGCGAGGGAGGCAGGGAACAGTGGTGGAGACAGACGCGGGAGCGGCCGAATCCGTCCGGCGGCCGGGACGGCCCGGCGTGGACACCCCGGCGGTGCCCGAGGAGGGGAACATCCTCCTGCGCGGGCTGGAGGCCTTCGCGGAGCTCGGGTACGAGCGGGCGTCGGCGCGCGAACTGGCCCGCCGCCTGGGCGTCAGCCACAACTTCATCAACGACCGGTACGGGTCGAAGGCCGCGTTCTGGCGCGCGGTGGTGGACACCGCGCTCGGCGCACAGCTCGCGCGACTGCCGCAGGTGGACCCCTCGCTGGACGACGCCGAGCGGCTGCGTCAGCTCATCGCCGGCTTCTACCGGACCGCGGCGGACGAGCCGCGGATCGGACGGATCTTCGTCGACGAACTCAGCCGGGACACCGAGCGGTTGGACTACCTGTACGAGAACTACATCGCCCCGGTCATGCGGACCATGACGGACGTCATCGACCGGCTCGTGGCCCGCGGCCGCATGGGGCCGGTCCCGATGGACGTCCTGTTCTTCGCCGTCGTCCCGCCCGTCTCCGGGGTGGTGGACCTGCCGCTGGCGCGCCGCCTGGGCCGGCCCGAGCCCCGCTCACCGCGGCAACTCACCGCCGTCGCCGAGTCGTTGGCGGCGCTCGTGGTCGACGGACTGCTGGCGACGGGTGCACGGCCCGCCTGACATCGGCCGGGGGACGGCTACTGCTTGGCCCTCACCAGCCCTGCGTCGTACGCCATGATCACGGCCTGGACGCGGTCGCGCGCCCCGATCTTGGCGAGGACCCGTCCGACGTGCTTCTTCACCGTGGACTCGGTCAGGACGAGCCGTTCGGCGATCTCGGTGTTCGTCCAGCCCTGGCCGACGGCCACCAGGACCTCGCGCTCGCGGTCGCTGAGGGCCCGCAGCCGGGGGTCCTCGGCGGCGGGGGCGTCGGCCGGCGCCAGTACCTGGTGGGCGTAGGCGTCCAGCAGGCGGCGGGTCAGCCGGGGGGCCACGACGGCGTCGCCGGTCGCGACCGCGTGGATGCCGGCCACGAGCTCCTCCGGGCGGGCGTCCTTGAGCAGGAAGCCGCTGGCTCCGGCGCGCAGTCCGTCATACGCGTACTCGTCGAGATCGAACGTGGTGACGATGAGCACGCGGGTGCGGCCGCCCGCGGCGATGATGCGGCGGGTGGCCTCGATGCCGTCCATGCCGGGCATCCGGATGTCCATCAGGACGACGTCGGGACGCAGCTGCGCGGCCAGCCGGACGGCCTCGGCGCCGTGCTCGGCCTCGCCCACCGCGTCCAGCCCCGGGGTGCCCTCGATGAGCATGCGGACGCCCATGCGCTGCAGGGGCTGGTCGTCGGCGATCAGCACGGTGGTCATGGCAGCTGTTCTCGCTGTTCTCCCGGCGGCGACGGGGAGGACGCCGTCGGGGCGGTGGGGGCGGAAGGTGCGGTGGGCGCGGAAGGTGCGGAAGGTGCGGAAGGAGTGGAGGGGGCGGAGGGTGCTGAGGGTGGGGACGGGGGTGCGTCGAGGGCGACGTCCACGAGCCAGCCGTGGCCGGTGTCGCGCGGCCCGACGACGACGGTGCCGCCGTACATCGCGGCCCGCTGGCGGATGCCGACCAGGCCGTGGCCGGGGTCGTCGTCGCGGTCGTCCGGCGTTCCCGGCCTCGCCCGCGCGGGCGCGCCCGGCGGTGCGCCGCTGTCGGCGACCCGGATCCGCACCTCCCCGGCCTCGACCGCGACGACGACCTCGGCGGTCGCGCCGGTCCCCGCGTGCTTGAGCGTGTTGGTCAGCGACTCCTGGACGATGCGGTACACGGTGAGCTGCACGCCGTCGCTCAACGCGTCCAGGTCGCCCACGGTCCGGTAGGTCACCGGCAGCCCCGCCGTCCGCACCCGCGCCACCAGGGGGTCCAGATCGCGGATGCCCGGCTGCGGGCTGAGCATCCGTTCGCCCTCCGGTTCCTCGCGCAGGACGCCCAGCACCCGGCGCAGTTCGCTCATGGCCTGGCGGCCGGTGTCGCCCAGGATGCGCAAGGCGTCGACGGACCGCTCGCCCCGGTGGGCGGCGAGGGTCGCGGCGCCGTCGGCGACGCTCACCATGACGGACAGGTTGTGGCCGACGATGTCGTGCATCTCGCGCGCGACCCGGGCCCGCTCGGCGGCGGCCGTGAGCCGGACCCGCTGCTCCTGCTCGACCTCCAGCCGCCTGGCCCGGTCCTCCAGCGCCCCCAGGTACATCCCGCGGATCCGCAGGGTCAGCCCGAGGGTGACGGCCGCCGTCGCCGTGCCCAGCATGAAGAAGCTGCCGAGCAGCGGACGCTCGATCGGGACCAGGACGAACACGGCGAGCAGCAGTTCGACGGCGGTCAGCGCGGCGGCCCAGCCCAGCACCCGCAGCGAACCCTTCCGGGCCAGCGTGTACAGGGCGATGAGCGCCGAGACGCCGGTCGGCAGCCAGATGCCCAGCGACCACTGGACGAGGGAGACGGACGCGATCACGAAGTACGTGACGGCCGGCGCCCTGCGCCGCCACCACAGCGGCACGACGAGTGCGACGACGAACGCGATCAGGACGCCGGCCGGCGCCTGGTCCCGGAGGTCCGCGTCCCCGAAGGGGGAGTCGCCGTCGCCCCAGATCATGTTGGGCACCGTGATGGCGACGACGAACAGCACCACGGCCGTGTCGAGCAGCCACGGATGCCGCCGGTCCAGCCGCTGCCGACGGCTCTGGTCGCGCAGCAGCCGCCCCAGCAGCGGGTGCGCCCACGCGGCGTCGAACCCGGGGGACGGGCGGTCGGCCGTCCCCCGGGCGGTGTCCGCCGGGGCTCCCGCACGGTGCGCAGTCATGGACGCCATTGTCCTCGCGCCCAGGTCAGGCGTCGGTCCGGACGAGCCGCAGGGCGGCCCCCGCGAGGGTCAGCGCCACCCAGCCGGCGAAGACCGCGAGTCCGGCCCCGGGGGAGAGGGCGTCCGAGGACTCGTGGAGGGCGTAGACGGCCGACCCCGCGTTGCTGGGGAAGTAGGGGCTGAGCGTGTCGTACCAAGAGTCGGGCAGCAGGGAGGCCAGGCCGGGAAGGATGAGCAGGATGCCTACGAGGGCCGCGATGGCTCCCGCGGAGGAGCGGATCAGCACGCCCAGGGCCACCCCGAACACCGCCACCAGACCGAGGTAGACGCCGGCGCCGGCCAGGCTGCGCAGCACGCCGTCGTCCCCCAGGGCGAGCGAGATCTTCTCGCCGTCCAGGCCCGGGGCGCCCAGCAGGAAGGCGGCCAGCGCGCCGACGGTGGTCAGGACCAGGGCGATCGGCCCGATCACCGCGGCCTTCGACCACAGGACCGGCAGCCGGCGCGGCACCGCGGCGAGCGTGGAGCGGATCATGCCGGTGGTGTACTCGCCCGCGGACAGCAGCACCCCGAGGACGCCGACGGCCAGCGACGCGAAGGTCACGCCGGTCAGCGCCAGACTGACGGCGTCGCTGTCGCCGCCGTTGCCCGGGCCGGGCGGGCCGTTCGTCCCGACGGCGTCGGGGCTGTAGGTGTAGCCGGCGACCGTCCCGAAGAGGATCAGCAGGACGACGGCGACGCCCAGCGTGATCCAACTGGAGCGCAGCGACCAGAACTTGGCCCACTCCGAGCGCAGCACCCGGACGCCGGTCACCTTGTAGCCGGTCGTGCGGGCGGGAGCGGAGCCGGGGGCAGGCTTGTGGGCGGGGTCAGGGGCAGGGGCAAGGCCGGTGACGGTCATCAGGCTGCCTTTCGCTCGGGGCTGTCGGCCGGAGCACTCTGGTACTCGACGGCGTCGCGGGTCAGTTCCATGAACGCCTCCTCCAGGGAGACGGACTGCGGGGTGAGCTCGTACAACGCCACCCCGTGCGCGGCGGCGATCAGGCCGATCTCACGGGCGTCCCGTCCGCTGACCAGCAGCTCCTCGGCGGAGGAGGAACTGATCGTGACGTCCGGGCCGGCCAGCAGCGCACGCAGCTTCACCGCCTCGGCGGTCGCGACCTTCACACCTCCGCCGCCGGCCTCCCGGGTGAAGTCGTCGACGGTGGTGTCCGCGAGCAGCCGACCGCGTCCGATGATCACCAGATGGTCGGCGATCAGCGCGGTCTCGCTCATCAGGTGCGAGGAGAGCATCACGGCCCGGCCCTCGTCGGCCAGCCCGCGCAGCAGGTTGCGCACCCACAACACGCCTTCCGGGTCGAGGCCGTTGACCGGTTCGTCGAGCATGACGATCGCCGGATCGGCGAGCAGCGCCGAGGCGATGCCGAGCCGCTGCCCCATGCCGAGCGAGAACGCGCCGACGCGCTTGCCGGCCACGCTGGTCAGCCCGGCCAGCTCGATGACCTCGTCCACCCGGCGCCGCGGAATGCCGTGCGTGTACGCGAGCCCCATCAGATGGCTGAACGCGCTGCGCCCGGGGTGCACGGACTTGGCCTCCAGCAGGGTGCCGATCTCGTGCAGCGGAGCGGAGTGCCTGGCGTAGGCGCGCCCGTTGACGGTGACCGAGCCCTTGGTGGGCGAGTCCAGCCCGACGATCATCCGCATGGTCGTGGACTTGCCCGCGCCGTTGGGCCCGAGGAAGCCGGTCACCTCACCGGGCTTGACGGTGAAGCTCAGCTTGTCGACGACCGTCTTGTCGCCGTACCGCTTCGTCAGCTCACGCGCTTCGATCATGGGAGGGCCTGGCCTTTCCTGCCGTGGACTCGGCCGCGGAGTGCGCCGCGGTGCCTGTCCTCGAACCTACGAGCGCGGCGGGCCGGGCCCCTGGGACCGGAGGGGAATCTTCCGCGCCCGAGTGGTACCGCGGTACCACTCGGGAGGGTCGCCGCGTAGTCCTCGGGTCGCACAGAGAGTGCTCGGGGAGCGCACAGAGATGGGGCGGAGGCGGGGCAGAGACGGGCAGAGATCGCACGTGGGGGTGTCCCCGGGTCGCCCTCGGGGCGAAGATCCGCCAGAATGGTCGCCCGTTCGTCCGTACCGAACCACCGAGGTTTTCCGTGACCCACTCCGTGGCCCGCGAGCCGCAGCGGCGCAATTCGCGGTCCAACCGGGCTCGCATCCTGGCCACGGCACGTCAGGAGCTCGGCCGGAACCCGGACGTCACCCTGGAGGAGATCGCGCGCGCCTCCGGCGTCGTACGGCGTACCCTCTTCGGTCACTTTCCCGGACGGGCGGCGCTGTTGGAGGCGCTCGCGGAGGAGGCGTCCGAGGCGCTGCGCGCCGCGCTGACGGTCGCGGCGCGTCCCGAGGACCCGGCCGAGCGGGCGCTCGCGCACTTCGTGCTCTCCATCTGGCCGGTGGGGGACCGCTACCGGCTGCTGCTCGCCCTCGCCCAGCGCGACCTGGGCATCGAGCGGGTGGCCGACATTCTCGCCCCCGCCCGCGACGAGGTCACGGCCATCCTGACGCGCGGCCAGCGCACCGGCGTCTTCCACACGCAGCTGCCGCCCGCCGTGCTGAGCGCCGGGCTGGAGGGCATGCACATCGCGCTGCTGGAGGAGGTCAACACCGGCGCGCTGGAGGACGACGGAACGCGGACGGCCGTCGCCACGCTGGTGGCGGCGGGTGTGCCGGAGGGACGGGCCCGGGCCGTGGTCGACGACGTCGCGTCGTCGTCGGCGGCGGGCACGGGGCGGGACTCCGGGGCCGGCACCGGTGCGGGCTCAGGCGCGGATGCGGACGCGGATGCGGATGCGGACGCCTGAGGCGACCTAGCCGACCGAGCCGACCGAGTGCGTCAGGGCGTCCGCGCCGCGCCTGTGATCAGCTGCGGTCGCCTGCCGCGTCGACGATCTTTGTGGAGACGCGGGTCGCCGTTTTGATCACCGTGCCCTTCGCGACGAACGGTCCGCCGGAGGCCTTGCCGCCCACGTAGTAGTCCAGGCCGGCCACCCACCGCACGCCCCGGTAGGCGTAGGTCTCCGGATCCAGCAGGACCTGGACGCCGTTGCGCTCGAAGGAGTAGTCGAGGAAGTTGCCGTCGATGCCGACGGCGATGACGGTCCGGCCCAGGCCGTCCTTCACCTCGACCGGCTTGGTCACCCCGTCCATGCCCATGATGATCCGGTAGATCGTGTGTGCCTTGTCGGGCGGCAGGACGGTGCTTCCGGAGAGGACCTCCAGGACCTCGGTGAAGTCACGCTGTGCCTGCGTCACGCGCCAGGCGTGGGCCCACCGGTCGGGGATGGACTTCTTCAGGATCATCCGCAGGGCGGCGTCGGGGTCGTCGGGGAGCGCGGCCACGAGCGCGTTCATGTCCTGGGGCGCGAGCATCTCATTGGAGGAGCCATCGGCCGTGATATTCACTTGGACGTCGTCGGGGTCGACCGGGTGCGTGCCGGAACGCGGCAACACGAACTCGCGGCCGTCGTAGCGGATCCACCGGTTGCTGTCGTCCAGACGCTTCGTCGGCGTGGGGGTGCAGGGCTGCCCGGGGCGCTGCGACAGCATCGCCACGCCGACTTCGCTGAACATCCCGGTGCTCCCGTCGACACCACACGACCAACCGTCCTCCTGGACGTGCTGATACACCCACTGGTCCGACCGGGTGGAGGGCGCGGGCGCGGGCTTCGCCGGCGTGGCGTGGTCCGGTGGCAGGACCAGCGTGGACAGGGTCGCCGCGGCCACCACCGCGGTGACCGCGCCCAGGATCTTGAGCCGCCGGCCGGTGCGGGGTCCGGTGCGCGGGCCGCTGAGGAAGCCGATGCGGGAGTGCCGCGGCTGGGCGATCTCGTCCAGCAGCCGCTGCCGGGCGGGGGTGAGCCGCGCGTGGTCGGGTACAGGGGCGTCGGCCCGCAGGGACCGGACCGCCGTCATCTCATCCATGGCCGATCATCTCCGCGACGTCGTGTACGAGGGTGGGGTCGACTCCGCCGAGGGCGTGGCGGACCTTCTTGCGGGCCCGGTTCAGGCGCGAGCGCACCGTGCCCACCGGGATGGACAGCGCCTCGGCGACCTCCTGGTAGCCGAGGTCCGCCCAGGCGATCAGCAGCAGGACGTCCCGGTCGCCCCGGGACAGTCCGGCGAGCGCCCCGGCCAGCGGGCCCTGGACCGCGTGCGCGGCGACCCGGCTGTCGCTTCGGTCGGTCCAGGAGGCCGCCACCGGGTCGATGCCGGTGCGGGCGAGCGCCCTGAGGGCCCGTACCTCGGCACGGCGCTGCTTGCCGATGAGGTTCGCGGCGATGCCGTACAGCCAGGGACGGGCGTCGGGCCGATCGAGGTCGTAGTGCTTGCGCATGCGGAACGCGCTCAGGAACGTGTCGGCGGTGATGTCCTGGGCCGCCTCATCGCCCAGTCGGCGGGCCGCGTACCGGTGGATCACCGCCGCGTGGCGCCGGTAGAGCTCGCCGAAGAGCTCGGGTCGGTCCAGGGAATCGGCGATGAGGCGGGCGTCGTCATCGGGTCTGGCGGGTGGGCTGGTCACACGGTCTCCGTGTCTGCCGTCGATGGGGTGTCACCCTGCAGACGGGGTGACACCCCTCATTACCCGCAGCCATCGAAAGGGTTCACGGGAGGGACGGGCGGGACGGGCGGGACGGGACGGGACACGGAGTCGGCCGGTCACGGGAGTTGGCCGGTCAAGGGAGTCGGTCGGTCAGTCGAAGGCGGCGGGCTGCGGCTGGTGCAGTGGCTGGGACCCCGGCTGCGGTTCGGGCTCCGCACCCGCATGGGGCTCCGTACCCGCATGGGGCTCCGCACCCGCATGGGGCTCCGCACCCGCATGGGGCTCCGCACCCGCATGGGGCTTCGGGCCCGGATCGGGCTCCGCACCCGCATCGGGTTCCGGGACCGCATCGGGTTCCGTCTTCGTGGTCGCGCCCGGCAGCAGACCGCTCAGGGCGGCGCACTGCTCGGGGCCCATGACGTGGGCCAGCGCCTCGGTGACCGTCTCGGCGAGCACGCCGGAGGCCTCCCGCAGCAGACGGCGGGCCTTGTCCGTGAGGGCGACCTCGACACCGCGCTTGTCGCCGCAGACCGACTTGCGGGTGACGAGACCAGCGTGCTGAAGGCAGGCGATCTGGTAGGTCAGACGGGTCTTGGGGCGGCCCAGCAACTCCGCGACGCGGGTCATGCGCAGGCCCTCCCGGGGCTGCTCCGCCAGCAGGCACAGGATGAGGAACTCGTCGTGCGAGACGTCGAGCCGCTCCTTGACCACCGCACGCAGCCGCTGCTCCACCGCCCCCGTGGCGGCCAGCAGCAGCATCCAGCCGCGCAGCTCCGGTGGCAGCAGGCCGGCGCCCGCACCCTGCGCGGACGGGCAAGGGGGCAGCTCGACGGGGGTGTCAGTGGGGTCTGCCATAGCTCCGAGTGTATGCGTAGTCCAAATTTGTATGACCTTGCGAGATCTGGTTGTCCAGATTTGGATTACCGGTTAGCGTGGCCCTTCAGCAGTGTCGTCCAAATTTGGACCATTGATCACGCCATCACCAAGGAGAACCGCCATGACCGTCGCCGTCGAAACCGGACTGTGGAAGCTCGACGCGGGCGCCTCGACCGTCGCCCTGAAGCACAAGACGATGTGGGGCCTGGTCACCGTCAAGGGCGTCTTCACCGGCGTCGGCGGCGCGGGCGAGGTGGGGGCCGACGGGGCCGCCACCGGCACCCTGACCCTGGACGCGGCCTCCCTCGACACGAAGAACGCCAAGCGGGACACGCATCTGCGCGGCGCGGAATTCTTCGACGTCGACAACCACCCCGAGATCACGTTTGCCGTGCGCGCCGCCGAACTCGGCGCCGACAAGGCCGTGAAGGTGTCCGGTCAGCTGACCGTGCGCGGCATCAGCCGACCGCAGTCCTTCACCGCGCGACTGAGCCAGGCGGACTCCGACGCGGTCACCCTGGACGCCGAATTCACCGTGGACCGCGACGAGTTCGGCCTCGGCTGGAACCAACTGGGCATGATCCGCGGCCTGACCACGGTCACGACCACACTCCGCTTCACACGCACCGCCCCGACCGCCTGACGTGCGGTCACGGCGAGCGCGTTGACCGCCCGTCGTTCACTTCGAACGGACGTCATGGTCCGTCGCCGACCGACACCCCCGGGGCCGGCTTTCGGTCGGTTGTGGCGGGGGTAGGAGGAGACTGCGCGATATCCGAAGCGGTGGCGGTCCGTGTCGCTGTTGGGCCGAACGGGTGACTTGGCGTAAGAATTGGCCGGTGCAGGCATTGAAGGCGAGTCAGTTCGGGGGGTGCCGGTGAACCGTTACGACGTCACCGATGAACAGTGGGAAGGGCTCGCTCAGGTAGTTCCGTTGCGCGGCCGGGACGCGTGGCCGTCGGCGGTGGACCACCGTTCGCTGCCCGACCACGAGACCGAGACCCGGCGCCGCTTCGTCGTGCTGCGGGTCAACGTCTTCGCGGACGCCCGCGAGGTCGCCGAGACGCTGATGGCGGGCATCCCGGTGCTGCTCGACCTGACAGGCGCGGAGACCGACACCGCCAAGCGGGTCCTGGACTTCTCCACCGGGGTCGTCTTCGGCCTGGCCAGCGGCATGCACCGGGTCGACCGCAACGTCTTCCTGCTGACCCCACCGGGCACCGAGGTGAGCGGGATCATGGAGGGGGCGGGGGCTCCGCGGGTCTGAGACGGCGGTGCGGCGAGCGAAGCGCCCCCCCCGGGGGCGGTGCGGCGGGTTGCAGGTTGATTGCGGTTGGCTGTGACGGGGTGACCGGTTTGCCGGGGCCGGGGGGATAGCGGGTCGGCTCGTGGTGGGCTGGCCCATCGTGGGTCGCCCCATTGCCGTCTGCTCGCCGTCGTCCGCTCGCTGTCGTCCCTGCGTCGTGGTCCGTACGCCGTCGTCCGTGCGTCGCGGACGGCTCTCGGTGATCCGTTGGCCAAGGGGCCGGCTCGTCCTGGTCGCCCGATCGTAGGAAGCTTGCCCGGGCGGAACGGTTCGGCTGGCGGCGGAGTCCTACGGTCCGGATATGCCCTCGCCGTTCGCCTCTTCCGCGCCCTTACCCCAACCCCCCGCCACGCCCGACGGCGCTCCGCCCGGGGACGCCTCGCCCACCGTGCCCGCGCAGGCGGCCTCCGTGGAGGAACAACGGACCTCACCCGCGGCCGACGGGCCCCGCGCGACGCCCGCGCAGGTGCGATACCTCCGCCCCTGCGTCACCGAACTACGCCTCTCCGCCTTCGCCGCGCACCTGCGGGCCCGGTTCCCCCTGGGCGCCGTCACACTGTTCGTCGGGGCCAGCGGGAGCGGCAAGAGCAGCGCGCTGCGGGCGTACGAGGCGTTGGCGCGGCTCGGGGGCGGGGCCACGCTCGGTGAGGTCTTCGCCGATCCGGTCGCATGCGTGCCCCAGAGCGCGCGGCCCGACGCCCAGCGCCGCCGCGGGTTCCGCATCGGGTGCACCGCGGACGGACCCGGCGGCCCGGTCCGGCTCGACGTCGCCGTACAGGCCGAACCCGAGCTGCGCATCGTCGGAGAGCGGCTCAGCGCCGGAGGCGTCGTGCTGCTGGAGACGGCCCTGCGCGATCCCGGGCGGCGCTCGGTGCAGGCCGCCTGGCACACGGGCGGCACCTCCCCGGTGACCCGCGCTCCGCTCCCCGACGACCGGCTCGGCACCGCGCTGCTGCCGCTGCGCGTGGCCGGCAAGACCGACGGACAGCGGCAGGTGCTCGCCGCCGCCGAGCAGATGGTCGTCGCCCTGCGGTCCGTGTTCAGCTGCGATCCGCAGCCCGACTGGATGGGCGCCCCCGTCCCCACCGGCTCCGGCCGACTGCTCGCCGGCTGCGACAACCTCGCCGACGTGCTCTGGCGCACCCGCGAGGAGTGCGGACGGCGGCACGCGCAACTGGTCGCCGCGCTGTCCGCCGGCTCCGGCGGATCCGCCCGGCCCGCCGGCCCGGTCGTGGACCTGCGTGCCGAGCCGCTGACCGACGGCACGGTCCGCGCGCTGCTCCACCGGGCCGACGGCTCCCGCACGGAACTCGCCCGGCTGGGATACGGCGAACTGCGCTACGTAGCCCTCGCGTTGGTGCTGCTCACCGGCCCGGGCGTCCTCGACGTGGACCCGGCCGGCGAGGTGCCCGCCGCGATGCAGACCCTCACCCTGCTCGCGGACGGCCTCGACCGGGGCCTGGACGCGACGCAGCACGCCGAACTGCTGCGCCTGGCGGTCCGGATGGCCGAGCGCGGCCACATCCGCTGCGTCGGCGCGGTCAGCGACGGCTCCTTCGCAGCCCGGACGGACGGAGTGACGGTGGTACACCTGGGGTCGTGACAGAACAACACCTCGATGTGGCGAAGCTGCAGCGCAGACTGGCCGAGTTCGCCGCCGCGCGGAACTGGCAGCCCTTCCACACGCCCAAGAACCTCGTCGCCGCGTTGAGCGTGGAGGCGTCCGAACTGGTCGAGATCTTCCAGTGGTTGACGCCGGAGGAGTCGGCCCGGGTCATGGACGACCCCGACACCGCGCACCGGGTGACGGACGAGGTCGCCGACGTGCTCGCGTATCTGCTGCAACTGTGCGAGGTGCTAGGGATCGATCCGCTGGCGGCGCTCGACGCGAAGATCGACCGCAACGAGCGCAGATTCCCGGCGCCATAGCGGCACGTCGTTCAGGGGCCGTCGTTCAGGGGTCGTCGTTCAGGAGCAATCGTTCAGGAGTAATCGTTCAGGAGTCGGACGATCCGTTTTCACTCTCCGGAGTCAATAGGCGGACCGAAATCGATTTGTTGTCCACAGATTTCGGTCTTCCTCTGGCTTTTCGCCCCACAGACCCTCACTCTGGGTAGTGAACAAGGGTGTTCGGGCGGACGTGCGAGCAGCACGTCGGGACAGACGGGGGCGGCGCATGGACGCGGTGCGGCTCATCCTGACGAGCAGGCGCGCGCTCGCGGGCAGCAGCCAGGCGACGGAGATACTCACGGAGGTGTGGCAGGCGCAGGCCCTGGCGCAGGCGATCGGCAGTCGCCTCGCCGTCTCGGGCCCGCCCGAACTGCGGGGCGAGGCACTGGGACTGACCGAACTGGCGGGCCGAGGCTGCGGTGTGCTGGGCGCGCCGGACCTCGACCCCACGGACCTCCTCGCCGCCCAGCTCACCGAGTTGGACGACGCCCGCCGCGCCCTCATCGACCTGGGCGGTCTGCTGGGCGAGGTGGGCATCGCCCTGGTCGGCCTGGCCAGCTCGGCGGACGACCAGAGCCGGTACTGGCAGTGCATGGAGGCCATCGACGCGGCCGACGAATCCAGAGACCGCGTCCTGGAAATGCTCCGCAAACTGACCGCAAGAGAGGAACGAGAACAGAGAGAGGCCGCTTTACCGGAGAGATAAGCCGAACTGACGCTCGGAGCGCGGCTGAAGCCCGGAGTGAGGCTGAAGCCCGGAGCGAGGCTGACGCTCGGAGCGAGGCTTAGGCACGGGCCGTGTGCCGCGTGCTGCGGGTCGGCGGGACTGAGGCGCGGGTCGGGAGGCAGGCGGCGGGGTCTCGGTGGCTGACGGGCTGAGCTCGCGGGGCCAGGGGGTGCGGGGCCCGGAGGCCGGGCGCCTCGGCCACCGGCGGCCTGAGGTCCGGGGGCGGCAGGCGGGCCTCGGGTCCGGGGCCGCACCCCGGGGCCCGGGCCGCTGTCCGAAGGGCGGGGCCGGTGGCCGACGGCGGGGAGCCGGTAGCCGGTAGCCGGTAGCCGGTAGCCGGTAGCCGGGAGCCGGGAGCCGGGAGCCGGGAGCCCGGCGCGGGGCCCAGGGGCCGGGAAGGGACCCGGGGCCGGGAAAGGGATCCGGGGGCTGAGCGCGGGGGGCGTCAGATGGCGTTGCCCTCTTTTCTTGGCGTTCGCTGAAGAACTCCGCTTCCGTTCGACTGGAAATCCGCATCCAGCGCCGACAGATCCGCGTTCAACGCCGCCATCAGCTCCTCCATCTGCTGCAACAACCCCTTCGGCTGGGCTGCGGTGGCCCCGCCCTGCTGCGGCACGGTCTCTTCGGACATGACGGCCTCCTCGGCCCTGGCCCCCCGTGCGGAGGGCCGATGCGGGTGACGTCCCGGCGCTGACCAGCCGGGCACGGGCGCCGGGCGGTCCGGCTCCGCCCCGGCCAACGATCACCGCGAGGGCGGGTCACTGGCCCGGGCAACCCCCCACGCACGGCCTACGCCTTTTTCACCCGACCGGGGAGGCGCGGGGGCCAGGGGACCGATGGGGTTGACGGGGCGCACGGCATGCAGGATGGAGACATGGATCTGCGTATCTTCACCGAGCCCCAGCAGGGGGCGACCTATGACACCCTCCTCACCGTGGCCAGGGCCACCGAGGACCTCGGGTTCGACGCCTTCTTCCGGTCTGACCACTATCTGAAGATGGGCGACGTCAGCGGCCTCCCGGGCCCCACCGACGCCTGGATCACGCTCGCCGGCCTCGCCCGCGAGACCAAGCGCATACGCCTCGGCACGCTGATGACGGCCGGCACCTTCCGGCTGCCCGGCGTCCTCGCCATCCAGGTCGCGCAGGTGGACCAGATGTCCGGCGGACGCGTCGAACTCGGCCTGGGCGCAGGCTGGTTCGAGGAGGAACACACGGCATACGGCATCCCCTTCCCGAAGGAGAAGATGGGCCGCCTGGAGGAGCAGCTGGAGATCGTCACGGGCCTGTGGGCCACGGAGCTCGGCAAGACCTTCGACTTCCACGGGTCGTACTACGACCTCACCGACTCGCCCGCGCTGCCCAAGCCCGCGCAGGCGAAGATCCCGGTGCTGATCGGCGGCAACGGCGCGACCCGCACACCGCGACTGGCCGCCCGGTTCGCCGACGAGTTCAACATGCCGTTCGGCTCGGTCGAGGACAGCGAACGCCAGTTCGGCCGGGTGCGGGCCGCAGCAGCGGAGATCGGCCGCGAAGCCGACGCGATCACCCTCTCCAACGCCCTCGTCGTCTGCGTCGGCAAGGACGACCAGGAGATCGCCCGGCGCGCCGCCACGATCGGCCGCGAGGTCGACGAGCTCAGGACCAACGGGCTGGCCGGTTCCCCCGCCGAGGTCGTCGACAAGATCGGCCGCTACGCCGAAATCGGCTCCGAGCGGATCTACCTCCAGCTCCTCGACCTGCACGACCTGGACCACCTGGAACTGATCTCGACCCAGGTACAGGCACAACTGTCCTGAGGCGAGTCCGGTGTCCCGGAGGCGAGGCCGTGCCGACGGAGCACCCCGGTTCTGTGACACGGCTGTGACCGGAGGTATGGCTTCCGTCACAGCCGGCCCGTCCGAGCCCTGATGAGCTGGCCGGATGCGCAGCTCCCATGGCCATGGTTTCGGCCCTGTCCGCACTGTCCGCCCTGCCCGCCCCGTCCTCCCAGCCGTCACTGCCGTCGCCGCCGTGCTGCTCCTCGCCTCGGTGGCGACGGCCTGCGGAACGGAACGCGCGGACACGACCGGTGGAGTCGGCGCGGCGTCCACCGAGTCAACGGCGTCCGCGGCGCGCCGAACCCTGGTCACCGACCCACCGGTGGACGGCGTACGGATCACCTCGATCACCATCCCCACCGCCTCCCCGACCCCCGCTTCCACCCCGTCCCGTTCCCCGGGCCTCGTCCACGCGGACCGCCTGCCCACGGGCTCGGGCGACTCCGGCATCTCCGCCGTCTACGAGATCACCAACGACGGCTCGGAGTCGCTGACCTACACCGTGCTCTTCACCTTCACGACCGGCAGCGGCGAGGTCATGAGCAGCGAGCGTGAGACCGTGCGAGCGGTCGGACCGGGCAGGACCGTGCGGGGAACCGTCGAGCTGGGCGGGCTCGCGCCGGGCGCCTCCCCGGTGACGACGGCCAAGGTCGCCGAGGTGACCAAGGTCCCCGCGGCCGAGGCGCCGGCCGACGCGGACGTCTGCCCGTCGTCCGGGATCCGCCTCACGGCCGACGACGGCGACGCGGCGATGGGCCTGCGGGTCGTCGGACTGCACCTGGAGAACTGCGGCAAGACGAACTACTCCCTCGACGGCTACCCACAACTGAGCCTCCTCGACGAGGACCAACGCCCGGTCGATGGCGTGCAGATCCTCCACGGCGGCGACAGCATTTCCACCGGAACCGGTTACGACGACCCGCCCAGCCCGCTCACCCTGAAACCCGGTGAAACCGCTGTCTCCGGCCTGATCTGGCGTAACACCACCGAAGCCGGTCTCGACACCGTTACCGTCCCGTACGTCCGCGTCCGCGCGAAGTCCGGCGCCGCACCCGTCATCGTCACTCCCCACCTCGACCTCGGCACCACCGGGAAGCTGGGCGTAGGCGCGTGGAAACGGGCGGATCAGTAGGTAACCGCCGTAGTGTTACGGCGGCCGCACGGGCAGTGGCACAACAGAGGCACGGGAGTCGGCACGGCAGTCGGCACGGCAGCCAGGAAAAAAATCCCGCGTCCCCGCGCACTGTTTCTCGGTACGTTGGAGAGGCGCGCGAGCGCACTACCAGCGCTTTCGCTCCTTCCGAACCTTTCGAGGCAACCACCGTGTTCCTGACGATCAGCACCACAGGCACCCCCGAACGCCCCGCGACCGACCTGGGCTTCCTGCTGCACAAGCATCCCGACAAATCGCAGGCGTTCTCCACCTCGTACGGCCGGGCGCACGTCGTCTACCCCGAGGCCGATGCCGAGCGCTGCACGGCGGCGCTGTTGCTGGAGGTGGATGCCGTGGCGCTGGTCCGGCGCGGCAAGGGCAAGGGCCGCGGCGGCGCTCCCGACGCCGCCCTCGCCCAGTACGTCAACGACCGCCCGTACGCGGCTTCCTCGCTGCTCGCGGTCGCGCTCAGCGGCGTCTTCTCCAGCGCGATGCGCGGAGTGTGCGCGGCGAAGCCCGAACTCCCCGCACAGGCAAGGCCGTTGCGCGTGGAAGTGCCCGCACTGCCCGCCCGCGGCGGACCCGACCTCGTACGCGCCCTCTTCGAGCCGCTCGGCTGGACGGTGAGCGCCGAACCGGTCGCCCTGGACACGGAGTTCCCCGAGTGGGGCGACTCGCGGTACGTGAGCCTGGTCCTGGAGTCGCAGACGCTCACTCTCGCCGAGGCCCTGCGCCACCTGTACGTCCTGCTGCCCGTCCTCGACGACGCCAAGCACTACTGGGTCTCCTCCGACGAGGTCGACAAGCTGCTGCGCGCCGGCGAGGGCTGGCTGCCCGACCACCCCCAGCAGAAACTGATCACAAGCCGTTACCTGTCCCGCCGCTGGTCGCTGACCCGGCAGGCCATGGAGCGGCTGGAGCTCGTCCGGCTCGCCGAGGCCGACGACAGCGAGGTCGAGGAGATCGACAACGCGGTCGCGGCGGAGGCCGAGACGGAGGAGCGCCCGACCCCGCTGGCCGTGCTGCGCCGTGAGGCGATCGTCACCGCGCTGACCGAGTCCGGAGCCGCCCGCGTCCTCGACCTCGGCTGCGGCCAGGGCCAGTTGGTGCAGGCGCTGCTGAAGGACCCGCGCTTCACCGAGATCGTCGGCGTCGACGTCTCGATGCGCGCGCTCACCATCGCCTCCCGCCGCCTGAAGCTGGACCGCATGGGGGAGCGGCAGGCCTCCCGCGTCCAGCTCTTCCAGGGCTCGCTGGCCTACACCGACACCCGTCTCAAGGGCTACGACGCCGCCGTCCTCAGCGAGGTCGTCGAACACGTCGACCTGCCGCGGCTGCCCGCCCTGGAGTACGCGGTGTTCGGCTCGGCCCGCCCGAGGACCGTCCTCGTGACGACCCCGAACGTCGAGTACAACGTGCGCTGGGAGACCCTCCCGGCGGGCCACGTCCGGCACGGCGACCACCGCTTCGAGTGGACCCGCGAGGAGTTCCGCGCCTGGGCGTCCAAGGTGGCCGAACGGCACGGCTACGACGTCGAGTTCGTCCCCGTGGGCCTCGACGACCCGGAGGTCGGCCCGCCCACCCAGATGGCCGTCTTCCGGATGCAGGCCACGGATTCCGCGAAGCCCACGAAGTCCGCGAACGAGAAGGAGGCGAAGGCAGCATGACCGAGAATCAGGTTTCCATGAAGCAGGGCCGAGTGCTGCCCGTCACCGACCTCTCCCTCGTCGTGCTCATCGGCGCGTCCGGGTCCGGCAAGTCCACCTTCGCTCGCCGGCACTTCAAGCCCACCGAGGTCATCTCCTCCGACTTCTGCCGAGGTCTGGTCTCCGACGACGAGAACGACCAGAGCGCGACCCGCGACGCCTTCGACGTCCTGCACTACATCGCGGGCAAGCGGCTCGCGGCCGGTCGGCGCACGGTGGTCGACGCCACCAGCGTGCAGCAGGACGCCCGCCGTCAACTCGTCGACCTGGCGAAGAGTCACGACGTGCTGCCCATCGCCATCGTGCTCGACGTGCCGGAGGAGGTGTGCGCCGAACGCAACGCCGGCCGCAGCGATCGCGCCGACATGCCCCGCCGGGTCATCCAGCGCCACACCCGCGAACTCCGCCGCTCCCTTCGCCACTTGGAGCGCGAGGGCTTCCGCAAGGTGCACGTCCTGCGGGGCGTCGAGGACGTCGAGAACGCCTCGATCGTCACCGAGAAGCGCTTCAACGACCTGACCCACCTCACCGGCCCCTTCGACATCATCGGCGACATCCACGGCTGCGCCATCGAACTGGAGTCCCTGCTCGGCAAGTTGGGCTATGCCGACGGCGTGCACCCGGAGGGCCGTCAGGCCGTCTTCGTCGGCGACCTGGTCGACCGGGGTCCGGACAGCCCGGGCGTCCTGCGCCGCGTGATGTCGATGGTCAGGTCCGGCAGCGCCCTCTGCGTCCCCGGCAACCACGAGAACAAATACGGCCGTCACCTCAAGGGCCGCAAGGTCCAGCACACGCACGGCCTTGCCGAGACCATCGAGCAGATGGAGACGGAGAGCGATGAGTTCCGCGCCGAGGTGCGGGAGTTCATCGACTCTCTGGTCAGCCACTACGTCCTCGACGGCGGCAAGCTGGTGGTCTGCCACGCCGGTCTGCCGGAGAAGTACCACGGCCGCACCTCCGGCCGGGTCCGCTCGCACGCGCTCTACGGCGACACCACGGGCGAGACCGACGAGTTCGGCCTGCCGGTGCGCTACCCGTGGGCGGAGGACTACCGGGGCCGGGCGGCCGTCGTCTACGGCCACACTCCGGTCCCCGAGGCCACCTGGCTGAACAACACCATCTGCCTCGACACCGGCGCCGTCTTCGGCGGCAAGCTGACCGCGCTGCGCTGGCCGGAGCGCGAGCTCGTCGACGTACCGGCGGAGCAGGTCTGGTACGAGCCGGCGCGGCCGCTGAAGGCGGAGGCGCCGGGCGGACACGACGGCCGTCCGCTGGACCTGGCGGACGTCAACGGCCGACGCATCGTCGAAACCCGTTACGAGGGACAGAACCGCGTCTCGATCCGCGAGGAGAACGCGGCCGCGGCCCTGGAGGTGATGAGCCGCTTCGCGGTGGACCCGCGCCTGCTGCCGTACCTCCCGCCGACGATGGCCCCCACGGCCACTTCGCACGTCGAGGGCTACCTGGAGCACCCGGCGGAGGCGTTCGCACAGTACGCCGCGGACGGTGTCGCACGGGTCGTGTGCGAGGAGAAGCACATGGGCTCGCGCGCGGTGGCCCTGGTCTGCCGCGACGCGGAAACAGCGCGTAAGCGGTTCGGCGTGGACGGTCCGACCGGCTCCCTCTACACCCGCACCGGCCGCCCGTTCTTCGACGACGAGTCGGTGACGGAGGAGATCCTCGGCCGAGTGCGCGCAGCGGTCGGCGAGGCCGGTCTCTGGGACGAACTCGACACGGACTGGCTGCTGTTGGACGCCGAGCTGATGCCGTGGTCGCTCAAGGCCGCCGGTCTGCTGCGCACGCAGTACGCGGCCGTCGGCGCCGCGTCCGGGGCGGTGTTCCCGGGCGCACTGGCCGCACTTCAGGGCGCGGCCGACCGTGGCGTCGACGTGACCGACCTGCTCGCGCGCCAGCGCGAACGGGCCGACGCGGCAACGGCGTTCACCGAGGCCTACCGGCGCTACTGCTGGACCACGGACGGCCTGGACGGCGTTCGCCTGGCCCCGTTCCAGATCCTCGCGGTCCAGGGCCGCAGCCTCGCGGACCTGCCCCACGACGGCCAACTGGCCCTGCTCGACAGGCTGGTGGAGCACGACCCGACCGGCCTGCTGCAGACCACCCGTCGGCTGTACGTCGACACGGCCGACCCCGAGTCGATCCAGGCCGGTGTCGACTGGTGGCTGGAGATGACCGGCCGGGGCGGCGAGGGCATGGTCGTCAAGCCGCTGGGCGCGCTGGTCCGCAGCGAGGAGGGCCGTCTGGTCCAGCCGGGCATCAAGTGCCGGGGCCGCGAGTACCTCCGGATCATCTACGGCCCGGAGTACACCCGCCCCGACAACCTCACCCGTCTGCGCGGCCGCTTCCTCAACCACAAGCGCTCGCTCGCGATCCGCGAGTACACGCTCGGTCTGGAGGCGCTGGCCCGGCTGGCGGAGGGCGAGCCGCTGTGGCGGGTCCACGAGGCGGTGTTCGGCGTGCTGGCCCTGGAGTCGGAACCGGTCGACCCCAGGTTGTAACCGGTACCAGTCCCGTTACCCGTTGTCCGTACCGGTCCCGTCAGGCGGGGACGGCGCTGCGGCTCAGCCGGCCAGCCGCAGTGCCGTCCCCGCCCTCCCCACCCGCACCGTCTGCCCCCAGGTCAGCTCCACCGCGTCGCTCTCGATTCCGTCCCCGAAGGCGATGAGCCGCTCCGACTCGACGGTGAGGGTCAGCCGCCCGCCGGCCGCCAGCTCGCCCGCGACCAGCGAGGTGCCGGTCGCGGGCGACGGCCACGCCTCCCGCACGAACCACACCAGCCGTTCCTCCGTCGGGCCCGGCAGCCGCAGCCCGCCGTCGCCCCCGGCGGCGCCGCCCCGCTCCTGCCACACCGACCGGATCCAGCCGGTCGCCCCCGTCCCCGTGCCCACCAGCACCCCGGAGGATGCCTGGGCCTCGACGGCACCCCTGTCGTCGTCGAGGCCCAGACGGTAGCGGGCGGTCTGGTGGCCGGGGGCGCCCAGATAGATCTCGTTGAGGGCCAGCAGCCGCTGCGTGTCGTCGGCGACCGCCTCGACCATGGTCAGCTCGGTCATGCCGGTGCCGGCCGCGAGCACGGAGGGCAGAAGCACCCGGGCGTCCCCCGGCCGATGACGGACCAGCACGCCCGGATTGCGGCCGGGGTCCGTGTCGATGCCCACCACCGGCTGTCCGGCAAGGTACTTGGCGACGTTCGCCACGAGTCCGTCCTGGCCGACCACGACGACCACGTCCTCGGGCGCGAAGAGGAAACGGTCCAAGTCTGCCCGCTCCAGCCTGGTCTGACGCCAGGTCAGCGGAATGGCCGCCGTCACCTCGGCCAGCGCCCGCCTCGTGCGCCGGTGGCGCCCTGCGATCTCCTCGATGTCCCGGCCCCGCGAGGAGAGGAAGAAGGCGGCCTGGCCGTGCGTGCCGTGCCGGGCCACCAACTCCTCGTACTCCGTGGTGCGATGGACCAGCACGGCCCGCGGGGCGAGACTCATTCCCGTTCCCCGCCGCCGAGCCTCGACAGCAGCCCGGTCAGGACGTCCGGCGAGATCGTCACGCTGTCGATGTGCGGCAGGTTCTCCGCGAGGCGCGTCCCGGTGAGCGCGTGCAGGGTCGCCACGTCGACGTCCCCGTGCACCCGCAGCCAGGCCGCCTGCGCCTGGGCCCGCGCCTCGCCGACCTCGCGCGCCGCCTCGGCCTCGGCACGGGCGAGCCGGACCGTACGCGCCGCCTCGGCCTCCGCGAGCCGGACCGTACGGGCCGCCTCGGCCTGGGCCAGCCGCTCCGTGCGCTGGGCCTCGGCGTCCCCCAGCCGCACCTGCTTCGAGGCCTCCGCCTCCGCCAGCTTCACCGCCCGCGCGGCCTCGGCCTCCGCGAGCCGCACGCTGCGACTCGCCTCCGCCTCGGCCCGCACCTTGTCCGCGGCGGCGCTCTCCTCCGCCTCACGACGGGTGTTCGTACCGCGCTGCTCGACCAACTGCTCCTCTCGGCGGGCCAGTTCGATCTTGCTGGCCAGTTCGTTCTCGGCGATCGTCCGCTCCCGCTCGACCGCCACCGCCCGCCGCTCGTACGTCGCCCGGTCGGCCTCCTGCTGGATCTGCTCGCGGGCCGGCGTGCGCAGCGCCCGCTCCACCTCCGGCTCCGGACGCAGTGCGACGACCCGGACGGCGACGATCTCGATGCCGGTGGACGGCAGCCGCGGCTCCGCCGCCAACCCCGCCGCCACCCTTTCCCGGACCGCCGTCACACCGTCCACCAGCGCGGACGACAGCGACGTACGCGCGAGGACGTCCAGCGCGTGCTGCTGTGCCGTCTCGGTGAGCAGGGTGGCGAGCTGCTCCAGGGGAGCGCTGCGCCACACCCCGGTGTCCGGGTCGACGGAGAAGTCGAGGCGGGCGGCGGCCACGGCCGGATCGCTGATCCGGTAGGTCACGGTCGCCTGCACCGTCACATCCTGGAAGTCGACCGTGCGGGCGTGGAAGGTCATGGCCAACTCGCGGTCGTCCACCGGCACTTCGGAGAGCGCGGCGCTCAGCGAGCGGAACCAGAAGCTCAGCCCCGGGCCGTCGTGCACCAGCTTGCCCGAGCGGTGGTGGCGCACGTGCGCCGTCGGTGCACCGCGCAGATGGCGCCAGCCCAGGCGCCGGGTGATGTCGGCCATGAAAGGGCCCCCTCGCTACCATTTTTCGTCACTACGACGATAAGAAGACGATAGTCAGAAGCCCCCTTGTCGTCAAGAGGACGAGAAGGGGGAGTGGGTCGGCCCGGAGACGGGCTCGGAAACAGGTTCGGGAACAGGCTCGGGAACAGAGCTCGGAAACGCGCTCGGAAACAAGGCTGTGCGGAAACGGTCCGACAGCGGGTGAATGCGGTCTTCGATGGTCAGGATGGAGACATGGGATTCCATGTCGACTCCGAGGCCGGGCGGCTGCGCCGCGTCATCCTGCACCGGCCGGATCTCGAGCTCAAAAGGCTCACCCCCAGTAACAAGGACGCCCTTCTCTTCGACGACGTGCTGTGGGTGCGCCGGGCGCGCGCCGAGCACGACGGATTCGCCGACGTGCTGCGCGACCGCGGCGTCGCGGTCCACCTGTTCGGCGATCTGCTCACCGAGGCCCTGGAGATCCCGGTGGCCCGAGCGCTCGTCCTGGACCGGGTCTTCGACGAGAAGGAGTACGGCGTACTGGCCACCGACCACCTGCGCGCCGCCTTCGAGACCCTCCCCGCCCCGGAGTTGGTGGAGGCCCTCGTCGGCGGCATGACCAAGCGGGAGTTTCTGGAAGCGCATCCCGAGCCGACCTCCGTGCGCTTCCATGTCATGGACCTCGACGACTTCCTCCTCGACCCCCTCCCCAACCACCTCTTCACCCGCGACACCTCCGCCTGGATCTACGACGGCGTCGCCATCAACGCCATGCGCTGGCCGGCCCGGCAGCGCGAGACCGTCCACTTCGAGGCGATCTACCGGCACCATCCCCTCTTCCGCGGTGAAACGTTCCGCGTGTGGTCGGAGGGGCAGTCCGACTATCCGTCCACCATCGAGGGCGGCGACGTCCTCGTCATCGGCAACGGCGCCGTGCTGATCGGCATGAGCGAGCGCACCACCCCGCAGGCCGTCGAGATGCTCGCCCACAAGCTGTTCGACGCGGGCTCCGCCCAGAGCATCGTGGCCCTCGACATGCCCAAGCGGCGCGCCTTCATGCACCTCGACACCGTGATGACGATGGTCGACGCCGACGTCTTCACCCAGTACGCGGGCCTCGGCATGCTCCGCTCGTACACCATCGAGCCGGGTGTCGGCGAGAAGGAGCTGAAGGTCACCGATCATCCGCCGGAGCACATGCACCGGGCGATCGCCGCCGCGCTCGGCCTCAGCGAGATCCGGGTGCTCACGGCCACCCAGGACGTCCATGCGGCCGAGCGGGAACAGTGGGACGACGGATGCAACGTCCTCGCCGTGGAGCCGGGTGTCGTCATCGCTTACGAGCGCAATGTCACCACCAACACCCACCTGCGCAAACAGGGCGTCGAGGTGATCGAGATCCCGGGCAGCGAGCTCGGCCGGGGGCGTGGCGGGCCGCGCTGTATGAGCTGTCCGGTCGAGCGGAGCGCCGTCTAGGCGAGGAGGTGCGAAGGGGTGTCAGTACGTACGGGCGGCTTGCGCACATGCGTCTGTATAAAAATGCCGAGTCTCGTATAGACTTCCGAGGGTCCCTGTCACTGCAGTCACGGTCACCTCGCACTGCATTTCGTCACCGCACTTCTGGAGCGCCCCCATGGCGACAGTCCCGACCGCCCTCGCCGGCCGCCACTTCCTCAAGGAGCTGGACTTCACCGGAGAGGAGTTCCGCGGCCTGATCGAACTGGCCGCCGAGCTGAAGGCCGCCAAGAAGGCCGGGACCGAGGTCCAGCACCTGAGCCGGAAGAACATCGCGCTGATCTTCGAGAAGACCTCGACGCGCACCCGCTGCGCCTTCGAGGTCGCCGCCGCCGACCAGGGCGCCTCCACCACGTACCTCGACCCCTCCGGCTCGCAGATCGGCCACAAGGAGTCCGTGAAGGACACCGCGCGCGTGCTGGGGCGGATGTACGACGGCATCGAGTACCGCGGGGACAGCCAGCGCAAGGTCGAGGAGCTCGCCGCGCACGCGGGCGTCCCCGTCTTCAACGGTCTCACCGACGACTGGCACCCCACCCAGATGCTCGCCGACGTGCTGACCATGGTCGAGCATTGCGAGAAACCGCTTACGGACATCGCTTTCGCCTATCTCGGCGACGCCCGCTTCAACATGGGCAACTCCTACCTGGTCACCGGCGCCCTGCTCGGTATGGACGTCCGGATCGTCGCCCCGAAGTCCTACTGGCCCGCTCAGGAGGTCGTCGACCGGGCCCGCGAGCTCGCCGCGACCAGCGGGGCCCGGGTCACGCTCACCGAGTCGCTGGCGGAGGGCGTGCTGGGCGTCGACTTCGTCGCCACCGACGTGTGGGTCTCCATGGGCGAGCCCAAGGAGGTCTGGGACGAGCGGATCGCCGCCCTCGGCCCCTACGCCGTGACCATGGACGTCCTGCGCGCCACCGGAAACCCTGAGGTCAAGTTCATGCACTGCCTCCCGGCCTTCCACGACCTCGACACCAAGGTCGGCCGGGAGATCCACGAGCGCCACGGTCTGGACTCGCTGGAAGTGACGGACGAGGTCTTCGAGTCGGCCCACTCGGTCGTCTTCGACGAGGCGGAGAACCGTCTGCACACGATCAAGGCTGTACTGGTCGCCACCCTCGCCTGACCGCGCTCCGGCCGGAAACCGTTCTCACAACGAACGCGGACGCCACTGCGGTGGAACCGCGGTCAGCCTGAACCACACCGCCTTGCCCTGTTCCGTGGGCCGGTGCCCGCAGGACGAGCTGAGAGCGCGGATCAGCAGCAGCCCGCGCCCGTGCTCCTGCCAGGGGTCGGGCTCCTCGCCGGACGGCCGGGTGAGGTCGCCGGGGGGCACCGGGTCGGGGTCGTGCACCTCGACCTGGCAGCCGCTCGGCTGCAGCTCCACCACCAGCTCTATCGGCGCGTCCCCGGTGGTGTGCTCCACGGCGTTCGCCACCAGCTCGGCGGTGAGCAGCTCCGCGGTGTCGCTGTCCGCCCCGTGCTTCAGCTCGGCCAGCGCCGTACGGACCAGAGCGCGCGCCACCGGCACGGCCGCGGCGGAGTGCGGCAGTGCGATACGCCAGGAGGCGGCCGAATCGGAGGGGCGTTCGTGCAAGGCGAGTCCGTTCATGGCGCAGGTTCCTGTGATCGACATCAGGCGGTCCTGCTTTCAGCTTTAGGAATGGTACGGCGGCCTCCGGCAAGGCGCTCAGTGGGTGCCGCACAGGACCTTCGGTCCCGCTACCGGATGGCTTACCCGGCTGAACGGTTCCACTCGCGCACCTGATCCCGTTGTTACCGCGTTATTGACGACCGGTGACGTGTGTGACGAGCACGTGGCCTGCGGTGACATGACATGCGAGGGCAAGCGGTTACACGGCGATTTTGCCCGGCCGGACTATCGCGCACTCATGACGACAGTCACAGGAGGGTGATAACTTCGAAGGTGACTGTCGAGGAGGCCGCCCTGATGAGTCCCTTCACCGGCTCCGCCGCCCGCACCTCCGACTGGCGCCACCTGCGCGTCGAGCAGGCCGACGGCATCGCCACCGTCACGCTGGCCCGTCCCGAGAAACTCAACGCCCTCACCTTCGGCGCCTACGCCGACCTCCGCGACCTGCTCGCCGAGCTGTCCCGGGAGCGGTCGGTCCGCGCCCTGGTGCTGTCCGGCGAAGGCCGCGGCTTCTGCTCCGGCGGAGACGTCGACGAGATCATCGGCGCCACCCTCGGCATGGACACCGCCCAGCTTCTCGACTTCAACCGGATGACCGGCCAGGTCGTGCGGGCCGTACGGGAGTGCCCGTTCCCGGTGATCGCGGCCGTGCACGGAGTCGCGGCGGGCGCCGGCGCGGTCCTCGCCCTGGCCGCGGACTTCCGGGTCGCCGACCCCAGCGCCCGCTTCGCCTTCCTCTTCACCCGCGTCGGCCTCTCCGGCGGCGACATGGGCGCCGCCTACCTCCTGCCGCGGGTCGTCGGCCTCGGCCACGCCACCCGGCTGCTCATGCTCGGCGAACCCGTCCGCGCCCCCGAGGCCGAGCGGATCGGCCTGATCAGCGAGCTGACGGAGGAGGGCCGGGCCGACGAGCGCGCACAGGAACTGGCCCGCCGCCTGGCCGACGGCCCCGCACTGGCGTACGCCCAGACGAAGGCGTTGCTGACCGCCGAACTCGACATGCCGCTGGCGGCAGCGATCGAAATGGACGCCTCCACCCAGGCGCTGCTCATGAACGGCGAGGACTACGCCGAGTTCCACGCGGCTTTCACGGAAAAACGACCTCCCAAGTGGCGGGGGCGGTGAACATGCCGACCCGAGGGACGCCGGACGCTGCCGATCCGCGGCCCGGCAGCGCGGCGCGACCGGCCACAACGCAGCCGCAGCCGCAGCCGCAGCCGCAGCCGCCTCCAGCGGCCAGCCGCCCCCTACGAGTCGCGATCATCGGCGGCGGCCCCGGCGGCCTGTACGCGGCGGCGCTGCTCAAACGACTCGACCCGTCCCGAGAAGTAACGCTGTGGGAACGCAACGCTCCCGACGACACCTTCGGCTTCGGCGTGGTCCTCTCCGACGAGACCCTGGGCGGCATCGAACACGCCGACCCGGTCGTCTACGCCGCTCTCCGACAGGACTTCGTCCGCTGGGACGACATCGACATCGTCCACCGAGGCACCCGCCACACCTCCGGCGGACACGGCTTCGCCGCCCTGGGCCGGCGCAGGCTCCTGGAGATCCTGCACGAACGCTGCCGCTCCCTCGGCGTCGACCTGCGCTTCCACATGGAGGCGCCGTACCCCGCCTGGCTGGCGGAGGAGTACGACCTCGTCATCGCCGCGGACGGCGTGCACAGCACCACCCGTGAGGCGTACGCGCACGTTTTCCGGCCCCATGTGGTCAGCCACCGCTGCCGTTACATCTGGCTCGCCGCCGACTTCGCCTTCGACGCCTTCCGTTTCGAGATCGCCGAGACCCAGCACGGCGTGATGCAGCTGCACGGTTACCCCTATTCCGCCGACGCCTCCACGGTGATCGTCGAGATGCGCGAAGACGTCTGGCGGGCAACCGGTTTCGATGAACTCGACGAGCGGGAGTCGGTCGAGCGCTGCGCCAAGATCTTCGCGGACGCGCTCGGCGGACGTTCCCTCAAGACCAACAACTCCACCTGGACCACGTTCCGCACGGTCGTCAACGAGCGTTGGTCCCACGACAACATCGTCCTGCTCGGCGACGCCGCGCACACCGCTCACTTCTCCATCGGCTCCGGCACCAAGCTCGCCGTCGAGGACGCGCTCGCGCTGGCCGCCTGCCTGGAGGAACACCCCGATCTCCCAGCGGCGTTGACCGCCTACGAGGAGGAGCGCAGGCCCGTCGTCGCCTCCACCCAGCGGGCCGCCCGCGCCAGCCTGGAGTGGTTCGAGAACCTCGGCCTCTACCTCGATCAACCGCCCCGACGGTTCGCCTTCAACCTGCTCACCCGCAGCCGCCGCGTCACGCACGACAACCTCCGGCTGCGCGACCCGCACTTCACCGAGGCCGTGGAGCGGGAGTTCGGCTGCCCGCCCGGGACGCCCCCGATGTTCACGCCGTTCCGGCTGCGCGGGCTGACCCTGCGCAATCGCGTCGTCGTCTCGCCCATGGACATGTACTCCGCGGTGGACGGCTTCCCCGGCGACTTCCACCTCGTCCACCTCGGCGCCCGCGCCCTCGGCGGGGCCGGACTCGTGATGACCGAGATGGTGTGCGTGTCCCCCGAGGGACGCATCACCCCCGGCTGCACCGGCCTCTACACCGCCCGGCAGGCCGACGGCTGGCGGCGGATCACCGACTTCGTGCACGAGAAGGCACCGGGCGCCGCGATCGGTGTCCAGCTCGGCCACTCCGGGCGCAAGGGCTCCACGAAGCTGATGTGGGAGGGCATGGACGAACCCCTGCCCGACGGCAACTGGCCGCTCGTGGCAGCCTCCCCACTCCGTTACAAGCCGGACAGCCAGCTGCCCCGCGAACTCGGCCGAGCCCAACTCACCGACCTGCGTGAACAGTTCACGACCGCAGCCGCCCGCGCCGCCCGCTGCGGATTCGACCTGCTCGAACTGCACTGCGCACACGGCTACTTGCTGTCCGGATTCCTCTCCCCGCTGACCAACCGGCGCACGGACGCGTACGGAGGCTCACTCGACAGACGACTGCGCTTCCCGCTCGAGGTCTTCGACGCCGTCCGCGAGGTCTGGCCGGCGGAACGGCCGATGACCGTCCGTATCTCGGCCACCGACTGGGCACAGGGCGGGACTTCGGCCGACGACGCCGTCGAGACGGCCCGTGCCTTCGCCGAGCACGGCGCCGACGCGATCGACGTGTCGACCGGGCAGGTGGTGGCCGAGGAACGGCCCGACTTCGGACGCTCGTACCAGACGCCGTTCGCGGACCGCATCCGGCACGAAGCGGGCGTCCCCGTGATCGCGGTCGGCGCGATCTCCTCCTGGGACGACGTCAACTCGCTGATCCTCGCGGGCCGCACCGACCTCTGCGCACTCGCCCGGCCCCACCTCTACGACCCCAACTGGACCCTGCACGCGGCCGCCGAGCAGGGCTATGCCGGCCCGGGCGTGGACTGGCCGGCCCCCTACCGGGCGGGCAGCCGACCCCCGCGCGCCGGACGCACGGACGCACCCAAACCCCGGCTGAAGCTCACGAGTTGAGCTCACGGTGCAGTCGGGAGACCTCACACCCCCGCGAACTCCGCCCCCGCATTCCGCAGTCGCTCGTGCAGCCCCTGGAACACGGCCGCCGACCGGGTGCCCGGCCAGTCCGCCGGCAGCAGACGGGCCGGCAGACCCGGGTCCGTGTAGGGCAGGTGGCGCCAGGAGTCCAGGGCGAGGAGATAGTCGCGGTAGGCCTCCTGCGCCGGGGTGTCCGACCGCTGCTGCCAGGCGTGCAGCACGCGCGCATGGCGGTCGAGGAACGCCTCGTGCTCCTTGGCGATGGCCGCCAGGTCCCACCAGCGGGCGACGGCCTCGACGGTCGGCGCGAAACCGAGGTGCTCGCCGCGGAAGAGGTCGACATACGGGTCGAGGCGCAGTCGACGCAGAGTGTGCCGGGTCTCGTCGTGCAGCCGCGCCGGTGCGATCCACACCCCGGGCGCCGCCGTACCGAAGCCCAGCCCGGCCAGCCGGGACCGCAGCACGTGCCGCTTCTGCCGCTCCGACTCCGGGACGGAGAACACCGCCAGCACCCAGCCGTCGTCCGCGGGCGGCGCCGTGGCGTAGATGCGCCGGTCGCCGTCGTCCAGCAACTGCCGTGCCTCGTCGGAGAGTTCGTAGCCGGCCGCGCCCTGTGCCGTGCGGGCCGGCAGGAGCAGTCCGCGGCGCTTGAGTCTGGACACCGAGGAGCGTACGGAGGGCGCGTCGACGCCCACGGCGGCGAGCAGCCGGATCAGCTCGGCGACGGGCACCGGGCCCGGGGCGAAGCGGCCGTACGCGCCGTAGAGCGTGACGATGAGAGACCGAGGTGCGGGCTGATCGGACACGTTGATCATCTTAGGTCTTCGGTATCAGTGCTGGTCACCATTGGTGTAACCGCTTGCCCGCAACCTGAATCTCTGCAGCTTCCCGGTCGCGGTGCGCGGCAGCGCGTCCAGGAGGGCCAACTCGCGCGGACACTTGTACGGTGCCAGTTCCTCCTTCAGGAAGGCGCGCAGCGCCTCCGTGTCGCGCCGGGCGCCCTCCCGCAGGACGGCGAACGCGACGACCGTCTGTCCCCGGTGCTCGTCGGGCCGGCCCACGACCGCCGCCTCGACCACGTCCGGGTGGCGCAACAACGCCTCCTCGACCTCGGGGCCGGCGATGTTGTACCCGGCCGAGATGATCATGTCGTCGGCCCGGGCGACGTAACGGAAATAGCCGTCGGCCTCGCGCACGTAGGTGTCGCCGGTGATGTTCCATCCGTCGCGCACGTACTGCTGCTGTCGCGGGTCGGCGAGGTAGCGGCAGCCGATCGGGCCGCGCACGGCGAGCAGTCCGGGCTCGCCGTCGGGCACGGGCGCGCCGGCCGCGTCCTGCACGCGCGCCTGCCAGCCCGGGACGGGGGCGCCGGTGGTGCCGGGGCGGATCTGCTCGTCGGCGGCGGAGATGAAGATGTGCAGCAGTTCGGTGGCGCCGATGCCGTTGATCAGCCGCAGCCCGGTCCGCTCGTGCCAGGCGTGCCAGGTGGCGGCGGGCAGGTTCTCACCGGCGGAGACGCAGCGCCGCAGCGACGACAGGTCGTGGGCGTCGACACCGCCGGGGTCATCGAGGTTGCCGAGCTCGCCGAGCATCGCGCGGTACGCGGTGGGCGCTGTGAACAGCACGCTCACCCGGTGCTCGGCGATCGCGCGCAACAGTTGCCGGGGGCCCGCCTGTTCCAGCAGCAGCGCGCTGGCGCCGGCCCGCATCGGGAAGACGACGAGTCCGCCGAGGCCGAAGGTGAAGCCGAGCGGGGGACTACCGGCGAAGACATCGCTGGAAAGCGGTTTCACCACATGCCGCGAGAAGGTGTCGGCGATCGCCAGCACATCCCGGTGGAAATGCATGCATCCCTTCGGACGGCCGGTCGTGCCGGAGGTGAACGCGATCAGCGCAACATCGTCGGAAGCGGTTTCGACAGCTTCGTACGGCTCGGTCGGCGCAGGGCGGTTCAGCAGATCGTCGGCGGCGTCACCCCCGTATGTCGTGATCCGCAGCCCGGGGATGTCCGCCTTGACGAGGTCGTCGACCGCCCTGATGTCGCACAGCGCGTGCTGCACGTGCGCGATCTCGCACATCGTGCGCAGCTCGTTCGGCCGCTGCTGAGCCAGGACGGTGACCGCGATCGCGCCCGCTTTCAGCACCGCCAGCCAGCAGGCCGCGAGCCAGGGCGTGGTCGGCCCGCGCAGCAGCACCCGGTTGCCGGGGACGACCCCGAGCCCGTCGGTGAGCACATGCGCGATCCGGTCGACGCGGGCGCGCAGCTCCCCGTACGCCCAAGGCGGTCCGGCGAGGGTGTGGAACACGGGTCGGTCGGGGGCGGCGCGGTCGAGCAGCTCGGCGGCGCAGTTCACGCGTTCGGGGTAGTCCAGTTCGGGCAGCTCGAAGCGTAGATCGGGCCACTCGCCGGGCGGCGGGAGGTGATCGCGCGCGAAGGTGTCGACGTGGGCCGAGACGTTCATAGGGCGTTCAACCCCTTGCCTGGAGGGACGGTCCGGCTGGGCGTCGTAGCAGGCTCGCGCAACGAGCGTATCGCGTCGGTGACGACAGTCAACGGTACGCGATACCGTCTGGGGTGTGCGGTAGACAGGCACGGCAGAGGGGACAGGCGATGCCCGCATTCTCGCTCGAACCGGCACAGACCGCCTGGTGTGCGGAGCTGCGCACGCTGGCCGCCGACCGGCTGCGCCCGCTCGCCGAGAAGGGGGAACCGGGCCGCGTCAACCGTCCGCTCGTGGCCGAACTCGGCCGGCTCGGCCTGCTGTCCCGGCTGTTCACCTCCGGCGCCGTCGACCTCTGTCTGATGCGCGAGTCCCTCGCGTACGCCTGCACGGAGGCGGAGACCGCCCTCGCGCTGCAAGGGCTGGGCGCGCATCCGGTCCACGCGCACGGCACCCCCGCTCAGCGGGAGCGTTGGCTGCCGGGTGTCGCCGACGGCAGCGTGGTGGCCGCCTTCGCGCTGAGCGAGCCGGGCGCGGGCTCGGACGCGGCGGCGTTGTCGCTGGCCGCCGAGCGGGACGGCCCGGGCGGCACCGGCTCCGGCACCGGCCTCGGCTCCGGCTACAGCTGGCGGCTCACCGGTGAGAAGTGCTGGATCTCGAACGCGCCCGAGGCCGATCTCTATACCGTTTTCGCCCGGACGACTCCCGGGGCGGGATCACGTGGCGTAACCGCTTTCCTCGTCCCCGCCGACCGCCCCGGTCTCACCGGCTCCGCCCTCGACATGCTCTCCCCGCATCCCATCGGAGCCCTCCGCTTTGACGCCGTACCGGTCACGGCGGACGATGTGCTCGGCGAAGTCGACCGCGGCTTCCGGGTCGCCATGGGCACGCTCAATCTGTTCCGCCCCAGCGTCGGCGCCTTCGCCGTCGGCATGGCCCAGGCCGCCCTCGACGCCACCCTCGCCCACACGGCCGAACGGGACGCGTTCGACGGCAAGTTGAGGGACCTTCAGGTGGTGGCCCACCAGGTCGCCGAGATGGCTCTGCGGACGGAAGCGGCCCGTCTGATGGTCCACGCGGCGGCGACGGCGTACGACAGCCGCGCGCCGGACGTCCCGAAGCGCGTCGCGATGGCCAAGCTGCTCGCCACCGAGACCGCGCAGTACGTCGTCGACACGGCCGTCCAACTCCATGGCGCACGAGCGCTGCGCCGCGGTCATCTCCTCGAACACCTCTACCGCGAGGTGCGCGCGCCGCGCATCTACGAGGGGGCCAGCGAGGTCCAACGCGGCATCATCGCCAGGGAGTTGTACACGGAGTACGCAGAGCGCGTCGATCTGGAGGCCCGGTGACCACCCAGCGCGTCAACCCGCCCGAACTCTCCCCGCCCACCGGTTTCTCCCACGCCGTCGTCGCCACCGGCGGCCGCATCGTCTTCCTGGCCGGCCAGACCGCGTTGGACGTCGACGGAAAGGTCGTCGGGGAGACGCTGCCGCGGCAGTTCGCGCAGGCGCTCGCCAACCTGCTGGCCGCGCTGACGGCGGCGGGCGGCACGGCGTCGGACCTGGCGCGCGTCACGGTCTATGTCACGGACGTCGCCGCGTATCGGGAGCATGCCGCCGAACTGGGCCGAATCTGGCGGGAGTCGGCGGGCCGGGAGTACCCGGCGATGGCAGTCGTCGGAATCGTACGGCTCTGGGACGAGCAGGCCCTCGTCGAACTGGACGGGTTCGCCGTGCTGGACCGGTGAGCCGGCCGTCAGGCCCGGCCGGACGGCCGGGATGCGCGGCTGGAGTCGGTGAGCGGAGCGAATCAGCGGAGTGGTTGATCGGGATCAGGCCGCGACGGCCAGTCGCTGCGTGGTCACCCGGTGCGGGTCCACGACGCGGCCGTCGGGGAGGAGCTCGCCGGAGTCGTCGAAGACGATCGTGCCGTCGCACATCAGGTTCCAGCCCTGCTCGGGGTGGGCGGCGACGACGTGCACGGGGTGAGCGTCGGAGAGCTGGTGGGAACACATGGCGCACCTCCACGTCGGTGGGGTCGGCCGTCCGGTCGGCCCGTATGGGTAGACCATGCGCCCGCCCCGGAGCCGTCGCCAGGGGGTGCCCGAAAGCGTGACAGCACCAGGACAACTCCATGACCGTTCGTCGACGACGGGTGCGGACTCGCCACCGAAGGAGTGACGGTCACCGTCCGGCGTGCGCCCGCCCGGTACCAGTGGAGGCCCCCACAACAGGAGGTTCTTCCATGTCGTTGCGTTCTGTCCTGTTCGCGGCCCTCGGCGCCGCCCTGCTCCTGCCCGCCGCGACGGCGATCACCGCCGTCGCGGCCCCGGCGGAGTCCGTCACCGTCGACCCGGTCGGCCGTATCGCCTCCGACGGCACCGTCACGCTGTCCGGGACGTACCGCTGCGTCGGCGGCACGGGTCCGGTCTTCGTCAGCTCCTCCGTCCGTCAGAACTCCGAGAACTCCCGGCACGGCGTCGGCGGCACCCGCGCCGTGTGCGACGGAGCCGAGCACGCCTGGAAGAACTCCGGCAAGGTCACCCCGGCCGACCTCGCACCCGGCGTGGCCCACGTCGAGGCGACGCTGATGGAACTCAGCGCCGAGGGCGGCCTGCCCCTGCCCCGCTTCCACGCGGTGAAGGAGCAGTACATCACGCTCGTCGAGGGCTGAGCGGCCGGACCGGGACGCGGTGTCGTACGGCACCGCGTCCCGGTCGGCGGACCGTTCGTTTCGCGGCCGGCGAGGAGTCCGCGTCACGTCTCGGCGAGTCCGTAGCGGGCGTGCAGACGTGCCAGTGGGGCGGGCGCCCACCAGTTGGTCCGGCCCGCCAGGTGCATGAGCGCGGGAGCCAGCAGGATGCGGATCACGGTCACGTCCAGCAGGATCGTGACGACCATGCCGACGCCGACGATCTTCAGCGGGACGACGGGCGAGGAAGCCTGCCCCAGGAAGACCACGATGATGAGCGCGGCGGCGGAGGTGATCAGGGGAGCCGTGCGCCGCACCGCGGCCTCGATGGCGGCGGAGTTGTCCCCCAGGGTCAGATAGCTCTCGCGGAACGCGGAGAGCAGGAACACCTCGTAGTCCATGGAGAGCCCGAAGGCGATGGCGATCACCAGGATGGGCATCATGATGTCGGTGGTGCCGACCGGGGTGAACGAGCCGACAAGACCCTGCAGATGGCCCTCCTGGAAGATGAAGACCATCGCGCCGAGGGCCGCGGTCATGCTCAGTCCGGTCAGCAGGAGCGCCTTCAGCGGTACCAGCACGCTGCCGGTGAAGGCGAACAGCAGTA
The DNA here is from genome assembly GCF_053594615.1 of Streptomyces sp. NPDC001858. NCBI lineage: Bacteria > Bacillati > Actinomycetota > Actinomycetes > Kitasatosporales > Streptomycetaceae > Streptomyces > Streptomyces sp. NPDC001858. Next base: position 54,221 of record NZ_JBSFEV010000041.1, read on the forward strand.
CGAACATGGACAGGGCCACCCACACGACCGCGAGCGGCACACGATCGGCGAGCGCGTTCCTGGTGTCCTGGAGCAGGGCGACGCTGCCGCCCAACAGCGGTGGTACGGGCGCGGACACGTGACGCACGGCTTCCAGCGAGCGCAGAGCCCGGTCGCCGTCGGACCGGTCGCCGGCCAGCGTGACCCTGAGCCAGGTGTCGACGCCATGCGTGTAGGAGCGCGCGGCGGCCGGAGCCGACGGCTGCCGCGCGCCTTGCGCGTAGGCGCCGGCCGCGCCTTCGACGTGACGCACGCCCGGGACGCGCGAGAGGGCGCGTGCGTAGTCCCCGGTGCCGGCCGGAGCCTGTCGGCCGTCCGCCGCGCCGGGGAGCACCACCGCGATCTGGGGCGCGGACAGCTGCGGGAAATCCTCGCGTACGCGGTCGGAGGCCGTCCTGACGGCGGTCCCGGCGGGGAGCGCTCGGTCGTCCGGGAAGCCGAAGGACACTCCCGGGAACGGCGCGGCCAGCGTCACCAGAAGGACCGTCACCGCCGCAGCCACCAGCGCCGGGGCGCGCCGTACCAGCCGGGCACTGGCGGACCACACCCAGCTCGTGGCCCTCTTCGCGGGCCCTTCGCCTTCGCCTTCGCCTTCGCCGTCGCGGGTACGGCGTGCGGTCCCGGTCTGCAGCCGACGGCCCAACAACGCGAGCGCGGCCGGCAGGACCACCCCGGTGGCCAGCGCGGACAGCAGCGTCACGAGGATTCCGCCGTAGGCCACGGTCCGCAGGAACATCGTCGGGAAGACGAGCAACGCGGCCAGGGACAACGAGACCGCCACCGCCGAATACGCCACGGTCCGGCCCGCTGTGGCCATCGTCGTCCGCAGCGCCGCCCCCGTGTCCGCGCCGGAGTCGAGTTCACTGCGGAACCGCGTCACCATGAACAGGCTGTAGTCGACGGCCAGGCCGAAACCGAGGGCGCTGGCGATGTTGAGGGCGAAGACGCTGACCGGCGTGAGCGTCGCCAGTGTGCCGAGCAGCGCCGCCGTCGCCGTCACGGACAGCACGCCGACGAGGACGGGAAGCAGCGCGGCCAGCAGGCTGCGGAAGACCAGGATCAGCAGGAGCAGCACCAGTGGCGCGGTCAACAGCTCGGCGCGGATCAGGTCGCGATGGCTCTGCTCCTGCAGTGCGTCCAGGACCGCGGAGGATCCGGCGGCCGCCACGGTGACCGGCCCGTGCCGACCGAGGACGGACGGCAGCAGGCGCGTCACAGCCTCGCTGACCTCTTTCTCGTCCCCCCGGTATTTCACGGCGATCACGGCGCTTCGGCCGTCTCGGGCGCGCAGGGCCGGATCGCCGCCCCAGAATGACGAGACATAGTGGATCGGGGCCGCCCGCCGCACGGTCCGGGTCAGGTCCTGGCCCGCCTTCGCAACGGCCGGGGCGTCGACCGGGCGCTTTTTGTCACGCGCTTCCACGAGCAGAAGTACGTCGGGGCTGCCGGCGCCGAACTTCGCGCCCAGGATGCGCTCCGCCCGGACCGAAGCGGCTGACGGCGGATACATTCCACCGGCCATGAGCCGGTCCGACGTGAGCGCCGCGACGAGACCCGAGAGCAGGACGCACAGGGCGGCGACGGCCAGAACCGCGCGGGCACGGAAATGAGAAAATCCGACCATATTATTCATGCCGATCGCGTTATTCCGGGAAATTGGGAGGATCGGCACAGTACCACCGAAGACGGCGGACCCGGCGCGAGGAAATCGCATGGATTTTCTGCCCGCTGACCAGGGAAACGTCTCTTCTTTTCGCCGGTCTTTTCGCCAGGATTTTCCCTTTGCGGGGAGGCGTTTTCTTTATCCGGCCAACAGTCCGCGTACGCCGTGTCCTCCGCCCGAGCGGGGCGTTGGTGGATCAGACCCATGATCGTGAATCGACTGCGACAAGGAGAGTCCGGACTGTGTCGGTCTCGCCCCCTGAGCCTTCCGGTGTCGCCGACAGGGATTCGGCCTGGCCGGCCCTGCCGCCGCACCATCCTGTGGCGCGACTGCGCCGCCTCGCCCACGACCGGCCCCACGACATCGCCTACCGCTTCGTCGGCAGCCGCGGCGGAACCGTGGACGAACCGCTCACCTGGACCTACGCGGAGCTGGACCGCCGGGTCCGCTCCGTCGCCGCCGAACTCCAGTCACGGTGTGCGCCGGGGAGCCGGGCCGCTCTGGTCTGCCCGCAGGGTCCGCACTACGTCACGGCCTTCCTCGCCTGCCTGTACGCGGGAGTCGTCGCCGTCCCGCTCTGCGAGGCCGACTCGGCCGGGGGCGCCGACCGGCTGTCGTCGGTCCTGCCCAGTTCCGGCGTCCAGGTGGTGCTCACCGACGACGCGGGCGGCGAGGACGTCCGCCGCCTGCTGGCCGGCGATCCGCGGCTCACCGGATACGAGGTGATCCGGACCGACGAGGTGGCCGGTGACGGGTGCGATGACAGGTCCGGTCACGGGTCCGGGGACGGGTCCGGGGACTGGCTGCCCGTCGATCTGGCTCCGGAAGCGGTCGCCTACCTCCAGTACACCTCCGGGTCGACGTCCGCCCCGCGCGGCGTGCAGATCACGCACGGAAACATCGCCCGCGCCGTGGCTCAGGTACGTACGGCGTTCCGGGTCGGCCCGTCGAGCGTCGCCGTCAGCTGGCTGCCGCTCTACCACGATCTGGGCCTGATGCTGGGTGTCCTGGGCCCGCTGGGGCTGGGCCTGACCTGCGTCCTGATGGGGCCGGCCGACTTCATCCGCAGACCGCTCACCTACCTCCGCGCGATCAGCCGGTGGCGCGGCACCATCACCTCCGGGCCGTGTTTCAACCTCGACCTGTGCGTGGACCGGGTGCGCGGAACCGCCCTCGACGACCTGGACCTGTCCAGCCTGCGCGTGCTGGGCAACGGCGGTGAGCAGGTCAGGGCGGCGACCCTGCGCCGATTCTCCGAGCACTTCGCGCCGTGCGGATTCCGCCCCGAGGCGCACACTCCGTCCTACGGGCTCGCCGAGGCCACCCTGGTGGTCACCTGCGTCCCCCTGGACGAGGCGCCCCGGGTACTCGTCTGCGACCGGGAGGCGCTGGCCCGTGCGGACGTGGTCGCGGCAGACGCCGGCACGGCGCCCGAGCAGGTCGTGGAACTGGTCAGCTGCGGGGTGCCCGTGGAGCAGCGGGTCTGCGTCACCGACCCGGCCGGCCGGGTGCTGCCCGAGCGCCGGGTCGGAGAGATCTGGACCCGCGGCGGGAACGTGAGCCCCGGCTACGCGGGAGATCCCGGCATCGGGACCTTCCACGACCGGCCCAGGGAGGCGGACGGCGACGATGCGGACGGCGATGTGGACGGTGCCTGGCTGCGCAGCGGCGACCTCGGGTTCCTGGCGGACGGTCAGCTGTATGTGACCGGACGGGTCAAGGATGTCGTCATCATCAACGGCCGCAACCACTGGCCCACCGATCTGGAGGCCACCGTCGAAGACGCCGTGCCCGCCTTCCGGCCGAACCGGATCGCCGCTTTCCGCTTCGACGTCACCGGCCGCGAACGCCTGGTCATGGTCGCCGAAGTGGATCCCAGGGCGGTACGCGAGCAGCAGATGACGGACACCGTCGTGGAGCAGGCGGTGCGCACGGCGCTGCTGGCGAGGCACGGCGTCGAACTGCACGAACTGGTTCCCGTACAGCCGGGGAGTCTGCCCATGACCAGCAGCGGCAAGCTCCGGCGCGGGGCGTGCCGGGAAGCGTACGCGTCGGGTCGGCTGGTCCGGTCGGCCGTCCTCGGATAGCTGCCGTCCTCGGATAGCTCCCGTCCCGTCTCGCGGGGGCCGACCGGCGCACCGTCCATCTCTCCACCTGCATCCCCTCATTCGGAGCAATCAGCAGTGATCGCGCTTGTGTTCCCCGGGCAGGGCTCCCAACACCGCGGGATGGGAGGGGAACTCTTCGCACGGTTCCCGGACCTCACCGCCCAGGCCGACGACGTCCTCGGGTACTCCATCGCGCAGTTGTGCCTGCACGACCCCGACGGGCGACTCGGCGACACCCGGTACACCCAGCCCGCGATGTATGTCGTGAACGCCCTCGCCCACCGGGACTGGTCGCAGCGGCACGACGGCCCGCCCGACTTCCTGGCGGGCCACAGCCTGGGGGAGTACAACGCCCTCGAAGCCGCCGGTGTCTTCGACTTCGCCACCGGCCTGCGCCTGGTGCGGCGGCGGGCCGAGCTCATGGCCCGGGCCGTCGGCGGCGGCATGACCGTGGTGATCGGACTCGGCGCCGACGAACTCGCCGATGTCCTGGCGCGTCACGGAGCCGACGACATCGACGTGGCCAACCACAACACCGGCGACCAGCTGGTGATCTCGGGCCCTGCCGAGAGCATCGCGCGGATCGGCCCGCAGCTGTCGGCGGCCGGCGCCGACTGCCGCACGCTCGCGGTGAGCGGCGCTTTCCACTCCCGTTACATGCGTGACGCGGCCGACGCCTTCGCCGACTTCGTCGCCGGAGTCGAACTGGCGCCGCCGCGGATCCCGGTGATCGCCAACACCACCGCCGCACCGCACGACCACGACATCGGCGCCGAACTGGCCCGACAGATCGCCGCCCCCGTGCGCTGGGCCGATTCGGTCTGCCACCTGCTCGACGCGGGAGTGCACGAGTTCCAGCAGGTCGGACCGGGTACGGCGGTCATCGGGATGGTGCGGGCCGTCCGAGCGGCACGGCCGAGTCCTGTCCCCGCCCCCGCCCCCGCCTCCGCCCCCGGGCGAGCGCAGCCGGCCGACGAGTCGTACGTCCGGCTCCTCGAACGCGACCTCGTGCACGGTGTGCGGGAGATGCTGGCGAGCGCCGGTCCGCAGAACGCGGCGGTCACCTCGGCATCGGTGCTCGCCGCGCTCGGCTTCGGCTCCGTACAGCTCATCGAGTTCTCCGGCCGGCTCAGCGATCACCTGGGGGCCGATGTGACGCCGTCGGTCTTCTTCGAGCACCCCACGGTGGGCGCGCTCGCCCGCCATCTGGCGTCCGCACACCGCGACCGGATGCCGCACCTGTACCCGGCCGACCCGGCGGCGGCACTTGTTTCCGTTCCTGTTTCCGTCCCTGATTCTGTCCCTCTTCCTGTTTCTGTGCCTGTTTCTGCTTCTGTTTCTGTTCGGCCGCCGCGTTCCGCCGAGAGGCCGGCCGAGGCTGTAGCCGCCGTGGGTGAGCCGATCGCGGTGATCGGCGTGAGCGGTGTGTTTCCGGGCGCCGACGACCTCCCCGCGTTCTGGGAGAACCTGCTCGCCGGACACGACGCCGTCGGCGAGGTCCCGGCCGACCGCTGGGACTGGCGGGCACTCGACGGCGGAAGCGACGATCCGTCCGAGCAGACGGCGTCCCGGCGTTGGGGCGCCTTCCTCCGCGACGCGGCGGCCTTCGACTGCTCCTTCTTCGGCATCTCTCCCGCGGAAGCGCTGCTGATGGACCCGCAGCAACGGCTGTTTCTGCAGACCGTCTGGCACACCGTGGAGAACGCGGGCTATCGCCCCTCCGACCTGAACGGCAGTCGCACCGGCGTCTTCGCGGCGGTCAGCGGCATGGACTACATCGAGGCGCTGACCGCCGCCGGTATCCCGGTCGAGGCCCGGACGGCCACCGGGCTGGCGCACTCGGTACTCGCAGGCCGCGTCTCCTATCTGCTGGGACTGCGTGGTCCCAGCGAGCCGGTGGACACCGCCTGCTCGTCCTCCCTGGTGGCCCTGCACCGCGCCGTCCGCAGCATCCGGCTCGGTGAATGCGACCAGGCCATCGCCGGAGGAGTCAACGTCCTCGCCGCACGCGGTGGCTTCGTCGCCTTCAGCCAGGCCGGAATGCTCGCCCCGGACGGCCACTGCAAGGCCTTCGACGCGACGGCCGACGGATACGTCCGCGGCGAAGGCGTCGCCGCCGTCCTCCTCAAGCCACTCGTCCGGGCCGAGGCCGACGGTGACCACGTCCATGCGATCATCCGGGGGAGCGCGGTCGGTCACGGCGGCCGGACCGCCTCGCTCACCGCCCCCGGCCCGGACCGCCAGGCCGACGTGATCGTCGCAGCCTGGCGGGAGTCCGGCCTGGATCCGTCCACCGCCGGGCTGATCGAGGCCCACGGCACCGGCACCGAACTCGGCGACCCGGTCGAGATCGAAGGACTGCGCCAGGCGTTCCGGACGCTGTACGACGACTGGGGCCTGGCCGATCCCGACGAACCGCACTGCGGCATCGGCTCGGTGAAGACCGCCATCGGTCACCTGGAGGCCGCCGCCGGCATGGCCGGGCTGGTCAAGGCCATGCTCGCGATCCGTGGCGGCCGACAGCCCGCCCTGCGTGGCTTCACCACCCCCAACCCGCACCTCCGGCTGGCCGGTTCCCCCTTCCGGCTGCTGGACCGGACCCGCGCCTGGCCCCGTCCCGTCGGGCCCGACGGCCGCGCACTGCCCCGCCGCGCCGGAATCAGCTCGTTCGGCTTCGGCGGCGTCAACGCCCACGTGGTGCTGGAGGAATACCTTCCGACGACTCCGCAGCCGCAACCGCAGCCGCAGCCGCAGCCCCAGCCGGATGCGCAAGCGGGCGGCCGGGCGCACGCGGACGGCCGGGCGCACGTCGTGCCGTTGTCCGCGCGTACCGCCGTCTCGCTGCGCGCCCAAGCCGACCGGCTCGCGGCGCGGCTGCGCGCCGCTCCGGCATCCGACGACACCCCGGCGCACGCTCCGGCATACGCCCCGGCGTACGGCCTGGTGGATCCCGCGGACCTCCCGGACCTCGCGGCCACCTTGCAGACCGGGCGGGAGGCCATGCCGCACCGGCTGGCGGTCGTCGTGCGGAACCTCGCGGAACTGCGGGCCGGTCTCGAAAGCTTCTGCCGTGACGACACCGAGGCCCCGGGCGTCCATACCGGCCTCGCCACGGACGCCCTCGCCGACCTCGGAGCGGATCCGCCGGGCGCCGCCTACCTCGCCGGGCTCACCGCGGGCGGCAGGCTCGACCGGCTCGCCCAGTTGTGGACGTCCGGCGTCAAGCTGGACTGGGCCGCGCTGCGCCCGGCGGGTCCGCACCGCCGACTGCCCCTGCCCGGCTACGCCTTCGAGCGCCGTCGGTTCTGGCCCCGGCCACCGCAGAGCCACCCGGCCGCCCGGGCGCGCGCCGGCCAGGGAGACGGCCAGGGGGACGGCCGGGGCGACGGCCGGGGCGATGGCACGCCCACGGCGGCAGACTCCTCCTCGGCGCACGCCGGGGACGAGGTCGCCGAGGCGCTGCTGGACGAGTTCGCCGCGGTGCTGAACTGGGACCGGACCGAGATCGACGTGGACACCCCGTTCGAGCGGCTCGGCCTGGACTCGGTCACGGTGCTCCAACTGCGCCGACGCCTGGAGCACCGGTACGGCCCGCTGTCCACCACGGTCTTCTACACCTACAAGACCCTCCGCGAGCTGGCCTCCCACCTCGCCCGACAGCCCGGCACCGGCACCCCTGCGACCGCAGGCATCACCGCCACTGTCACCCCCACCGCCACCGTCCCACGCGCCGACCGCCTGCCGCCGACCGATCGGACGCGGTCGGAACCTCCCCACCCCGCGCCGGGCCTGGACATCGCCATCGTCGGCATGAGCGGCCGCTACCCGGGTGCCCGCACCGTGGCCGGGTTCTGGCGCAACCTGCTGGACGGCGTGGACTCGGTCCGTGAAATCCCCCTGGACCGACCGGGTTTCCGCCGGTACGCCGAACTGGCGAGGGAGCGGCACGGGGAAGCCTGGCCGCGCTGGGGCGGCTTCCTGGACGACGTCGACGCCTTCGACGCCTCGTTCTTCCACATCGCCCCCGTGGAGGCCCGCTTCCTCGATCCCCAGCAGCGGCTCTTCATCGAGACGGCCTGGGAATGCGTCGAGGACGCCGGCTATCCGCCCGCCGCCCTCGCCGATCCCGCGGCGGGCGACCGCCGGGCGCCGGTCGGCGTGTTCTGCGGCGTCACCTACAACAACTACCAGCTGTTCGGCGCCGAGGCGGTGGCCCGCGGCGAGTGGGTGGCGGTCGAGTCGCAGACGTTCTCCGTGGCGAACAGGGTGTCGTACCTGATGAACTTCGGCGGTCCCAGCCTCACCGTCGACACCGCCTGCTCCTCGTCCCTGTACGCGGTGCACCTCGCCTGCGAGAGCATCCGGCGCGGCGAGTGCGACGCGGCGCTCGCCGGGGGCGTCAACCTCTCCCTCCACCCGACGAAGTACATGATGCTGCAGGAGGCGGGGTTCCTCGCGAGCGACGGCCGGTGCCGGGCCTTCGGCGCGGGCGGCGACGGCTACGTTCCGGCCGAGGCCGTCGGCGCCGTACTGCTCAAGCCGCTCGCGCGGGCACTGCGCGACGGCGACCACGTCTACGCGGTCGTCAAGGGGTCGGCGGTCAACAGCGACGGCCGCACGCTCGGCTACAGCGTCCCCAACCCGGTCGCGCAGACCGAACTGGTGCGGGCGGCCCTGAAGTCGGCGGGCGTCACCGCGGACACGATCGGCTATGTCGAGGCCCATGGCACCGGCACCAGCCTCGGCGACCCCATCGAACTGCGCGCGCTCACCGACGCCTACGCCCCGGCGGGCCGGGCCGGTCAGTACTGCGCCGTCGGCTCGGTGAAGTCGAACATCGGCCATGCGGAAGCGGCGGCCGGCATCGCCCAGCTGACGAAGACCGCGTTGCAGCTGCGGCACCGCACGCTCGTCCCGACCCTGTTGCACTCGGACCGCACCAACCCCGAGATCCCCTTCGAGGAGACCCCTTTCCGGGTCCGGCGGGAACGCGGCACGTGGGAGCCCCTGCGGGACCCCGACGGCACGCCGCTGCCACGCCGCGCGGGCATCAGCTCCTTCGGCGCGGGCGGCGTAAACGTCCATCTCGTGCTGGAGGAGGCGCCCAAGCTGGCCCCTCGACGCCGGCCCGACCGCCGTCCCCGGATCCTCGTGCTGTCCGCCGACGACGAAACCGCACTGCGGCGATACGCGGTACGGCTGCGGGCGTTTCTGACCGACGGCACGCCCGCCTCGGAAGACGGTGCCGAGGACACCGTCACCCTGCTCGACCTGGCCTACACCCTGCAGTGCGGACGCAGTGCCCTGTCCCATCGGCTGGCCTTCGTCGCCACCGACCGGACCGAGGCGGTCCGCGCCCTGGACGCCTACCTGGACGCCCACCTCGACAGCGGCCCGAGGCCCGACGGCACGGGCGGCCACCCGGCGGTGCACACCGCGGTCGCACCGCGCCGGTCCCGGCCGACGGCGGCCGGTGAACTGACGGCTCTCGCGCAACGCGCCAAGTGGGACGACATCGCCCGCATGTGGGCGCAGGGCGCTTCCTGGGCCTGGCAGGAGATGTACACGGCGGACGAGAGCCCGCGCCGGACGCCGGCCCCGGTGTACCCCTTCAGCGGCGAACGGTACTGGCTCGACGACGCGAGGCCGGACATCCCGACGGCCCGGCGGCCTGGCGGCGCACCCGACTCCGGCATGCTCGCCGCGCTGGCCGCCCTTCCGCAGAGCGAGCGGCACTCCTTCCTCGTAGAGCAACTCCAGGCGGAGTTGGGGCGGTTGCTCCGGTACGCCCCGGGCGCCCTGCCCGATCCCGACCGCGGTTTCGTCGAACTCGGCCTGGAATCGGTCTTCGCCGTCCGGCTCGGCACCCGGATCGAGGAGGAACTCGGCGTACCGATGTACGCGACGGTCACGTTCGACCACCCCACGGTCACGGAACTGGCCCGATACCTGCTGGAGAAGATCGACGCGGGCACCTCACGCACATCAGCTACATCAGCTACATCGGGCGCATCGGGCTCCGCGGCGGCCACGGGACCGGGCGTGGAGCCCTCGCCCGTCGCCGAGATCCCGGAGTCGCGGTTCGAGAAGACGTTCTACGAGGGGACCTGGGAAGCGGCCCCCCTGTCCGGCCCGGCGGGCGGCCCCGCCGTCTGGTCGACCGGGGCGGTGCTCCTCGACACGGACGACGTACTCGCCCGCGCCCTGGCCCGGCAGCTGCGCGACCAGGGCTCGGACGCCCCGGTGATCCTGGTCCGGCCCGGAGAGACGTACACCCGCACGGGCGACGACGAGTACGTCGTACGGCCGGGACAGGACACCGACCTGACCCGGCTGGTGGGGGACCTCGCCGCCCGGCCGGGCGGGGTGCCCGGAGTGTTCGTCCACCGCTGGGCGTGCGGCGCCGAGACGGCCGTCACGACGCTCGACGAACACCTCGACACGGGTATCCGTTCGGTGTTCCCCCTGGTCCGCTGCCTCACCTCCCTGCCCGACCCGGTGCGCCTGCTGGTGCTCGACGAGTACGCCGAAGACGAGGCACCGCGACCGCTGGTGGAGGCGTTCGGAGGCTTCGCGCGCTGCCTCCGGCACGAGAGCCCACGCCTGACCTGCCAAGCCCTGGCCGTGGCAGGGGACACGGCCGATGCCCTGCCCGGACCGGCGCGGGTCATCGAGGCGTGCGGCGCCGAGCTCGGCGTCCCGGATCCTCCCACCGAGGTCCGATACGGTCCCGGCGGCCGCCGCGTGCGGCGGATGCGGGCCCATCGCCCGGCCGCCGCCGGGGAGCAGCGGGCGGTCCGGCTCACCCCGGACGGCACCTACCTGATCACCGGCGGCCTCGGGGCGCTGGGCCTGCTGTTCGCCGCGCACCTGGCCCGGCGCGCCCCCGGCTGCACGGTGGTCCTCGCCGGCCGGTCGGCGCCGGATCCCGGGCAGCGGGAGGCGATCGACCGGATCGCGGCGATCGGCGGCACGGTCGAACACGTCGTCGCGGACGTGGGCCGCGAGGACGACGTACGCCGTCTGCTGGCGCATGTACGCAGTCGGCACGGCGGACTCGACGGCGTCATCCACGCGGCAGGCCGCATCCAGGACGCTCTGGTGACCAACAAGACCGCGCAGGACGTGGACGAGGTCCTCGCCGGCAAACTCGCCGGCGCCGTCCACCTCGACGCCCTCACCCAGGGCGACGACCTGGACTTCTTCATGATGTTCTCGTCGCTCACCGCACTGACCGGCAACGCCGGGCAGACCGACTACGGCTACGCCAGCGCGTTTCTCACCGCCTTCGCCCGGCACCGGGAGCTGCTGCGTACGCGGGGCGACCGCCGCGGCCGTGCCATCGCGCTCATCTGGCCGTACATGCGGGACGGCGGGATGCGGATCGATGCGGCGACCGAGGGCTATCTGCTGCGCCGCCACGGCCTGGCCCCCGTGGACACGGACCTCGCCACCGAGGCGTTCGACTCCGCCCTGGCCACCGGCGGACCGGAGTTCGGCGTGCTCTGCGCGGACCTCGGAAGGCTCGCCCGGACGCTGCCGATCCTGAACCCCGAGATCGCCGAGATCGCCGAGAACGCCAAGACCGCCGAGAGCACCGAGGACGCCGAGGAGTCCGCCGGACCGGACGCCGCGCGGGGGGACTTGGCGGACGAGTTGAGGAACGCGCTGACCGACGAGCTGAAGGAGCTGGGACTGTGACGCTGCGTCAGGAGGAGCTGCTGCAGCGGTCCTTGACGGCCATCCGCGCTCTGCGCGCCCAGCTCGCGCAGGAGCGCTCGGCCGGGCGACAACCGATCGCCGTGGTGGGCATGGCCTGCCGTCTGCCCGGCGGCGCCGACTCGCCGGAGCGCTTCTGGGAACTGCTGGACCAGGGCCGTGACGCGGTCACCGAGGCCCCGGCCGACCGATGGCCGACGGAGCTCTACTACTCCGCCGACCCACAGGCCCCGGGCCGGATGTACACCACCAGCGGCGGATTCCTGACCGGGGACGTCGACGCCTTCGACGCGGGCCTGTTCGGTGTCTCGGCACAGGAAGCGGCCCAGATGGACCCGCAGCACCGGCTGCTCCTGGAGACCGGTTGGGAGGCGCTGGAGAGCGGCGGACTCCTTGCCGAACGGCCGGACTCGACGCGAGTCGGCGTCTTCGTCGGCATGTCGGGCTCCGACCACTCCCGGGTGCCCGTCCCGGCCCAGGCGGTCGGACCGTTCACCGCCACCGGCATCGCCCCGAGCATCGCCGCCGGGCGGATCGCCCACACCCTGGGGCTGCGCGGGCCGGCCCTCGTCGTCGACACCGCGTGCTCCTCGTCGCTGGTGGCCGTCCATCTGGCGGTGCGGAGCCTGCGTCTGGGCGAATGCGATGCCGCACTGGCCGGCGGGGTCAACCTGCTCCTCGCACCCGAGCCGTACGTCGCTCTGTGCAAGATGGGCGCGCTGTCGCCCACCGGAAGGTGCCGGACCTTCGACGCCGCCGCCGACGGCTACGTCCGCGCCGAGGGCTGCGGCCTGGTCGCGCTCATGCGGCTGTCCGACGCCCGTGCGGTCCGGGCCCCCGTGCTCGCGGTGGTCCGCGGCTCCGCCGTCAACCACGACGGCAAGGCCGGCGGGGTGACCGTACCCAGCGAACGCGCTCAGCGGGAGCTGCTGCGCGAGGCGCTGCGCGACGCCGGAGCCGACCCGCACGAGATGGGATACCTGGAGACGCACGGCACCGGGACGCCGCTCGGCGATCCGATCGAGCTCCGCGCCGTCGCCGACGTCCTGTGCCGGGACCGTCCCGCGTCCCGTCCGCTGGTCCTCGGCGCACTGAAGTCCGCCATCGGGCACCTGGAACCGGCCGCCGGGATCGCGGGGCTGATCAAAGCGGTGCAGGTGCTGCGGCACGGCCGGATCCCGGGCAACCTCCACCTGAAGGAGCCCAACCCGCGGCTGGGCGCGGACAGTCTTCCGGTGATCCTTCCCGACCGGTCACTGCCCTGGCCGGCAGGCGGGCGCGGACGGATCGCGGGAGTGAGCTCCTTCGGCTTCAACGGCACCAACGCCCACGTGGTGCTGGAGGACGCGCAGACCGTCGCCCCGGAACACGACGGTGCCGTCGGCTTCCATGGCGCCCATGCCCATGCCCATGCCCGTGAGGCGCTGGGGAACGCGGGCCCCGCTGCCCCGGAACACCCCGGCGCCGCCCGGCGGTCGCGGCACAGGGCGCAGGTGCTGCCGCTGTCGGCGGCCGGACCCGACGCCGTGCGCGACCTCGTGCGCCGCCTCGCCGACTGGGCCGCCACCCACCCCGACGCGGATCCCGCGGACATCGCCCACACCCTCGGATCGCGCCGCCGCCACTTCCCCTACCGTGCCGCGCTGGTCACCACCGCCTCCGGCGCGGCGCTCGCCGCCGAGCTGCGCGCCATGGCAGCCCGCCCGGTACCGGACCGGCCCTGCCGATCCGGTCGGCACACGGCCCTGTTCCTCGACGCGGACCTCGTCCAGGCGGCGGAACACACCACGGAGCTGTACGCCGTCAGCCCGGGTTTCCGCGCCGCGCACGAGGAATGCGTCGCCGGGCTGCGGGCCACCGCGGCGGGGGCGGGACCGGCAGCCGCGGTACTGGCGGCCTCGGTGCCGGCAGCCGCCGTTCTGGATCCGCACCCGGCAGTGGACCCCGACCGGAAGTCCCGGCTCGAACCGCTCCCGGCCGACGTGCTCCGCTTCACCTATCAGCTCGCACTGGCCCGACTGCTGGCCGACCGCTGGGGCATCGCCCCCGCAGCGGTGGGCGGCCGCGGCCCGGGCGCACTGGCCGCCGCCTGCGTCGCCGGGATCATGGATGTACCGGCCGCCGGGGCGTATCTCGCGGCCCGCCACGGAGCGGGCCCGCCGCCCACCGCCCCGCTGGCCCCGCCCCGGCTGCGCTTCCTCACCGGCCCTGGGCCGACGGCGAACGGCGGACGACCGACCGATCCCGGTTTTTGGCTCGCGGGTTCCGGTTCCGGTTCCGAGGACGGACCGGACGCCGTCCGCGCGTTGCTCGCGTCGCTCACGGAGAGCGGTTACGCAACCTTCGTCACCGTGGGCCCGGCCCTGGCTCCGGCCCCGGCCCCGGCCACCGACGTGCCCGGCGAGCTGTCGGACGTCCTGTGGTGGACGATCACCCGGACGACCGCGACCGCGGCCGAGGACGCGGCCCGCGATCGCGGAAGCGAACGGGAGCTGTGGCCGCGGCTGTTGGAGGGCCTCGCAGCGGCCTATCGAGCCGGAGCCGCCGTCACCTGGGACGGCGTGCACGAGGGCGAGCGTTCCGTCCGGCTGCCGCTGCCCACCTACCCCTTCCAGCGCAGCCGCCACGCTCCGCCGGTGCCGCGCGCCGACGGTTTCCGGGCCGCCGCCGCGTATCGACCGGGCGGGGCAGTCCTCCTGCCCACCGGTCCGACGGCGCTCAGGCAGGTACGGTCTCCGCTGCCCAGTCGACAGTTCGAAACCGTTTTCAGCCGACGACTCCTGCCCGCGCTGGCCGACACCGGCGGAGTGCTGCATCTGGGTTACTACCACGACCTGTTGACGCAGGTCGCCCGCGAGCTCGGCGGGACCTCGTCGTATGAGCTGCGCGAGGTGGTGTTTCCACACGCCCTGCGGTTCGCCGACGAGCGCCGTACGGTGCAGATCGTTGTCGAGGACAGGGATGACCGGGCCGACCGCGACGACCATGGCGGCTGGCGGCCCTTCACCGTGCACAGCGTCGTCGACGGGGAGACGCGCTGGCACAGGCATGTGCACGGCGAGTTCCGCAGCCGTCCCTCTGCGACAGGGCCCGAACTTCGTGAGTGTGAACGCCAGGCGCTGCGCGAACGACTGCCGGTTCACACCCGGGGTGACGACTTCTACCGGAACCTGCGCAGGCGCGGTGTGGCACTGGGCAGCTCCGTCATGTGCGTCGAGGAGGCCTGGGCGAGTGACGGCGAGGTCCTCGCCCGACTGCGCGCCACCCGGCCGGACGGGCCCCACCCGAACAGCGCCCCGGGTGAGTCGGCGCGCCTGCATCCCGGCGTACTGGACGCCTGCGCCCAGCTGTACGTCCTCGCCGCGGGCGAACGCCTCCCCGCCGATGCCGCGTTCATCACTTCTTCCCTGGGCCGGTTCGGTCTCGACAACACGCCCGGTCCCGGCGGCGAGCCGCTGTGGGCGCACTTCAGCCTGACCGAACCGGCGGACGTGCGGAGCCTGGTGGGCGGCTATCGGCTCTTCGACGACGCGGGGCGCCTGCTCGCCGAGTGCCATGCAGCGGAGGCCCGTCTCCTGCCCCCCGATGTCGTCGCGGTCACCGAGGCGGCGTCGGGCCGGGCCGAGGCCGAGGGGGCGCGGCGCCCCGACATCGTGCGGCGGCTGCGGCATGCCGCGCCGGACCGGAAGCCGGAGATCCTCGTCGCGTACCTGACCGAGGTGCTGGCGGACCTGGTCACCGTGGACGCGGAGGACATGCGCGAGCAGGCCGTCGCCGACCTCGGACTCGACTCGCTCGCCGCCCTGGAACTGCGTCGGCGGCTGTCCGCGGAGCTCGGCGCCGACGTACCGCTCGACGTACTCGTGGACGGCCCCACGGTCGGCGAACTGGCCGCCCTGCTCGCCGCCCTGCCCGCCTTCCAGCCGACTCCCGCAGCCGGCGCCCCGGCAGACGCGCCGACACACGCGACGGTAGATGCGCCCACAGACACAAGGGACCCGGAGCTCGGCGGGAAACGGCACTCCGCCCCGGTGTCCGGCGACCCGGCCCGCTGGCTGCGACACCACCGGCTCAGCCAGAACCCCCGGGTCCGGCTGTTCTGCCTTCCCTACGGGGGACGCGGCGCGTCCGTCTTCCGCACCTGGGCAGCCGGGCTGCCGGACGACATCGACGTCTGTCCGGTGCAGTTGCCGGGCCGGGAGGATCGCTGGCAGGAGCAACTGCTGGAGGACTGCGAGGACACCGTGCGCCTCCTCGCCGAGGCGCTGACCCCGTACACCGACCGCCCCTTCGCGTTCTACGGGCACAGCATGGGAGCTCTGCTCGCCTATCGGCTGGCCCACGAGTTCGGCACGATCCGGGGCGGGCCGCTGCGGCATCTCTTCGTCGCGGCCTTCACCTCGCCCTCGCTCGGTCCCAACCCGTTGGCCACGCGGATCGCGGAAGCCCACCGGTCCCTCGGACACACCGTGCCGGATGCGTTCGCGGGCGATTTCGCGGGGGATTTCGAGGGGGATGACGAGAGCCTCGGGCGCGTGTTGCGGGAGTGCCTCGGTGAGGAAGCCGGGCAGCAGTTGACGGGCTTGCTGGATCCCGTCGGCCGCGCCGATCTGCGCATCGTCCACGGGTACCAGCCGTCGACGGCCGGAGCGGACCTACGGGCGCCCGTCACCGCGCTGCACGGACGTCGGGACCCTCTGGTCGGCGTGGAGGACATGAGCGCGTGGAAGGCGGTGACCACGGGCGCCTTCCGGCTGGAGACCTTCCCCGGTGACCACTACTTCTGCCATCCGGACCAGGAACGGACCGCTGTGCTCTCCTTGCTCCGCGATTCGCTCCTCGATTCGCTCCGCGATCGGCTGTGCTGAGTCGCCCGTGAGGACGGTCCTCAGCCGGTGCGGGGATCCGGTCAGGCCCTGCTCCCCGTCTTCCGGCTCCTCGCCGCCATGCGGGCCGCCGCGTCGTGGACGAGTTGCGCGTGCAACCGGAGCAGCTCCACCAGATCGGCGGAGTCGCCGCTCAGCTCCCGCTGCAGGAACAGTCCGTCGGCGCCGGCCATGGCATAGGTGGCGAGGTCGCGTGCGGCCTTGTCGTCCAGGTCCGGGAAGAGCGTCCTGATGAATTCGGTCGTCTTCCGGCATGCGATGTCGCGCACCTGAAGAAACACGGTGCGCCCGCGGCGCTCGGCAGGGCAGCGCACCAGGGCGAGCATGAGGCCCAGGCGCAGGAAGTCGGGCGCGGCGACCAGCGTTCTGGCCACGTTCTCCGCCATGGATCTGACCTGTTCGAGCGGTGTTTCTGGCGGTGTTCCCGGTGCCGTGCCCGGTGCCGTGCCCGGAGACTCCAGTGCCGCGAGCCAGGTCGTGAAGCCGCGTTCGACGACCACGGCGATGAGGTCGTCCTTGTTTTTGAAGTGCCAGTAGATCGAACTGGCGGGCAGTCCGCACTTGGCGCTGACCGCCGCGATCGACGTGCCCTCGTACCCGCGCTCGCCCGCGATCTCCACGGCGGCGTCGAGGATGCGCTGCCGCGACTGGGCTCCGTTCGCCCGCTGCGTGCGCGTCGCCTGCGGCTCGGTCATCCCACATCCCTCTCCTGTCCTGCACGGGTGCACGTGCTTCGGCGCTTGCTCGGCTCCGGCGTCGAACCTACTGTCAGCGTCGCACCGGAAGTCACAAAAGCCTCGTAAGGGGGAAATCGTCATGGTGAGGTTTATCGGTGAGGTGGCCGGGTGCGGGAGACGAGAGCCGAGAACGGCGCCAACGGCGGCGACGGCGCCTACGACGTGGCCGTGGTCGGCTACGGGTCCACGGGCGTCACGGCCGCGAACCTGCTGGGCGCGATGGGCCTCGGCGTCGGCGGATCCAGCCCGACCCGCGCCCAGCTGAACGTGGGATACGAGGGACGGACGTACGAGGACCGCTGGGTGGTCGTGGACACCAAGATGTTGAAGCCGTGGCCGGACCACGACCGGCTGCGCTTCCGCTGCGACCCGGCCCGCCCGGCTGTCGGCTGTCCGACCCCGCTCGGCCATCACCGCTGGGAGTTCCCGATCCTGCCCGGCGACGACGAGACGTACCTGACCATCGATGAGGCCATCCACGCGATGGTCGGGCGGTACGGGATCGGCAGGGACGGCATCGAGATCCTGCGGGCCACGAGGAGGTCACCGAACGGACGGTGTTCGTCGGCCGGATCATCACCGAACGGCGGCGTCCGGTCACCCGGCTGCGCGACACCGTGCTTCCGGTCCTGGGCCGCCTGCCGGGCCTGGCCCAGTGGTTGCAGGACTCCCACTGGATCCCCGTCGCCTGCTACGGCGCCGGACTCCAGGCCGGTCCCCGCACCCGCGCCTCCGGCCGCCATATCCCGCAGCCCTGGGTCACCGCACCCGACGGGACACGCCTACGTCTACGCCACCGCCTCCACGGGCGCCCTCCTCCCGCCACCCCCGCCCGGATTCGTCCCGGCACCGCACCCGGCCGCCGGGACCATGCGATGACGGGTCCGGAAGGGGACGGCCCGGGTGGGCCACGGCCGAGGCGAGGGCGTCCGCCATGCGCCTGGGGAGGCTGCGAGACGGAAGATTAGGCTCCAGGGATGCGCGGGGGCCGTTCCCTGTGGCCGGTAGTGCCCCGCGGAACCCTGAAACGCGAGAGGCACACGGCGATGAGCGAGCACGGCAACCGGGCCAAGCACCACCCAGCAGTGGTCGCGCACCACAACAGCCGTGCCGGAGACGTCCAACTGCGTGTCGCCGACGCCATCACCAAATTCGCCGGTTCGATGCCGTTCGTCTACCTCCACGCCATCGCCTTCGCCCTCTGGATGGTGTTCATCGAGGCCAACCCCTGGCCCACGTTGACGCTCGTCGTGTCCCTGGAGGCGATTTTCCTCTCGACGTTCGTCATGATCGGCCAGAACCGGCAGGCGGCCTTCCAGCAGTTGAAGGCCGACCACGACTTCGTCGAGCAGGAGTTGGAGCTGAAGACCAACACCGAGCTGACGCGGGCGATCCACGTCATGACCACGGAACTGCACCGCCGTCTGATCGAGGACGGCGCGCAGCGGTAGCGGCCCGCCGTGGTGGATTCAGGTGGGGTGCAGGCACCGCGAGACGGAGTACCGGCGGGGGGGCGACCCGGGCGGTGCGACGGCGGACGGGCGCCTCTCGTAGCAGCCGTAGGCCGACCGAGGCAGCTCGCGTCCGGCCCAGCATCGCGGCGAACTCCCACAGCCGCCGCCGCACCCCTCCGCCCTGACCTCGTGGTTCCGCGGGCCCCGACCCTGGCACCCGCACCGGCCACCAGATCCGTATTTCTCAAGGCGCTCACCACGAACGGGTGAACGGCCATCGACACACCTGCGACCACAGTGGGTTCGTCGACTGGCCCCGGGACGCCCTCCGCCTTGCCCTGCGGGACTGTCGCGGGCCGGCGGAGCGGCTGCTGCACATCTGACGGCCCGGTCGGCCTCCGCCGCCGCCCGGCGCTCCCGCCACCCGCGTACGCGGGAGCCGTAGGCCGGTGCGGTGTCAGCCAGCGGTGGCCGGCCGGGGGAGGTCCTGGGTTTCGAGGGCCATGAGCTGGTCCGCGTTGGGGTCGGCCAGTTCCGCGACGCGCTGCGCCTGGCGTTCGGTCGTCTCCTGGAAGATCTGCCGCGCCGAGCGGCCGTTGCCGAAACCCTTGTCGCGCGGCATGCGCGCGAAGAGGACCGACAGGTCGTCGCGGGCGGCGGGGGTGAGCACGTACTGGTGCTCCTCGGCCTGGTGCTCGACGATCGACACCAGCTCGGCGGCGCCGTAGTCCTCGAAGAGCAGGGTGCGGCCGAAGCGGGAGGCGAGGCCCGGGTTGGAGCTGATGAAGCGGTCCATGTCGCCGGGGTAGCCGGCGGCGATGACGACCACGTCGTCCCGGTGGTCCTCCATCAGCTTGACCAGGGTCGCCACGGCCTCCGTGCCGAAGTCGTTGCCGACGCCGAGCGGTGCCAGGCTGTACGCCTCGTCGATGAAGAGCAGGCCCCCCAGCGCCCGGTTGAAGGCGGCTGTGGTCTTCGGGCCGGTGTGGCCCACGTACTCGCCGACGAGGGCTGTCCGGTCGACCTCGACCAGGTGACCGCTTCGCAGCAGGCCCAGCGCCTTGAGGATCCTGCCGTACAGCCGGGCCACGGTGGTCTTGCCGGTTCCGGGGTTCCCCGCGAAGACCAGGTGGCGGCTGAGGGGCGGCGCGGGCAGGCCGGCCTCCTCGCGGCGCCGGACCGTCCGCATCAGCTTCACCAGCGAACCGACGTCGTGCTTGACCCGGTCGAGACCGACGAGGGCGTTCAGCTCGCCGAGCAGGTCGTCCAAGTGTTCCTCGGGCGCCTCCCGGTCGTCGGCGGCCCCCTTCGGGTGCGGTGCCGGGGTGTGGGCGCCCGGAGCCCCGGAGGCGGCGGCCGGGACCGACGCGGGCGCGCCGAGCGTCAGGGGAATGCCGTCGACCGTGCAGTCCTCGACTTCCGGGACCGCGCCCTCGTCCATGCCGAGCGCGTCCGCGCAGTCCCTGATCCGGCAGTGCCGCAGCGCTGGGTCGGCGGATGCGCCGATGTGCAGCGCGGGAAAGGCGGCACCGGTCACCTCCAGCGAGGTGAAGGTGCCGCCCGCGCCCTCGGCGAGGAAGACCCCGTTCTTCGCCGGCCGGTGGATGCGCAGGCCCGTGACGGTGGGCCGGGCCTTGGTCCACACGACGACGCCGGACCCCGCGCAGTCCTCCACCGAGCCGCCTTCGACCGTGGCGTCCGCGCCCTGGTCGACGACCACGCCGGCCGCTCCCGCCTTGCTGATCCGCACGTCGGCGAGGACCGCGGTGCCGCCGGTGGCGACCTGGATCCCGATCTCCTTGGTCGCGGTCACGATGGTGTGCTCGATGCGGCTGCCCGTTCCCGAGCCGACGCCGATCCCGGTCGTGACGCCGTCGATCCGGCAGCCGGTGACCGTGGCCGCGGCCTGTTCGAGGACGGCGATCCCGGTCATGGCGGCGTTCCGCACCCCGCAGTCGGTGAGTTCGAGGCGGGCCCGGTCGACCGCGTGGACCCCGTGCTCGGCGCCGTCGCGCACCAGGCAGTCCGTGAGCCGGGCGGTGGCGGTGCCGGACAGGTGCACGGCGCTGAAGCCGCTGCGGTCGATCCGGCAGTCCGCCAGCGTGGCCTGCCCGGCGCCGGTGACCAGGAGCCCGTTCGCCCCGGAAGCGGTCACCGCGCAGCCGTCGGCGGTCAGCACGGCGTCGTCCTGGACGACGAGCCCGCTGGCGGCGGCGGCGCGGATCCGGCAGTCACTGAACTCCGCCTGCGCCGTGCCGGTCAGGTGCACGCCCGCCGCACCGGACGACCGGATGGTCGACTCGGCGGCGGTGGCCTCGGCGGAGTCCTCCAGCAGGAGCCCGGCCCGGCCCGTGCCGGTCAGTATGGACTCGGTGAGCCGCAGCCGCGCGCTGCCGCGCAACCGCAGACCCGAGCCCGTCGTACCGTCCAGCCGCAGCCGTACGGCGTCCAGGCGGGCCGTTCCCGACAGCACGATGCCCGTTCCGTCGACGCCCTGGACGCTCGTGTCGTCGAGCCGGGCGCGGACCGCTCCGGCGAGGTGCAGACCGGCCAGCCGGGCGCGCTCCATGCGGCAGCGCCGCAGCAGGAGGGCGGTGGTCCCGCTCTCCTCGTCCTCCGGGCCGCGGGCCTGGATCCGGCCGCCCTCGACCGTGCAGTCCTCCATCATCAGTCCGGCACCGGGCGAGAGCGCGACCACCGGGGCGCCGTCGTCGGCGCCGCGCAGGGTGACGCCGTGCACGGCGCAGTCCGGGCCGTCCACGGTGAGCGCCGGGCGGTCGCCGGACGGCGCGGCCAGGACGACGCCACCCGAGCCGTGCTCGGCCGCCAGCACGACCGGCCGGTCGAGCACCACGGCCTCGGTCCAGGTACCGGGGGCGATCACCACCAGGTCGCCGGGCGCGGCGGCACGCACCGCGTCGGCGATCCGGTGGAAGGCGCCCCGGCCGCCCTGTCCTTTGGGGGCCACGGTGTGACGGGTCATGTCCGGATCCTTCGCTGCTTGTGGCGCCGCTGGGGCGCCGGCACGCTGCTGGGGTGATGATTGTCTGACGATGTGCCTGATTATGGTGGGCCTGCGGTCCGGCCTGTGCGGAGGCCGTGTTGCCCAGGCCGGCAGGGCCGTCGCTCTCTCCCCCCACCGTGGACAAGCGCACCGTGACCGCGTACGACGCACACGAGTCAGCAGGTCACGCCTGTTCGGCGATCGGCGTGACCTGCAGAGCCACGACCGGCGTCGGCCCCACCGCGGCAGCGTGCAGTGAAGCGAGAGTGCCCCGTCCGGAGGGACACCGGACGGGGGCCGGGCGCCCGCCCGAGCGGAGTCGGTGGGCGCCATGTCGCTCATACGCCGAAGAAGCTCTGCTGGAGCTGCTTCGCCCTGTTGAAGCGGTCCGCGGTGTTCTGGGCGTGCGCCTGGGCCACGGACAGTTCACAGCCGGCCGTCCCCGCGCCGCCCGCGAGTGCGGCCGCCGCCTCTTTCTCCCGCAGGGTCATCGCGGCCTTCGCCATCGCGGTCTTCGCCTCCTCGAACTCCCGCCGGACGAGCTCCAGCGGATCCGGCTGGCCCACGGCCACGGTGCCATGGCTCGCACCGATCCCCGATCCACCCGAAGTGGCGATCTCCTCGGCTGCCGACGCCAGGCTGTCCGACCGGGCCTGTCCGTCGACGAGTACGCCCGAACTTCCCACCACCGCGCTTCGATTGTGGTCGCCCTGCCCTGCGAGGTCCGCTTCACCAAGCCCGTTCCCTGGTTCAGTCAGCGGACCTCGCGCCTGGCCGGGCACGTCGCCGACGACGGCCGGGCCGCCCCCCGGTCGCTCCGTACGGTCAGTCCACTCCTGCGTGGGCCGCGCAGTCTCCAGGTCCTCCGGTTCCGGGCGCGTGAGCGGAGGAGACGTCTGCCGGGACGACTCCAGTTCCTCGGCCCTGCCTCCGTGCTCCCCGGCCGCGGACACTTCCGTGGGCATGGGGGGCCGGGGCTCGTCGAAGAACGCCGCCGGGATCGCGGGGCTCGGTGGCCGCATGGGCTCGGTGGCCTGCGCCGGTGTGGGCACTGACTGACGGGACATGGACGCGGGGGTGGTCCGGCCGTCCGCGCGGCCCTTGCCCTTGTCCCACGAGGTGCCGGACGGGCCGGCGACGGGCCCCTGCTCCGCGGTGACCGTCCCGGTCTCCACGACGGGCTCCTGCGTCAGCGTCGGACTGCCGCCGAGCACCCGGGGCACTTCACCGCTCTGCAGGATGTTGGTGATTTCAGTCGTTATCTGGGGCAGGGGGGCACGGCGACGGACGACGTCGTGCAACTTCTCGAAGGCCCGGACAAGCTGATCGATGTCGGCCACCCGGGCATCCCCCTTCTGGCGAAGGAGCGCGTTGACCCTGTCGAGGAGCTCGTGGAAAGTGTCCTGCGGCCGGCCGGGCAGGTGTGCAGGGACAGACCCGGCCGACACCGACGTTCCGGGAACCTCGGCTGCCTCCTGCGGGGTGACCGGCACGGAGGAGACGTCCCCGCCCGACGTCGACGAAGCGGGCGATGCCGGCGGGGCCTCACTCACGTGGGTCCCGGTGGCCGTGGCCGACGTGGGTGAGGCCGTCACGGTGGACGCTCCCGACTCGGAGGGAGCGGTCACCGTGGCAGGCTCAGGCGGCGCGGCAGACACAGACGCAGAGGCAGACGCAGGCTCAGGCGGCGCGGTAGACGCAGAGGCAGTCGCAGGCTCAGACGTGGGTGGTGCCGTAGACGCAGGTGCTGTGACGGGCGCAGGCGGGTGTGCGGTGACAGGTGCGGTGACACCGCTGCGGGGTTGTACGAGGCCTTCCCCGGGCGTGGGCCAGCGGGCCGGAATGTCGGCGAACGAACCCACGGCCGCCTCGACGAGAGCCGGGCTGTGGGTCCTGGCCAACTCCTGCCAGTCGTCCACCGTCATGTTCGCGTCGCCTTGCACACCGGGGTTCAGCAGCTGTCCGTCGGGGCCGAAGTTCCACAAGCGCAGGCCGTCTTCGCCACGCAGGACGAGTTCGACCGGCCGCTCGGCAGTGCGCGCGGTGTGGGACGCGATGAACAGGGCCCGGCCCAGGTGCAGTTGGCCATCGGCGCCGAGTGCGAGCCACAGCTGTGCCGCGTGGTCATCCGGGTGGAGCTGCGACACGATCGCGGACGGCAGATCCTCCAAGGGGTGGGTGGTCCAGTCGCGGAGCGTGCGATCCACGCTGGCCTGCGCTCCTGCACCGGCAGGCTTCCCGGCCGTGGCCTTCGCGCGCTCCGCCGCGCGGCTCTGCCCCTCGCCCCGAGCCGCGGCCTCGGCGGCGGCACCGACCATCGACGGCAGGTCGTAGACGCGCGGTTGGGCGCGGGCAGGGGTGATGCCGTGCCCCAGGACGTCGTGTTCGGACAGTCGCGCGTTCAGCGTTCCGGTGATGTGACGAGTGCCGTTCGGGCCCGCCACGGTGATGTGGGCATCGACCTCGACCTCGAATGTCCGGACCCCGCTGCCGTCGGTCGGGGCGTTGGTGTTGCCGGTCTTGAGCCAGTTGCGGCGTACTCCGGCGAAGTTCTCCGCGGCGCCCCGTACCACCGGCTGGTTGCTGATGACGGGGATGGTGAAGCCGAAGAGCCGCCGGTTCGCGTCCTCCGTACTGAAGGCGCCATGGGCCTCGACGCCGGCGGTGTCGCCGCTGTTGGACCAGGAACCGCCTGCGACCGAGTTGATCTGCAGCCGGTCGATGGTGACGTCTTTGGCGCTGGTGATCCGGCGCGGGTTGTACAGCGCGATGGTGAGGGAGGGCGGGGTGGCCGGGGCGCTTTCGAAGGGGTGACTGCCCGGCATGCGCTCGGTGAGTCCGCCGACGATGCGCGGTCGGTCGAGGGATATCTGCCCGGCCTGGACCAGTTCCCCGAGACGCGCGGCCCGACCTTCGGCGGACGTGGACACCGCCAGGGACCGCCAGTTGGCCGCACCGCCGGGGGCGACGGCGTCGAGGGCCTCGGTCAGCTTTTCCGACGCGTTGAAACCGAACACGGGTGTCGGGCCGGTCGGTACGAACCTGGCGCCCTTCATTTCGGGCGCCGCGTCGTCGCTGGACGGGGTGAGTTCCGCGCTCTTGTTGTCCGGTTCCGCGGCCTCGCTGCCGGTGAAGCGCAGGCCCACGGTGGCCGGGACGGTCGCCGAACGGTACGGGCTTCCTGCCAGTACCCGCTCGAACCAGCTGTGAGTGCCGGTGCCGTCGGTGTCCTGCCAGGTGACGATGCCGTTCTGAACCATTCCGCCGACAAGGTTCGGCGGCCAGTCGGCGACCGGTCGGGAACGCGCCGAGAGAACGAACTCGTACTCCAGATCGAAGTCGGCGGCGCTGTCGGTACGCAGCCAGTACCGGTCCTCGGCCGCTGACGCCGCCTTCGACCCATGAGCCCGGGTGGACACGATGTTCACAGCCGGTCCGCTGCGGTCGGTCCGGGTGTCGTCCGCGGGGCGCACGTAGCGCGCTGTGGGGTTGATGGCAAGGGAGTGCTGGGTGGTCGTTGCGGAGCTCCTCGCCACTCCTGACGGGGAGTGCACGGAATACTGTTCCAGTCCCCCAGCGGCCCGCCGGCCTCGGACCCCGCTCAGGTCGATGCCGTCACGCGGCCGGGCGGTCAGCGAGACCTCGACCAACCGCGCGCCCGTGTCGGCGGTGTGGAGGAAGTGGAAGCGCAGGTCGCCGCTCGGGCCGCGACCCGGTAGCGCGCGCAGCCCGGTCGGGGAGGTGTAGTCGGCGATCCGTGAGGCCACTCCGGGGAGGTACGAGGAATGCCCCGGCACGGTGGCGCCCCGCGCCACGTCCTCGACCAGCCTCGTCAGCTCTTCTCGGATGCGATCGCGCACTTCGCGCCCGGGCCCGCCGTCCGTCCACGTCCCGGAATGCTGGGTCACGGACGTGACGGTTGCGAAGCCCGGCTCCAGACTGCGAACGAAGCGCGGGGGCAACGGCACGTTCTGTTCGTTCCGCGGCGGCGTGTGGAGGTCGCTGAGAGCGCTGAACCATCGTGCGTCACGCTGTAGCTGGTCGTTCGTGATGAGGAACTGCGCGGCCCGCGGCAGCTCGACTGCGACGGTCACCTCGCGCCCGCTGCCTACTCCCACACTGTTCGCGACCACGTTGCGGGTGCCCGTGCGGACGGTGAGCAGGAGGAGCGCGTCGGCGCCGATGCGGTGATGTGTCCCGGACCCGGTCGCCGTCCTGCTGGCACCGGCGACGGAGGTGAGGGTGGCGGAGTCCTCCAGCTCGTTGCGGTACGTGTACTTCCCCGACATTCCCATGGTCGTGGTGCCGGCCGACGCGGCATCGAGGGCGAATCCTCCGATGACGGCGACGCCGAACTGGTCCGTCGTGGACGTCGCCCTCGCCTGCGCCGCGGAGTCGGTCGCGGACACACCGGTCTCCATGTACTGCTTGGTGGTGTGCAGATACCGCGGGTTGTGCAGCACGCCACGGATCTCCAGCGTGTGCTCCCGGTCGGCCAGCTGTCCGGGGAGGGTGATCCCGTCGACGACGTAGCGGCCCTTGAGGATCTGGTGACCGCGGGCCAGCAGGACGCTCGGGTCGAGCGCGGCATCCACCACGGCGGCGGCGAAGGCAGTGGGGTCGGCAAGGCCTTGCGGGGATACCACCGGTTCGACCAGCTCGGGCGCCTCTCGGCCCGGATAGGACTCGGTGACGATCTGCCGGAACGCCTCGCGCAGCGCCGCCGACGCCCGGAACACCTCCAGCAACGTGTCGTCCGGCAGCCGGGTGACGCCGGGGAGCGGTGCGCCCCGGTCGTCGGTCATCGCGAGCAGGTCCCGGTCCGCCTGGGTCACCGCGCGGACGATCGGCTCCGGAACCGGCTGTTCGGGCACGTGGAACGCGGGCAGAGTGCGCTCCCGCGGGACGGCGAGGTGGATGAACGACGTGCTCGACGAGTAGGCACGCTCGGGATCCGCCTCCGCACGCCCGGGATCCTCCTGCTCCGCGAAGCGGATGACACGCCCGCCACCGGGACCGTGGTACAGGTCGAGAGCGAACCGCGTCGGCACGACGAACATCTCGGAGCTCGGCTTGTCCCCGGTCGCGATGAAGAACTGGTCGTGGTTCAGCGCGGAACCCACGGTGTCCGTCCGGGTGTGCTCCCAGGTACGGGAGCCGTCCACGCTGCCGCCGACGGTATGGCCGCCGCCGAGTGGAGCGGTGAGGCCGCCGCCGGCGCCCAGGGTGCTGCTGAACAGGGATCCTCGCTGCTGGGTACCCCCCATGGCGAAGGTCGCCACGCCCTTGACCTGGACGTCGGGAAGGGTGGCCCGGTGGATGCCGTGCCGTGCCGCGTCGTGGTCCTTCGTCGCGGTGAGGCGGAGCCGGACCCGTTGAGTAGCGGTCGGCGTGGGGCGCTCGAACCACAAGGAGTGACCGCCGTCGACCATGGCCTCGACCGCGGCGCGCAGCCCGAGCTGCGAACGGGCTGTGTCCAGTTGCCTCAGGTTCGTCAGCTGGGCCTGAACCAGCGCCTCGTCGGGCAGCACGCGATTGCGTGCGCCCTGGGGCAGGTAGCCGTTGTCCCGCAGCCACGTCTCGGCCCTCGTGAAGAGCACCTCCGTTCCCTCGACCCGGACCGGTGTCGTGGTCAGGCCGATGCTCTGCAGGTTCGCCAGCTCGGGCGGCAGGGAACGCAGTGCCTCGCCGGTGGGGCGCTGGCCTCTGGCGTCTTCGGCTGCCAGCACGCGCAGCGACAGCCCGGCCGGCCAAGGATCGAGTCCGTGTACGCGATCCCCGATGCCGGGTCGGACCAGGGTCACGGTGTACTGGACCTCCGAAGGGGCCAGCAGGTGGCTTCTGTTGCTGCGCACGGCGTGGAGCATCGTCCCCGTGCCCCCGAGCGCGAGGCTGTCGCTGGACTGCCAGCGCACCTGGCCCTTGACCAGCGCGCTGCCGCCGATCACCGCGGAGGCCCCCGGGTGCCCCGGAGCGCGGTCGGCGGTGAGGGAGGGGCCGGTACTGACATCGAGCGCGATGCCGTTGCTGACAGTGGTCCGGCCGTCCAGCTTCACGCCGGTGAGGACGTGCGACTCCAGCTGGATCTTCCCCGCGATGCTCCTGTGCGTGGGAGTTCCCGGCCTCACGACGGTCTTGACGCGCAGCACCCCCAGAGTGCGGCCTCGGGAGTCGAGCAGTTGCGGCGAAAGGATGCCGGCGTCGCGCTGCATCGGCAGCGACCCGCGCAGATTCTCCTCGGACAGGAACTGCGTGAGCGCCAGCGCCGAGGCGGGGCCGAGCCCGGTCAGCTCGTCCCTGAACACCTGGCGCACCTCCTCCAGCAGCCGTTGCGGATCGCGGACCGAGTCCGTACCCCAAAGAGGCAGATCATCCAGTTGCGCCGGATCTGCCAGGCCCGGCAGCGGTGTACCCGCGGCGTCCACCTCGGCGAGGTGCTGCGGGAACCACACGGTGACCGCCCCGTGCGACTGCGGCCCCGACCAAAGCTCCGCGATCGGACCGTGCGGCGGGTGCACCACGACCTGCCACTCGGTGTCGTAGTCGTACGCCGTCGACTGCTCGGTGCTCATCACCACGAGCGTCGTGTGCAGCGCTCGCCCGACCGACATCGACCGGGCCAGCTGATTGTGCGTCAGCGTGGTCGAGACCCCGACGTCCCACGACCGCAGCACTCCGTCGAGGAACCGTGGGAAGGACGCGGTCAACGGCAGTCGCACCGTCCGGACGTTCCCGGAACTCTCCGTGCTCTGAGTCTCCGAGGTGCCCTGACTGCGCCGTTCCACACGTACGTCGTGCGGGTTGCCGTCAAGGCTGCCGAACCTCGCAGCGGGGCGCGGGTGGGTCAGGAGAAGCCGGATGCCGACGGTCCGTTCCCGGCCGTCGACGGTCACCGTGAACCGGTGGCCTCTGAGGTCCCGCAGGTTGGGCAGGTTCCGCAGCAGCTCCGACGCGCCGGCCCGATCCCGCAACTGCGCCCGCACGGATTCGGCGGCGGCGCTGCCGGGCGAGAGCCGGAGGGCGTGAACGACCTGCTCGTGGACGCCCCGTACCACCGACTCGGGCAGCGGCTCCACATGCACCTGGCCGACATGGCCGTCGTACCGGGACCCGAACTCTTCGACGAAGGAGGTCGGCGTCGGTGCGGTGGCGGGATCGGCGGGCGTACGGGACCCGGCGAGAGGCTCGGGTGCCGACTCGGTGACGGACGGCCGAATCGGCGACGGTTCGACGATGTCCGTGACGGACGGACTCCGCGGCGGCAGCGCGGTGTCCTGGCCGTCCGCGCGGCCCTTGCCCTTGTCCCGCGAGGTGCCGGACGGGCCGGCCTCCGAGGTGTGCTCCGCGGCCTGGGCCGCGTCACTCGGCAACGCGGGGTACAACTGCCTTTCGATCTCCTGCAGATGGTGCCGGGCATCCGCCGAACTCGCACGCGCGGCGGCGACCGCGCTGCCGTCGGACAGAGCGGTCGACCCCACTCCGGTGGCATGCGCCGCCCGGGCCGCCTTCTGGGTGGCCTCCAGCGCGTTGTCTGCTGCGATCACGGCTCGCTGTGCGTACTCGTAGGCCTGCTGGAGCTCGGTCTCGCGCCCCCACTCGGTCACCGAAGGCGACCCTGACTGCGGCGTGATACCCGCCTCGGTATCGGCGGCCGGGGTCGATGGTTCCCGCTCCAGGCTGGATGGCGTGATGCGGTCAGATTTCGGTGGTGCGGATTCCGTGGTTTTGGCGGCGTCGTCCGGGGGCGTGGTCCGGGGGTTTTCGAGTGCGTCTTCCAGCGGGCCGGCGGGGTGTGTTCGGGGTGTCCATTCTGCTCTGGCGTTTTCGAGACGGCGGATGAGTTCCGGGTTGGGTTGTTCGGAGTTCCGGGCGTCTTCGAGGGCCTGGTTGAGCCC
>NZ_JBSFEV010000042.1:0-40314 GCF_053594615.1 Streptomyces sp. NPDC001858
GGCTCGGGGTAGCCGACGACCGGCTTGTTCGTCTCCGGGGCACCGTCGAAGGACAGGTAGGTTTCGCTCCTGAGATTGCGGATCGTGCAGTTGCCGTTGCTGAGTACCTCCAGTTGCCATTCCTGCTCGCCGGGGTTGCCGGTGGGCGGCAGCAGCACGACGGGTGTCTTGGGCTGCGACGACCCTTCCAGCATCGTGAGCAGTTGCTCGCCGGGACGGGCGATCATGTAGACGCCGTTCGGTACAGGTGCCAAGGCCGACTCCACTTCTGACGTGCGGTGCCCGCGCGGGGTGCCGCCGATCTTTTTCTTGGGCCGACAAATCCCTTCCCCACCAACACGCGACAAGGGCCGGAAAAGCCCTGTGTCACCCTTCAGGACTACAGCAGATTCGCCCCGGCGTTCGATCAAGCCATTGCAGGTGACCTCTGGTGCCCTCCGTGGCATGCCCGGTGGCAGTCACTCTGCCGATCCCATGGCATGACAGGCAGCACGCCGATCCGGTGACAACCACTGCGCCTCTCTGACGCGAAAACGCAGGTCGACAGCTGCCGCTGGCAACACCTACCCTGCGTCGGCACAACTACCCGTTCCCGAACCCGAAGGAATAACGCGGAACGTGAGGCGAACCGCAAGGCATCAGACGGAATACCAGCGCCAGGAGCAAGAAGCCTCCGACTTCCTTAATTGGGAAGAGGAGCTGAAGCAGTGACCACCGAACCCCTCTTCCGCCATACCGGCGGCGGCTACCTTGGCGGTACGACCCGCCGGGAGGAACAGCCGATGAGCGCGCAGCCCGACCACGCACCCGTCACCCCGCACGCCCCCGCCCCGGCAGCTCCGGCCGAACTGCTCGCACAGCTGCGCGCCGACCGGCGCGCGGAGCGGTGGGTGCCGGCCTTCAAGCAGGAGTGGACGGCGGCGCTGGAAGAGTCGCGTCGGACGTTCTCGCTCGCCGGACTGTACGAGGTCGTCCAGGTATCGCGGCCTGGACACGCTGCTGCGCCTGCTGGCGCTCCTTCTCTGGCGTGCGCTTCTCTAAGATCCGGTATAAGTCCCATGCTGCGCGGACTGCCTCGTCCACGACTACACCATCACTGGTCATGCGCTGACCGTAGTGAGTCGGCGGACTGCGGTGGCGGTACTCGCACGAACCGCCAGCCTGCACCCTGTGCGGCCCGCCGTGTTCCAGCCAGAGTGCTGGTCGGAAACTGCGGAGTTTCACAGCCCGGCCCTCGTGCGCCGGTGCCGGGCTGCTGTCCCTGCTCGCGGAGTCCGCCCGCATGTGCGGCTGGCTCCAGTTCGACACCGGCCACCACGCACGTGCCCAGCGCTTCTACATCACCGCGCTACGTGCCTCCGCCACCGCCGGCGACCACCAAGCCGGCGCCAACACCCTCGCCTTCATGGCGATCCAGGTCTACTCCAAGGGCAACCCCCGGGAGCCCCACCCCGTTCCACCACTCCGGCTTCACCCTCGGCGAGCTCCTCGATCCGCCTCCTGGAGGTTACTGACCGTCCATGGTCACGGCAATTCAACGATTGGCCCGGGATCCGGGTCGAGGCACTGCACCATGTTCGTCACCAGGAAGCGCCACACGTTCTTGGCGTCGTCGAGTGAGAAGCTCGGTTCGTTGTCGAGGTAGTAGTTGAAGAGCCCCCAGTCCCATAGCGACAGGTTCGCCTGCTCATCGAGTGTGAACATAATGTTCTGGAACCCGTCATGGCCGTAGTGGCACAGACCTACGTAGTGTCCGCATTCGTGAGTCAGGACGTAGCGGAAAAAGTTGCGCGGCCACTCATCGTGGTAGATCACGCCCGAGCCCGTGCGCAGGTTCACCGCCACGCAGCAATTGTCGTTTCGGTTCGGCGTTACCGCGCAGGGGGTCGCGTCGCTCCCCTCGTCGATGTCGCGGCCTGCGGTTTGTCCCAACCCTTCGACGAGACCGAAGGCGCTCGACGCCAGAAGGTTGCACTGCTCGAGTGGGGGGTTGTTGCGCAGGCCCGAGCTCAGGAGGTATACCCCGAGCGTGTTGCGGTCGAAGTTAAATTCCTCGAGCGTGCTGATTGGGTGAACTGCATTATTGACGAAGTACTCGAAGCGTCCGCCGTCGTTCCACCTGAGCTTGATGCCGAGCTTCTTGAATTTTGCAACGGATACCTGGACGGCATCCTTGACCCCTGCTGGCGTCAGGGCGTAGGCACGGATGCGGCCTTCCCTGCCATCGCTGTCGATGTAGCGCGCGAGCGTCCAGCGGCTGATCGGCAGGCTGCTCTCTCCGTCATCGCCGACCGAGCGCACCATGGTGCGTCGGCGGACGATGGTGAACGAGTCGAAGCTGAGCAGCCCCGCCATGGCATAGAGGTCGATGATCCCCTTCTTGTGCCACTCCCAGAGTGGTGTCGTCGCCGAATCGAGGCGGAAGACCCTGTGCGTCGCGTCGAGTGGCAGCCCCCACGAAACACCGTCCAGTCCGAGGTGCTGGCGGATCCGCGCCAACTGTGGCGGGTTGGTGGCGAACTGCTCGTTGACGCGTTTCTCGACGAAGCGTCGCAGGGCCGCAGCCTGCGAGGCATCACGGATTCCCCCGAAGACCGTGCCGAGTGTGGCGAAGCGGATGCCGTTGATCACGAGCTCCACTCCATCGAGAAAAAGGTCGCCCAAGCCTCTCAAGAAGCCGGCTAGGTCACCGTGTAGGAGAGCGCCGGCCAGCCCGCCGAGATCCTTGACGATGTCCAGACTCTTGTCTGCAATGTCCTGCAGGCCCTCTAGGAGCCCTGACAGACCCCCCAAGAAGAAGTTGCCGACACTGCACCCGAAAGCGCCAGCGTGCTTGCACACCCACCCGCTGGTCCAGCCGAGGCCGTCCTGCACGCCGTCGACCCATGTGTCGACGGCGTCCCCGACGGTGTCAGCCACCGCGTCGACAGCACCTTCGACTACATCTCCGACCGCGCCAGCGGCGGAAGCGACACCATTTCCAATGCTACTCAGCCAGCCCACGCCCCCACTCTGCATGAGCCAGGGGGAAAATGTTCGATATGTACCTCCGGGGGGGTACGGGCTACGCAGTGGGGCCATCTGGCGGGGCTGCCGTTGGAGAACGCCCACACTGGGAGTCGTACTGCGACGCGGAGTTCGGCATCAGCCGCGCCCAGGCGTACCGGCTGCTCGACGTCGTCCGCTCCCTCGCCACAATCCACGGCGCGGTCGCCGCCGGCACCGAGACGTCTCGCACGCGAGACACCGGCCCGGCCGCCGCGGCCGCGCTCGACTACGGCCTGTCCCAGCGCGCCCTGATCGCCGTCTCCGGCCGTACGGACGTCGTCGCGGAGCTTCATATCACCCGCCGCCTTGCCGCACTCGCCCACAGTGGCCTCCAGGCCCTCGATGAGCCGACGGTGCGCGCGGTGGTCCGCCAGTCCGTCCGCGACGTCCGCACAGCCCCCGCCCCCGCCTCCGCCGCCCGCCGGTCCGTCGGCGGATCCCCTGGTCGCCGCGGGGCGCCGGCTCACCGACGACTTCTTCGCCAGCACGTACGAGATCGGCGAGCTGATGCTGGAGGTCGCGCCGGCCTACCTGTCCGACACCGAGGCGGCGACCGGCGTCCTGGCGCTGCTGTGCGAACAGATCGGCGAGCCCGTTGAGCGCGGCCTCGCGGCCCGCCGCTACGCAATGTGCGGGGACCGCCGCGCCCTGTATGGCAGGGTCCTGTCCCTGTAGCCACGGTTCCTGTGAGGCACACAGTCTGTTTCGCCTGGTGGGCAGGGTGGACTGTAAGGGTGCGAGGTGATCAAGAAGATGGAGGCTGAGAAGGGTGGCCGCCGCGTGGTGAAGATCAGGAGGGCGGCCAGCGCTTAGGTGACAAGCCTCTGACCTGAGGTGATCAAACTCCGATGACGCAATCTCGCGTCGGTCAAAGTCCGATGGCAAACGGTCAAGATCCAGTGGCACGGGGCACTTCCGCGCACGCCCTGGTGCACGGGAGGACATTGTCCCGTCTCCGAGGAACTGGCCCCCGTCTCAAAAGAACTGGTCCAATTCGCTGGCGGTCTCAGGTGGCCTGACTCGCCAACCTCTGTGACGCGGTGTGGGCGTACCACTGTGGCTCTCAGCCGTGCACGGATGACGTCGCCTGTCGCCAGGCCGCTTCGCCCTCTCACTCGGGGACTCGACCTGCCCGAAGGCCGGACAGCATCGCGGCACCGGCGGGAACCGACACTGCGGTACGGCCTGGACGAAGGCCCCGGCCGCGGCTGTGGCGGGCCAGGGCCTTGGAGCACCACGTCTCTTCAGTATCCGATCGTGAAGCGCCGCTGCACGAACTGCGGCAACTCCGCCTCGTCGATCAGGGCGACCGCCGCATCCTCCGCCGAGATGCGGCTGCGCCCCTCCGCGTCGCGGACCGCCTGGTCGCCGCCGATGCGGAAGCGGCCGGTGCGCTCGCCGGGGGCGATCTCCATGGCGGGGCTGAAGTAGGTCCACAGCCGGTTCGAGGTGCGCAGGACGTCGAAGCCGTCACGGGCGCCGCGCGCCGCTGCCGCGTAGGCGCGGGGCAGCCCGAGCTGGTCGAGGATCTCGTGCATGCGCTCGTTCGAGTCGGCGAGTGCCAGCCCGGGCTCGGCCTCCAGGCTGCCCGCGCCGCCGATCACGATCAGCCGGGTCCGCGGGTGGCTCGCCAGCGCCTTCGTCAGGGCGTGCGCCACGGTGGAGTGGGTCGTGGGGTCGCCGATCGAGCGCCGGACGGTGTCCTCGAAGTCCTTGGCGGCGTTGCCGGGCTGGTAGGCGCTGATGAGCACGTCGAGGCCGGGCAGCACGGCCGTGATACTCGCAGCGTCCAGGACATCGACGCTCGCCCAGGTGATGTTGTCCCGCTTCTCGTCGGCCCGTGGCCGCGACGCGTCGCGGCTGAACGCCCTGACGTGATGCCCCCGTTCCAGGGCCTCGGCAACGACCCGGCTGCCGATGGTCCCCGTGGCTCCGACGACTCCGATGTGCATGGTTCTCCCCCTACTCGCATGCGGCACGAGGGCGCGGTCAACCGGATCGGTTGCGCCCGTGCGGTGACTATACGCCGTGAAGTTTCTATACGGCCATCAAATCGGGTAACGCTGTAGAGTGCCTGGGTGGCGGGTACGGAGAGCAGGGCGGGACGCACGGGGCGGCGCGAGCGGCTCCGGGCCGAGACAACGGCCGAAATCAAGGACGTGGCACTGGAGTTGATGGCCTCGGGCGGGCCCGAAGCCATCACCCTGCGGGCCATCGCCCGCGAGATGGGCATGACGGCCAACGCCATCTACAGCTACTTCGCCACCCGCGACGACCTGGTCACCGTGCTCATCGGCGACGTGTACACCGAGCTGGCCGACGCCGTGGACACCGCGTGGGAGTGCGCCTCCGCCGACAGCCCGGCCACCCGGATCCTGGGCTGGGCCGGCGCCTTCCGGAACTGGGCCCTGGCCAACCCCGAGGGCTTCCGGCTCGTCTACGGCGACCCCGTTCCCGGCTACGACACCCCCCACGGAGGCGCCGCCCCGGAGGCCGCCCACCGGGTCTGCGCCGGGCTCACCGCGCTGGCGGCAGCCGCCTGGCCGTACGCCGAACACCTCCATGAGCGCAGCGAGTTCGAGTGGTCCGACTTCGAGGCCGGGCTCGTCGACAAGGTTCGCGCGGACTTCCCCGGCCTGCCGCCCGCCGCCGTCGCGCTCGCCCTGCGCATCTGGGGGCGCCTGCACGGCCTGGTGTCACTGGAGGTCTACGGCCATCTGCGCACCCAGACGACCAGCCCGGACAAGCTCTTCCGGGAGGAAGTGACCCAGCTCGTACGGTCGTTGGACATTCCGCTGCGCAGCTGAAGCCCCCTTGGGTACAGCACGGGCATGCGAGATTATGTTCTTGTCCTTCGACGCGGTGATGGACCGGTTCGTGGCTCGCCTGCATGACCTGGATAACCGCTTCGCTCGCCGGGGCGAGCGGGTCGGGCAGCCGCAAAAGGCCTTCGGGAGGCGATCGGAGGGCAGTGGACTTCCGAGCCGCTGCCAAGCAGGGCGGCGGTTCGAAACAGCGGAGCCGGACCAGGACAGCTGAGACAACATCCGGCATCCACTCGCGCCGGACCAGATCAACCGGGATTCCCGGCATCCGCACGTCTCAACTGATCTGGTCGCCCCAGGTCACAGGTCTGGGCCGGGGACAGATCATTTGAGACGGGACAGCTCTGAGCATCGCAGGTGGCCGGAGATCGCTGCGCGGTGGTGTGGCGCTTGGCCTCGGCAGTGATGATCTGCAGCGCCTCGGTGATGCGGTCGTGGTGGGTGCGGTGGGAGACCACGCAGACGCGCAGGGTGCACCGGTCGTCGACGACCGTGCTGGAGAGCACGACGCGCTGGTGGCCGTTGACCTGCTCCAGCAGACGGCGGCTCGCCTCGTCGGCCCGCTCGGCGGCGGCCCGGCTGTCGTCGGCGGGGCGGAGGCGGAAGATCACGGTGGACAGGTCCGGGCGCTGCGGGACCTCCAGTTCCGCGACGCCGGACAGCGGCCGTGGACGTGTTCGGCCAGGTCGAGCTTCTCGTCCAGGGCCTCGCGGAAGGCGTCCACCCCATGCAGGTGCAGGGGAAGCCAGGCCCGCAGACCCCGGATCTCGTGGGACAGCTCCGGCCCGAGCCGGCCGGAGTCCGGGACGCTCCCCGCCGCCCCCATGTCCTGGAGGTAGCTGCCGGTGCTCTGAGTGCCATGGAAACTGATCGGCCGGAAGGTCGATGTCCGCTCCACCGCCACGACGGTCCAGGTCTTCCTCGACGGTGAACTGGTCAAGACTCACGCGGCACTTGAGCAGGGCAAACGCACCGACAGAAGCGACTACCCGCCGGAGAAGATCGCCTTCCAGATGAAGACGCCGATCTGGTGCCGCACCCAGGCGTCCGAGATCGGCGACGCCTGCCGCGAGGTCGTCGACCAACTGCTGGAGGTCAACGCGCTCTACCGGCTCCGCGCCGCCCAGGGAGTTCTCGGACTGCGCAAGAAATACGGCGAGACGCGGCTGGAGGCCGCCTGCGCGAGGGCGATCGCGGTCGGAGACCCGTCCTACCGCACCGTCAAGGGCATCCTGATCGCCGGCACCGAGACCGATCCCGAGCCCGAGACCAGCGGCGATGCGGGAGCCGCGGCTTTCCTCCACGGACCGAAGCGGCTGTTCGCCTCCGCGACACCCCCCGACACGGCGGACGAGCTCCGCGACGACCAGGTCCACGGCGAAGCTGAGGGAAGCATCTGATGAGCGTGATGGACACCGCCCTGCGCGAGTCGCTGAAGTCGCTGCGGCTCTCGGGGATGCTGGAAACCCTGGACGCCCGCCTCGCCCAGGCCCACGGCGGCGAGCTCGGCCACCTCGACTTTCTCCAGGTCCTCTGCCAGGACGAGATCACCCGCCGCGAGACCGTCGCCTTCCAACGGCGTCTGAACCGGGCGAAGTTCGAGCAGCAGGTCACCCTGGAGGAGTTCGACTTCACCGCCTCCTCGAAGCTGCCCGCGGCCCAGATCCGCGACCTCGGCGCCCTTCGCTGGCTGCACGCGGGCGAGTCGGTCATTTTGTTCGGTCCCGTGGTTGTCCCCGGTTTGGTTTCTGTTTCTGGCTGACATTCCAGCTCAGGACGCTTCTGCGATCGATGGAGTGTGAGAAGCAGTCCGTGCCTGGGCGGTAGTGATAGACAGTCGCTGTGGCGACGTTCATGGTGATGGTCCATGGAGACGCGGGTGGGTGGCAGGTCGATCGTGACGCTCTGACCGCGGCGATCCGAGCGGGGTGGGCTGGTGTCGAGATCGATGCGACACCTCGCAGCGAGGCACGGAGTTTCTGCTGGTTTGTCGAGGCGCAAGACGGCGCCGGTGAGGCATATCTGCATCAGGACGGGGCGTGTCTGTACTTGGATGTCCCGGAGGCTGACGCTGTGAGGTTGGCGGTGGTGTTCCGCAGGCTCGCTCCGGCGGGCTTTGACCTGGTGTATTGCGACGAGGGCTATAACTTCGACGTCCGGCTGCGCTCAGGGAGCACGGATGCCGAGCTCATCGGCCTGATGACCGCTGGGTGAGGTCAGCAGAGTCCGATGACTCGGGCTTGTGGCGGTGGGGTGTCTGCGCCGCGGCGGGCGAGTTCGCAGCGGAGGTCGAGATTCTCGCCGTGTGCCTGCTCCAGGGCGTCCCGGGGCAGGAACCGGTCGGCCCGGTTGAACAGGTGGAGGCTGTCGTGGTCGTCTCGGGAGAAGCTGACGTGGGTGCCGTCCGCGCGGAGTTTCGCGGTGGCCAGGAACGCCTGCTCGGCGTGTTCCTGGCGGGCGGCGACGTAGTGCATCGTCATCGACGGGGTGGCGTGTCCGGCATAGCGCATCAACACGTGGACGGGCAGGCCGAGTTCGGCGAGTCGGGTCAGCTTGGTGTGGCGGAAGCGGTGAGTGTGGCTCAGTCCGACGGGCTTGCCTCTGCTGTCGGTGATCTTCACGATCTTGCTGAACTCGCGGAGCATCCAGTTGTAGGTGCCCGACGGGTAGGGCTTGTCGCCCTGGCGGTTGCCGGTCCGCTGCAGGAACAGATGGCGCGGGATGATGCCGGGGAAGTGGTCGCGGACCCAATGCCGTTGCTCCTCGATGACCGCGACGACCTCGGCGTCGACGAGGATGTTGTCCGGCGCAATGTCGATCTTGCTCTGTGCGTAGTGGAAGCGGGCGATCTGTTCGCCATCGGCGGCGTCGACGGCCCGGTCGGGGACTGGGGAGAGGCAGTCGAAGCGGCTGGTGCGGATCTCGCTGGACCGCCGTCCGGTGAGGATCTGCAGCAGGATCATGCGCATGGCCTGCGGGTCGTCGAAGCCGTCGACGGTGACCTGCTGCCCGTCGCCGCGGGTGACCAGCATCTGCTCTCTGCGGCCGAGGCCGAGCAGCGGCAGTGCGGCGGGAATCTGGGCGAGCGCGTGGTCGTCGACGTAGTGCTCGTCATTGAGTTCCCGTTGGTGCGGGATGCGGGAGACTTGGCGGAACCAGCCGGCCGCATGCGCGTCGGTGACCCGGGACCACGGATGGGGCCCGAGGACCTGGCGGGCCTCGGCGGGGTTGGCGGCGACGAACGCGAAGAGTTCGGCGACGGCCCGCAGGTCGTCGTTGACCAGGCGGGGGTGGACGGGCTGCCCGGCGAACCGTTGCTCGTTCTGGCGAAGGAGCCGGTTGGCGGTGTCGGCGTCCCAGCGGCGGAAGGCGGCGGCCAGCTGGACCGCGTGGGTGGGATCGCCCAGGACGTCGAGCGGGTCGGTGAAGGTCTCAAGCCACCGGTCGAAGCGGACGAAGCACCGCATCCTCTCCTGGCTCACCGTCGACCAGCGCAGAGTCCCGGCCTCCAGCTGGGTGCCCAGGCACCATTTCACGGCCTTCCGCAGCCACGGCTGACCGATCTTCGAGGGCGAACAGCCGTAGTGGGCCTGGGGCTCGTGCTCGGCCAGCGGGATTCGCGGGTCGCAACGGGGATGCCACTCGTCCAGGGACCACCAGGGGCCGTTGGTGCAGCGGGCCAGCAGGGCCAGACGGGAGAAGCGGAAGATCACCCGCAGGCGGGCGACGCTGCCGCGGGGCGGGAGCCGGCCCCAGCGGGTGGCATAGAACCACCGCTGCAAAGCGGCCGCTGTTTCCCAGCCCATGGCACGGATGTAGGTCGGGAAGGGGTGGTTGTCGCGGATCGCCCGGCGCAGGATGTTCGCGAACTGGTTGGTGCCCAGCACCGACGAGCGGGTCCCGTCCGTCGCCTGCCAGTGCGCCATCCAGGCCAGCTCGGCGGCGATCAGGTCGGGCAGCCCGGTCAGGTCGATGCGGCGGTCACCGTTCTCGGTGATTCTGTCCCAGTCGTCGATGCCGTCACCGATCACCGGCCCCTTCCAGGGCTCTGGCAACTCCAGCCAGAGTCGCCAGAACGGGTCCTCGTCGCCGGCTGTGTGCAGATGACGCTGTTCACCGGCCATCGTCGACCTGCCAGGCGGAGATGTACGACTTCCAGTTCGCCGCGGCCCGCAGGGCCTCGTCCTCACGAACCCAGCCGTATAGGTCGAGCGTGGTCTGCACGTGCGCGTGACCAAGGCGGCGGGAGACCACCCACTCCGGCGTCCCGGCCAGCAGCAGC
This sequence comes from Streptomyces sp. NPDC001858, assembly GCF_053594615.1. Classification (NCBI taxonomy): domain Bacteria; kingdom Bacillati; phylum Actinomycetota; class Actinomycetes; order Kitasatosporales; family Streptomycetaceae; genus Streptomyces; species Streptomyces sp. NPDC001858. Next base: position 10,156 of record NZ_JBSFEV010000042.1, read on the forward strand.
GCGGTCGCGTGGCTGTGGCGGAACCAGTGCGGCGTCCAGGACGCCGGACCGATGCCCTTCTTGCGCAGGGCGGACACCTTGTCCCGCACCGTCCCTTCACGCAGGGCGGCCAGCAGCGGCGGCCGTTCCAGGTTCACCAGCAACGGTGATCCGGTATCGATCTCGATGCCGAACCCGGCGGCCCGGCAGGCGAGGTGGGTGAGGTAGTCGGCGAACAGTCGCTCCAGGTCGCAGCCGACGTAGACCCGCCGCGGGCGCATCATCTTCACTCTGGCCCCGTTCGTGTTGTCCTCCCGGGGCACGATCTCGACATAGGGAGTGGAGCCGCGGCCCATCACGAAATCGCAGATCCGCAGGCCAAGGGCCTCGCCAAGGCGCATCCCGGTTTCCGCGAGCAGCGCGAACAGCAGCCGGTCGCGCAGGTTGCCCGCCCACTCGCCGACCATGGCGTCCGGCATCGCGCAGCCGTCCAGAATCGCCTGGATCTCGGTGGGCAGCAGCAGCGGCGGGTGCCCACGGTGCCGCTGGCACCGGACCCTGACCAGCGAGGACGGCGCGGGAGCGGTGCGGGCGTCCAGGTGCGCGAGCAGGCCCCGGGCCGGGGCCCGGCGCGGTGTCCCGCGCATGAGCCGGCCCGCGACCGGCACCGAGAAGACCGCCTCCTGCCAGCGATAGAAGGAGATCAACGCGGCCAGCCTCGCCTCCAACGTCCGCGCCTCCGGGGCATGTTCGGACTCGACCAGGGCGTGCTCGACGGTGCGGCCGTTGCGCAGCCAGGACAGGAACCCCGCGACCGCCGGGACCCCGAGATCGGACCACCTTCCGGTCTCGTCACGCTGTTCGAGGAACGTCCACCACTGGGCCAGCGAGGTCGCATAGCCGCGGACCGTGTTCGGTGACCACAGCTGCCGATGGGCCTCCAGCCAGTCCTCGACCGGCACGACAGTCCGGTACCTCTCGTCGATCACGGTCCATGTCCGCTGCCCGTTTGCGGGCCGGCCGGACCGCCAAACTGTGTGCCACTGATGTCGTTCCGTCTCGTTGAAGAACTCCCGTTGATAGCAATGCATCAACGACGCGGAGCGCTCACGGTGACGCTCGTTGCAGACAGAGAAGAGAGGGGCTCAGCCCCCGTTGATAACCGTGGGCGTCGGCAAGACACACGTCGCCCAGGCCCTCGGCCACCTCGCCGTCCGCCAGGGCGCCCACGTCCGCTTCGCGAAGACCAGCCGGATCCTGGCCGAGCTCGCCGGCGGCCACGCAGACCGCACCTGGGACAAGCGCATGCGCGAGCTGATCCGCCCCGATGTCCTGATCCTCGACGACTTCGCTATGCGCCAGCTGACCGCGGCGCAGGCCGACGACCTCTACGAACTCGTCTCTGAGCGCCAGGGACGGTCGCTGATCATCACCAGCAACCGGGCGCCCAGCGACTGGTATCCGCTGTTCCCCAACCCCGTCGTCGCTGAGTCCCTGCTGGATCGGCTGATCAACACCAGCCATCAGGTCATCATGAACGGCCCCAGCTACCGCCCCAACAAGCGACCCAGGACTGCCAAACCGTCGACCAGCTAGGCCAGCCCGCTCGCGGCATATGAGAAGGTCATCCGCATGGCCGAGTCCTGGATCTTCAGCGATGGCACCGTCCCAGCGTCGCCGACTGCGGCGCTGGCGGTGCTTCGAGAGCGAATCGATGCCGGGCAGCTCGAAACATGGCTGACCAGTTCGCATGGTCGTTCTCTGGCCATCATTACGAACGCCGAGCGCGCGATGGTGATGCTGCTTGATGACGAGGCCGATCCCGGCGAGCACGCTGTCACACCAGAAGCAGCCGGGCGGAGCAAGGGCTTCATCCTGGCCAACGGCCAGCACGACGAGTACCTCGACGAGGAAACAGTGCCGCTGCCCGACGCACTGCGGATCGTCGACCGCATCCTCACAGCAGGCACCCCACCCGGCGACACAACGTGGTCGGTCGACAGATAGAAGACGGCAGCACCTGGGGAAATACGTGACCGCAGCCCTGGGGAATTACGCGATCGTCCACAGGCATGCTCGCGTGCGGCCCGGACGTCGTGGACGGCGTCGGCCAGGGCTGGTCAGACCCAGAGGAGACGACCCTTCGGGTCGGGTATGAACAGCACTTCACTGCCGTGCTTCTTGTGTTTGCCCGAGTAAAAGGGGCGGTCGGCGGTCGGCGGCGATCCTTTCGATGGGCAGAAGCGTCCCGTCCAGGATCAGGTACGCCTTCGTCGATGCGGCCCGTACTCCTTCGGCGAGCGTGGGGGCAGGGGCGGCCAGGAGCTCGATGGACTCGGCGCGACGTACCGCTAAACGGTGGCGATGCCGATCCCGAAACCGGAGGCGAGTTGGGCATAGGGGTGACAGTTGTGCAGGTGAGCGAGGGCGAGCAGGGCCTGTCGGCCCCCGCTCAGGCGCCGGCATCGGGTGCCGATGCCGCGACAGCGTTCCCTCAGACGGGCGGCGAGAAAGCGCAGGAGCAGAGCTGGACACGTCGACGCCGGACAGGTGGGCACGCATGCGAAGTCCCTGGTGGAGACTGTTCTCTTGGTCGACAACCCATCAGGGGCTTCAACCATCTGTCACGCCAACTGCCCTGCTGAGGCGAGGGGTTGGAAGGAGCTCCGTGAGTTTCTGCGTGTGGGCACAGGTCAGCAGCGGTTGCCGCGGAGGCACCGTCACGGGAGTGAGGGATCGTGGCGGGTTCCGCAGCCAAGGGGCGGTATTCGTGCCGGTGGAGCACTGACACGGAAATGAGCGATTGCAACTCCACCTAGAGCAAGCAGGTCAGGCGGCGCGTGCTGGTTGCGCAACTCGTCCGGCCTGCATCAACATTGAGTGGACATCAAGTCACACTGTCATGTGTGACACATTGTCAAAGCGTGTGTATGGTCAAGTATTCAACGATCAGGCCAACAGGTGCTCGGAGGTACGTCATGCACAAGTTTGGAAGACGAGTCATCCTGTGTTCGAACCAGAGAGGCTGACCTTGCTCACGGCGACGACTTTGCCTGACGCGCTGCGTGACTGCACTGATCAGTGGCCGGATCAGCCCCTGCACTTTCCTGAACAAGGCGAGCAGATCACCGTCCGCCAACTCAACGAATGTGCAGTCGATTTCGCTCACCAGCTTGCTTCTTGCGGCGTGGGCGGCGGCCGCGTGGTGGGAGTCGTATCCGGAGCCGGCCCCCATGTGCTGGTGGGTCTGTTCGGCATCACCCTTACCGGTGCTGCGGCAAGCCTTCTGCCGACCCCGCCGATGACTCGGGACACGTTATCCGCCGCGCGTCAGGTGATCCGGTTCCTCGATGCGGCAGATATGCGGTATCTGCTTGTGGATCCCTCGCAGTCGGCACTGGCTGACGAGGTTCGTAAGGCTCGCCCGGGCATCACCGTCTTGCCCCTGCCCGCAGGCGTGACACACGGTGCGGCTGTTGCCGCGGACCGGCCCGCAGCGGCTTCAGGGGCGAAATTACCACAGGTGCAGCCCGACGACATCGCTGTGATCCAGTACACCTCGGGCAGCACTTCCGATCCCAAGGGAGTGGTGCTGCGGCACCGCACCGTGCTGGCGGGGCTCCGCTCTATCGGCGCCTCCGCGCAGGTCTCGAACGAAGACGTCTTCATACAGTGGGTCCCCCATTTCCATGATATGGGTCTCATCGGCTGGTTGGCCTATCTTCTGCACGGTGCTGCCACCCATACCTTCAGCCCAGGCGGATTCATCCGCCGCCCGGCGGCATTCCTTCGCTACTTCGCTGAACACCAAGGCACGGTGACGTGCGGCCCTGACTTCGGTTACGATCTCATGCTCGACGCTGTCAGCGACGCTGAAATATCGGAGCTGGACCTGCGGAGCTGGCGATTCGCATTCAACGGATCGGAACCTGTGTCGGCCGCGACCGTGGAGACCTTCACCCGGCGCCTGGCCCCGGCGGGTCTTTCTCCCTCGGTGATGTTCCCGGTCTACGGGATGGCCGAGGCCACCTTGGGAGTCACCTTCCCGGTATGCGGCGAGATACCGCATGTAGTGCACGTCGACCGCGGCCTGCTGCTGGGCAAGAACGAGGTTCGTCTTGTCGACCCGGCCGATCCGGATGCCAAAACCGTTGTCGCCGTCGGCCGGCCCATCGAGGGTATGGAGCTGCGACTCACGGGCCGGCAGGGCGAACCGGTTGACGACGACGAGTTGGGAGAAGTCCAGATCCGCGGCGACGCGGTCACCGAAGAGTATTTTCGGAACACCGAAGCGACGCAGAATCTGTTCACGGGCGGATGGCTGTGCACCGGAGACTTGGCTTTCCGCCACGACGGCCGACTGTATGTCGCCGGCCGGGTCAAAGACATGATCATCGTCCGCGGGCGAAATTTCTTCGCGCAGGATGTCGAGGCCGTCGTCCGTGATATTCCCGGAGTGTACCGACAGCGCTGCGTCGCGGTACCGGAGGTGACGGAAGTCCTGAGGGTGGTGGTGGAAACCAGGCAGAACGACGAAGAGATGGCCGACCGGATCCGAGTGCGAATCGCCGACGAGCTCGGACTCTCGGCCATCGAGGTGCACCTCGTCCGTCCGGGTCGGCTGCCCCGTACCACGAGCGGCAAGTGGAAACGCGCCGAAGCCGCTCGACTCGCCGGGGCCGCACGGTGACCGCGGCCGTCGACCTGCCGCTGCGGGACGAACCTTGGTATCACTGTTTCGGCTGCTCCCCGCGCCACCCGTTCGGGCTGCGGCTCGATCCGCGACGCACCGGAGACGACGGCGTGACCGACACGGTGACCTTCAGCCTCGACCTGTGCTCCTACCCGGGAGTCGTACACGGTGGAATCGTCACCACCGCGGTCGACGACACGATGGCGAACGCCATCCTGCTCGAACACGGCGTCCTTGTCTTCTCCTCCGGCCTGCGCGTCCGGTTCCTGGCACCGGTCGTGGCCGACCAACCCTACGTCATCAACGCCAGGATCACTGAAGTCTGGCCCGGCGGCTACCGGGTGACTTCGGAGGTCATCGCGCCTTCCGGCGACGAGGTGCTGGTGGCCGACGGGACTTTCGCCCCACTGCGTCCCGATCATCTCGCCAGGATGGCGAGTATCGATGACGGCATCGCCGCCCAGCTTCGTTGTCACATGGTCCTGTCCGAGTCTTCCGGAACGTGAGCACGCCGGTCCGCTGAACGACCGCGGCTTGTGGATCAAGCACCTGCCATCGGTATCGAGGTTCGAGACAAGAAGAGGAATGGAGACGTTCAAATGTCGACCTCAGAAACTCCGGCGCCCGAGATCGCCGACTCTCAGATAGCGGCGATCCGCCGTTCGACCGAGGTCGTGAACAAGCGCACCAGCGAGAGCGGGTGGTCGCTCTCCGACATCGACTGGTCTGCGACGCGCTCCGCAGATCTCACCGACGACGACCACTCGATCGTTCGGTTCATCACCTACGTCGAGGATCACATCCCGGCCTTTCTGAGCTTCAACCTCACGGCATTTCCTACGACCGGGGATATCAGCGTCTCCACCTATCATCGCAACCGTGAGTACGCCAGATTCCTCTTCGCCTGGGCCAACGACGAGGAGAAGCACGCCTCGGCCCTGAGCCACTATCAGCTCGCAGCAAGCATCGCCGACGAGCAGACGCTGCACGAGGATCTGGCCGAGGTCGGCCGCAAGCCGTTCTCGATGCCGTACGAGGACCCTCTGGAGGCGTTCCTCTACCTGCTGCTGCAGGAGAAGGCGACGCAGCTGTTCTATGGAAACTACCGCCAGGTGGTAAAGGAACCAGTTCTTCGCCAGCTCCTCCATCTGATGAGCCGAGACGAAGCGCGGCACTTCGGCTTCTACTCCCGCCTCGTCGAGGAGTCGTTGGAGCGCGACGGTGCGCACACGCTGGACCGGGCACGCCAGGTGCTCGCCGACTTCCGGATGCCTTTGGACGGGACGTATCCGGGTTACTGGCGCACGGCGCTCAAGGTGGTCGACCGCGTCGGCCACGACCACACCGAGGCGTACTTCGCCCTGGAGAAACTGGTCCGACGCTTCGCCCATTCGCTCGATGCGCGTGACGTGGACGAATTCAGAACCTTTCTCCGCACCATCCAGAGAATGCCCTAGCAGGACAGCGCATACGTCGGATTCCGATTCGCTGACCGATCTTCTACTTCGTCTGTTCGCAGTGCTTGCAACAGTAGGCGCCTTGCAACAGTAGGTGCCTTGTCTCAGCGCACCGGCTGATCCGAGTCGTCTGATCAAGGAGAATCCATGGCGACACACACCGCACCCGCCGCAAATGACGCCGCCCTGATGCTCAAGGCCGCCGCCGACGCGACCAACAACCACTATGACCTGACGCCGGAGATCTTCGAGTGTTTCCTCGGTGAGCACATGAAGTACACCTGCGGGATCTACGCGTCCGACGACAGCACGCTCGACGAGGCGCAGGAAGCCAAGCTCGAGTTCATCGCGAACTGCCTCGGCATCCAGGGTGGTGAACGGGTGCTGGATATCGGTGTGGGCTGGGGTGCGCTCGCGATCTACCTCGCCGACCGCTACGACTGCCAGGTCCTGGGCATCACACCTTCGGGCACGCAGGCATCGTACACTCGGGAACGCGCACGCAGCCGCGGCCTCGACGACCGTGTCCAGGTGCAGCAATGCTCGGTATACGACTTCAAGCCCGACGGCGCCTTCGACGCGGTTGCGATGGTGGGCGTCATCGAGCACATGCCGGACCATCAGCGTGCCGTCGCCACCGCCGCGGGCGCACTCAAGAGCGGCGGCCGGCTGTATATGTCAGCGACCTGCTACCGCAACGACGAGCAGTTCACCGAGTTCACGCCTCGAGACTCCAGCCGTCATGTCCAGGAGACGATCTTCGGGTTCGCAACGCTTCGGCCGTTCGCCAAGCTGGTCGGGGCCGTCGAGGATGCCAAGCTTAGCCTCTTTCGGGCCACCGACCTGACGCTGCATTACGAGCGAACCATTCGCGACTGGCTCGAGGGCATCGCCAATCACGCGGATCGCATCGAGGAATTGCGGCCCGGCTTGTCAGCGGAGCTCACCCGGTATCTGGAGACGGTCAACACCGGTTGGGGGCACGCCACCAAGCACTACGCGCTCGCGGCGGTCCGCTCCCGGTGGGGGTTGCCGGAGGTCGGCCGCTGAGCGCCCTTCCACCGCAGCCGCGCTCCGGCGGGAGAAGACCATGTAGCAGCCCCAACGGTCGATGCCAGGTCCCGAGGGCCCACACCGGCTCCTGCGGACGACGCCGCACCAGCTGTACCTATCAGTCTTTAGACACACGGACATGGCAGAGGACGCAGCCGGCTGAGCCCCGCCATGCCAAGGCCACTGTTTCCTAAAACTCCGGAAGGACCCCCAACCATGAGCGACTCCCCGTTCGACACCGTCTGCACGATCCTGCGGACCACGCTCGACATGAGCGATCAGGACCCAATCGAGCCGGGCACGGCGCTTGAACTGCTTCCGAACGCGGACTCACTGCGCCTTCTACGCACGATCAGTGCCCTTGAGCGCAAGTACGACATCGAGCTCGACGACGCCGATATCTACGGGGCCCGGACCGTGGCTGATCTCACCGAGATCATCACCAATGCCATCACCACGCCGGCTGGACCGTCAGCACCTCCGGGTCTCACCGGAAAATGACGGTTCCACAGAGCACGGCAAAGCGTCCCCGGGGAGTGTGTCTGACTCGGCGGGGATCCCTCAGTGGGTGGTTCGTGACTCTTTGAGTGGATCTGCTGTCGCCTGGTGGTGTGGCGGCGGGGCGGAATCTACCGGTCCACGGTTGGTGATCTGGTGATTGACCGGGTGAGTGAACGCAAGCCCTACCCGAGTGACTTATCGGACGAGCAGTGGTCGTTGATCAAGCCCGTGATCATCGCGTGGAAGGACCGGCACCGCTCGGTCTGCGGCCATCAGGGCGCGTACGACATGCGGGAGATCGTGAACGCGATCCTCTACCAGGGGCGGACCGGTTGCCAGTGGGCCTATCTCCCGCATGACCTGCCACAGAAGAGCGCGACCTACTACTACTTCGCCGCCTGGCGGGAAGACGGAACCGACCAGGTCATCCATGAACTCCTGCGCTGCCAGGTCCGTGAACGCGCCCGCCGATTAGAGGACCCGACCCTGGTGGTCCTGGACACCCAGAGTGTCCACGTGGCCGCCGGGGTCCCCGCCACCACGACCGGCCACGATCCGGCCAAGCGGGCCGGGTGCCGGGCCGCAAGCGGGGCCTGGCCGTGGACGTCCTCGGCCTGGTCATCGCGGTCGTCGTTCTCGCCGCGAACACCCACGACAACGCCGCGGGCATCATCCTGCTGGACCACGTCGCCGAGCACGCCGGCGAAATCGTCCGCAAAATCCTGGTCGACCAGGACTTCAAGAACCAGGTCGTCGACCACGGCGCCGACCTGGGCATCGACGTCGAGATCGTCGCCCGCAACCCGCAAGTCAAGGGGTTCGTGCCGCAGCCGAAACGGTGGAGGGTCGAGCAGACCTACGGGATCCTGATACTGCACCGGCGCCTGGTCCGCGACTACGAGCACCGCCCCTCCTCCTCCGCCTCCCGCGTCTACTGGGCGATGACCCACGTCATGACCCGACGCCTCACCGGCGCGAACGCCCCCACCTGGCGCGAGACGCAGGCGGCGGCAACGTGAACATCCAGCCCCTGCTCGACGCCCTGGGCATCCAGGAAGACGCCGCCCGGGCCCTGGCCGACGACCTCCGCGCACAGATCGACGACCTGCAGACCCGGCTGCGGAAGGCCGAGACCCACCTGGAGCACCTCGCGATCACCCGCAAGTCCTTCACCCGCCTCGCCGACCGGCTCCCGGCCCACACACCGGACCTGCCCGAGCACCCGGACTATCCCCTCATCCTCACCGTCTTCAACCATGCGACCGGGCCGCTACGGGCCAAGGACGTCTGCGAAGCCCTCGGCCACGAACTGCTGCCGAAGAACATCGAAGCCACCCGCGCCAAGCTGAAACGCCAGGTCAAACTCGGGGAGGCAGTTCCACGTAGACGCGGTCATTCGCGATGGCGAGGTGGTCTTCGAAAGGGTCTCCGAGTACACGGACGGACACCGTCCTCGACCGCTTCGGAAAGGGCCCACTGAGCAATGTCGCCCACGCCGGTACCCGGAATGCCCGACATCTGCAGATGATGGCCCTGCACCGGAAGATCATCAGCGTCTTCGGAATGTCGACGGGTGTGTCCCATACCGAGTTCTACCTGCAGGACGACGGCACAGTCGTGTTCGGGGAGACCGCCGCCCGGATGGTTACTGACCTTTGCGGCGCGATGTCGCCGGGGGCTGACGATGCGTGATCGTCGCGGTATGCCTGTTGTGTCAGATATCCGCAGGGTGGTGGGCTGACGCCTCAACGGCAGGCGTTTCGCGAGCGGATCCGACTGGAGGCCGCGGAGCGATTCGCTGTGTGTGCCTCCAACGCCGAGGTCGCCAAGGACTTACGGGTGAGTGTGCGCTCGGTGCAGCGCTGGCGCCGGCCTGGCACGACGCCGGTACTGAGGGGCTGCGGTCTGCTGGGCCCGTGTCCATGCCCAAGCTGAGTGAGGCCTTGTTCACCGTGCTTGAGCAGGAGCTCGCCAAGGGGCCGGCAGCGCACGGCTGGCCGGACCAGACCTTGACGCTGGCGCGGATCAAGACGCTGAGCTGTTTCAGAGTGGCCACTGATCGAGTGGCCATGGAGGTGTGCGCAACGCACGAGGCTCCCGTGCCGTTGGGGAGGCGTTCGAAGTCTCAACCCACAGGCACAGGAGCCGCGTTGGTTCCGATTCAGCCGCACTCGACCTGCCTCACGCCCTGGTCGAGTGGGTCACCATGCTCATCGTCACCCGCGAGGGTGACCGCCGCTGCAAGCTCCCGCCGCACCAGCGTGCGCTGGTCGGCCTGGTGTACCTGCGCCGGCACGACACCCTCGCCCAGCTCGCGGCCGGCTTCGGCATCTCCGTCGGCACCACCTACGCCTACGCCACGGCCGTCGTCGACCTGCTCGCCGACCGCGCGCCCGGTCTGCTGCGCGCCCTGCGTGAAGCCGACCCCGACCACGTCCTGCTCGACGGCACCCTGGCGGGGTGCGACCGGGTCGGCGACAGCCGGGCCGACGTCTCTCACAAGCACCGTCGGCACGGAGTGAACCTGCAGGTCGTGACCGACCCGGCCGGGCAGCTGCCGTGGATCTCACCCGCACTGCCCGGCCGCACGCACGACCTCACCGCGGCCCGCGCTCACCGGATCGTCAGGATCTGTGAACGCCAGGGCATCCCGGTCCTCGCCGACCGTGCCTATATGGGAGCCGGCCCATGGGTGACGACAGCCCTCAGACGCCCGCCGGGCCGTGACCTCACACCCACCCAACAGACCGTCAACCGTACGCTGTCCGCAGCTCGGGCACCGGTCGAGCGCGGCATCGCACGACTCAAGTCATGGCGCATCTTCCCCAGATCCCGGTGCAGCCCGAATCGCATGACGTCAATCTCCGCCGCCGTCCTCACCACGGAGCGGCAGCGCTGAAACAGCTCAATCACTCTTCCGCAATGAGACCTCGCAGACCGCCTGGGCCGACCTATTCTATGCGCGTAGACCTGGGGAGGCAGTCTACGAAATCGCCGACCGCCACGAAGCCAGCAGGCTGTACCGAGCTGTTTACAGAGGTTCTCGCCATGGAGAACAGGTTCAGCAGAACAGCAGGACGTTCCATCTCGTCCGCCCCTACCCGCTGCAGGAACACCTCACCAGGTACGTGAGCCGGCGGATCATCGAGCTGGGAGCGCACATGTCCGTCAACCAAAGCCCGGAGGGGCGGGTCACTTCCGGCGGATCTGAAAACGCCCGGTTGTCGCGGCTCCCGGCAGCGGTTGGAGCAGTGCCAAGCGCACGGAGTTCCGGAGCCCGTCGAGACGGCGATGACAGCGGAGACGCGGCAACGGCCTGACCGGCTCAAGATTCACTCGGTAGGAGGCTCACCAGGGTCTGACCATCTGCCCAGAGGTTCGCGAATCGCGCGTCGTTCGGCCTCTTCGCGGGCGGGTGCCTGGCGGTGGACTTCGATGCTGGCCTGATAACCAATTCCCTGGCGAGGGAAGCGTGCTGACGACCCCACAGAGATTCATGGACCCTGAGCAGCAGCTTTACCGCCGCTGCCTCCAGAACCCCCGAAAACGCGGAATGCGGGCCGGCACCCCTGCCACTACGCTGGTAACTGGTCTGACACGTAAGGCTCAGGGGCGGTGAGGTGCGCGCACCAGTGAGCCTGCACCGGCACGTCGCCGACTGCGCGGCCTGATCGAGCGAGGATGGCCATGGCCGATGTTGATCCGCTGGACCCTGTCGCCGCCGACGGCTCGCCCGCAAACGCCTTCGCCACGCACAAGGCGAGAGCGGACGGCATCGCCAGGTTTTTCGCGCTGACCCGGCACCTCAGGGATATCAAGGCCGAGCAGGCCGGCGAGGACAACACGACGACCCTCATCGCGCACTGCCACATGCTCGCGCTGGATCCGGGTTTCACGCCGCCCGGCGAGGAGCCCAGCGCCACGGCCATGCCCGCCGCACTGCGCCGGCTCAACCGGGGAAACGGCCTGGTCGGCACCAAGGGCGCCAGCACCGAGCGCGACTACGACATGGCCGTCAAAGGTCTGATGGTGCTGCTCTACCGCTATTCGGCGCAGCTGGGACCGGACCTGGTCAAGTTCATCATGGACGATCTGCTGCCGGACTATCTGGTTGGTGGACACCCGCCCGAGATCGAGATCGTGGAGTTCTCGTTTCTCAACATCGACGGGTCGGAGACCGAGAACCACCTGCTCATGATCGAGAGCAGCCGGTACCTCATCAACCAGCTCCGGTTCGACGAGACCCCTGACCCGAAGTTCGACAACCGCGGGCTGAAGACCTACCTGCTCGACTCGATGCAGCGGTTCCTGCGCCACGACTTCCTCGAGTTCAACTCGCGGCCGTACCAACGTCTGGCACTACACCCCATGCTCAACCTGCATGAGTTCGCGCGTGACCCGGTGGTGCGGGACGCCGCGCGGATGGTCCTCGACTACGTGATGATGAAGTTCGCGCTGTCGAGCAATCGCGGCCGGCGGGTCACACCGTTCCGACGGCAGCAGCACCGGATCAACCACCAGGCCAACCTTCGCAACAATCTCTATTCGGACCAGGCCGACCAGGTAGCCGGCTTCTCCCTCGCCTGTACCGGGCTGCTCGACGCGGCAGGCAAGCCGGCCCGCTTCCCGGACACCCAGTCCTTCACCGGCCTGCTTGGTGCCCTGGCCGCGTACCGCCCGCCGCCCGCTGTCTACACGCTGGCGCTGAGGCAGGACAACCCGCCATCGTTGCACCGCTTCTACCACGGCAACCGGCCCCGGCTGGCGGCCTCGCCAGAGGACGCGGAGGGCGGTTTGGAGATCTACCACCACTCGCCGTCGTTCCTGATATCGGCGGGCGGGTCCTTCCTGAACAGCGGCTACGGCCACGACGAGGTCGACCTCTTCAAGCAGGCATGGGAACAGACCTCCCGCGCGCAGGCGACGACCGTCATACCCACTCGGGCAGAGACCGAGTTCCACGACCTATTGCGCTTCGAGGCCTATCCGGATCCGCGCATCGACCCTTACAACGACGACCCGGAGGACCCGGACGCCTTTCACACGCAGAGCGTGAATTACGGCGTCGTGCCCAGCTTCGCCGCCGGGGCGAACATGCGTCCGGCCGAACGGAAGACCGTCGAGGAGCAGTCGACGTCGGCGACGCCGGCGCTGGCACTGCACCGCGACCAGCTCTGCATCGCCTGGAAGGGATCCGGCAACGACAACCTGAACATCGGCAAGGTCCAGGCCACGACGGTCATGGGCATCGACGGTGTCGAGGGCATCGAGCAGGCATGGGTGCTCGCCGAGACCAGTGACACGTCACCGGCCATCGCCTCGAACGGCGGACGCCTCTATCTCGTCTGGAAGGGTTCCGGCAACGACAGCCTCAACATCGCGTTCTGCGACGACTGGTGGCCAGCTGATGTCGCGTCCAGGCAGTTCCCGCTTCCGCCCACCTGGAAGGGCAAGACCACGCTGAACGAGACGAGCGAGTACGCACCGGCGCTCACGTCTCATGACGGCAGGCTCTATCTGGCGTGGGTCGGCCTCGACGAACACCTGAACGTAGCCAGGGTGACCTTGATCGGCAACACGGCCGGGGCGTTCACTATGGCGCTTGAAAATAAGGTCACGCTGGGTGAGACGAGCGAAGCGGCGCCGGCGCTGGCGTCACACGGCGGGCGGCTCTTCCTGGCTTGGAAGGGCTCGGGGAACGACGCCGTCAGCCTCGCGTTCTCCGCCGACGGCGTCAGCTTCACCACGAGGACCTTCAACGAGACCAGCAGCCACGGACCCTCCCTTGCCTCACATGGCGGACGCCTGTTCTTCTCCTGGAAGGGATCGGGCAACGAGAACCTCAACATCGCGCAGGTTGTCCTGATCGGCAACACGGCCGGCGGCTTCGGTGTCGAAGGCCTCGAATCGAAGGTCGTCCTCAGCGACATCAGCGAGCAGCCACCGACGATCGGCTCGGGGAACGGGCTGCTGTGCGTGGCGTGGAAGGGCGAAGCCGACGACAACATCGACCTCGCAATCTCGCGGGACGGCAGGTTCGGTCCCGTCGGCCCGTGGATCTTCGCCGACCGCTCCCCACTCGGCTTCTACCTGGCCGCCTATCGGACGGCACCGGCCCGCCCCGACCAGCTGATCGAGCCCCTGGATAGCCTCGGCTTCGCGTACCTCATGGAGACTAGCGCAGCGGCCGGTCTTGGTTTCGAGCAGTTCCAGGAGCGAGTGAAGGCAGGCAACGCCCATCTGCCGGCGAAGCTCGAGTACGGCGGACGCTACGTGTTCAACGCTCCGGACGGCCGCAAGATCGCCATGTGGCTGGAGCTCACCCAGATGAAGTACACCCCCCGCGTCGTCGACCTCGCCGAGCCAATCGAGGACTTCACTACGCTGCCGCTCGTGTCAGGTCAGTTCATGCGCGCGCCCGGCGGCCACGACGGCTTGATCGAGATATGGCACCCTGGCTGCGAACAGACGGCTATCACCCTCGACTTCCGCACCGCCGCAAGCCCGAGCCGCAAAGAGAACAGGACCGGCTGCCCGGGCCCCTGGCTGGACCGCGTGTTCGCCATGTTCGCCGTGTCACGGCACTTCGATGCGCTCGGCCGCGCACACGATGCGAACGTGGCCCGCGCTGACGCCGCAGCGCTCTACGACGAGATGCTGCGGATCGATACCGACCGGTTCGGGCCGCCACTCGCCCCTGCCGTTATCGAGGCGCTCGCGGCGATGGGGGTCGATTTCAGCGTTCCCGAGCAGGACCTCAGGGGCTGGCTGGCCAACCCCGAGTTCACGCCCTACCCGGCCATCGCGCAGGCGTTGCTCAGCCTCGGTCGGAAGTTGAAGGCGCCAGTGTTCATCGACGTGATTTCGTTCAACTACGAAAACAGGCCAGGTGTGGCTTCCCCGCGCGTGTTGGGTGACGTGCGCGGCGACCTACTACGGGTGGCGATCGTCGAAGGATGGAACGTTCGCTACGGGGCAAACATCCCAATCACCGGCTTCGAGCAGTTGTTGGTTCCGTAATCCAACCCTCGACGACCACCGCGACGGCGTTCAGATCGACCTTCGGGAAGCCTCTGAACGCAAAGGAGCGGGTCTGTCAGGAGCGTTACGGAGAGAGTTGGGCCATGAGCTCGCGGTTGGCGCCGCGGACGGCGGCGAGGTCGTCGTCCCGGTCTTGGAGCGTGAGCTCCAAGTCGACCAGCTGCTGTTCGAGGGTGGTGATGCGGGCCTGGAGCTGTTCGGTCTCGTTGGGGCCGCCGATGCCGGACTCGCGCCAGACCTGTTCGCCCAGGACCGTGCTGAGGCGGGCTTCGAGGCGGCCGGCGTTCGCTCACGCCTGTCTCGCAGGCGCCGAGGGTGACCAGGTCGGTTCGAAGTCCGAGGCGCAGAAAGTCTTCAGCGGTGAGCCGCCCCTCGGCGAGTTCGATGCCCGAGCGCATGGGCTCCTCGGCGTCGAAAACCCCGTGGCAGGCGAAATGGAGTATGTCCGGAGCGACTCTGCCCGGCCCCAGTCGGCGCAGGAGAGTGTCGCGTCGGGCAGCCGTGCCGTCCAGAACCTCCGCCTTCTCGAACCCGGCCGCCACCGCGTACGCGTGTCCGCGGGCGAAGAGGAGCGGCCGTTCACCCGGCGGCCCGGTCACGATCACCGCCGACGCCCGGTGCCCGGTTCGCCTGGCTCTGCAGTGCTGAAGCACCGAGGAACTGGGGGTGACCGCGACGGGATTCCGGCCGATCAGGGGTTTGCCCTCGCCTGGCAGGGCGGCCAGCGACAGCAGATGCAGAGCGCCGTGCGGGACCAGATACACGTCATCCTCGGGACGCGCCCATTGGGCCAGCGGTGCGACCAGGTCGGAGAGCCGAGGTTCAGCCAGCAGACCCACGAGCGTCTCACCGGCGAGACCAGGCGTGCGCTCACGTGTCCGCCGGGCCGGGTCCTCCACTTCCTCGCGTCCAAGGGTCCATCTTGGCGACCTCCGGCGAAGCGGCATCCGCCATCGCCCCGAAGATCAGGGTTCGTTCCGCGGTGACGTAGTACTCAACCAGGACCACCTTCGAAGCACTGGCCAACCCGGCCTCCCCCACGCCATGGCTCCTCAGAGCTGAGCCAGACATACCCATGTGAGGCGGAGGAACAAAGCAAAGGGAGCACAAGGGACGTGCAGAGTGTCGGCTCACCACCCCCACCTTCAGGAGCACGTGGGGGGCGCCGGCCTCGGCCGCCGACGGCGTCCCAGCAGTACCTCGACGCCCACGAATTGCACAGCCCCCGCTGGTGGTGCCAAGGGCAGTGATCAAGGACAACCAAGATCCCCGACGGAATCGCCCAATGCTGCAGCTTCCGAATAACGGCGCTTCGCCAGTGGCGGACGCGGACACGGTCGATGCCACCATGGTCGGCTTCACTGGCAGTTCCCGGCATCCGAAGGTGCTCGCCGTGCGGCTGCCCAGCGGACGCGTCGCGCTGCCCCAGCGCCTGACCACGGCACTCGCCTCCACCGTCGATCCACACCTGCTCCCCCAGGCCGGTCGCGCGTTCACGAAGGCCGGCGACTCCTACCCGCCCGCCACCGGTGATCTGGTGTGGAGGTCGTGGCGGGCACGACCCGGCACGCGGTCGTCACCGTGGTCCGGCTGCGCTGACCGGTAACCATGTGGATCGGCAGCCGGGGAATCTCTGAGCGGGGGGAGAGGGGTACTTGGCAGAATCCGGTGTGTGGGAACAGCACAGCAGACAAAGCGGCAGCACCTCGTATCCAAGGTCCTGCTCAAAGAGTTCACGATGCCCGAGCCGAAGGGCGGTAGCCAGCAGCTGCTCCCGTTCGACCTGCACAACCCCGGACGCGTACACAAGCGGATGCCCCCCAGCCGATGCGGCTGGGTCGAGAACTTCGTCGCCGTCGACTCCCCATTCATTGAAGCACTGTGGAACAACGTGGAGAGGCGCGTGCGTGCGGCGCTCGCCGCCGTGCACGCCGGCACTCCGTTCGCTGACCCGCTTCACGTGGACGTCCTGCGCGACCTCGTCGTGCTCCACAACGTCCGGTCGCTCCACTACCGCGATGTGCATACCGACTCGGTCGAGCGGGCCCGAACGCACCTGGTCGCCAAGGTGATCACCCAGTACCCGGAGCAGCTGCGCCTCGAGGCACTGCGCGAGACGGGCCTGTACCTGTCCGGCCCGGCTGCCCTGGGCGCCTTCGCCGAACGCCTCATCGAACGGTCCCCGACTATGCGCGACCGCGAGAGCGGCAAGCTCTTCCGCACCAGCATCGAGGACACCTTCCACAAAATGCGGGACCTGGCGTCGACGCGGCGGCTGGAGGTGATCACGCCCGAGACGGGCCAGTTCCTGATCGGCGACAACCCGGCCCTGACCCTGTCCATGAAGGGAAGCCGCACCATGTACGGCATGGCGTTCCTTGACGCCCAGACCCTCGTACTTCCCATCGGCCCACGGCACATGCTGTCCTTGGGCACCGAGGACAGCATGCTCACCGCTTCCCAGTCCTTCGTCGACCGCCTCAACGCCCTGCAGATCCACGCCGCCCACCGCTACGTCTACATGCACCCCGCGAGCGGCCTGGAACCATTCGTGGAACGCGCCGCACAGCGACGACTGGCCGGAGACCGGACCACCTGACAGGCGATCGTCATTGCTGTACCTCTGCGAAGACCCGCGGCGGCGCGTCGTCCGGCGCATCCGAGCCGACCGGCTGATTCAAGTCGCCCCAGCTTCCTGTTCTTGGCGGCACCGTGCGTCTTCAGCGCGGCGCCCGGCAGCGGAGTCACCCGCGAGAAAGGTCATGGCCCAGACGCCCCCAGCCTGTTCCCGGTCACCGACCCCGAACTCCGGCTATCAGTTTTTGACTGTTTGGCCGTGTTTGCCGATCCGGAAGTATTCGACTGGATTGAGGCCCAGTTGGAGCACCGTGCCGTGTGTCTGCCGGATAGTGGCCGCGGTCATTCGCTCGGGTTCGCGCAGGCACCGGTACACGGGCGGATCGCTCTGCTGCCTCATGCACGGGCGAGGCTCTTCGACCGCACGCTGCGGGGTGTCCCACAACAGGGTCTGGCCGACGGCGACCAACTGGCCCGTTTCCTGCGCGCCGTGCAGGGGGGCGGTGGTGCGGCTGAAGGGGATAAGCGATCCGGGTTGATCGCCTGCGGCAAGAATCTCGTCGAGTACGTCTCCCACGTCGCCTTGGGTGCTGTAGTAGGCGGTGACGTACAGGGTGCAGGACACCTTGTACTCGTTGTCGGCGGTGAAGGTCCATCCGCCGCCTCCGGTGCACACGTCCTCCACGGCGAGCAGACGGAGGGTGAGGGAGGGGACGGCGTCGTAGGCGCGGGCAATGCAACGAAGGCGTTGTTCGGCCGTCTCACGGGCCTGCTGAGCCTGGCGTCTTCCGGCGAGTCGGCGCACCGTCCTCGGACGAGTCCTGCTGATGTAGTCGTAGGCATTGCCGAGAACGACGACACCGGCGGTGGCGGAGATACGGGCCACACGCCCCAGGGCGGGTTTCGTCCTCGTCTTCCAGCTCACATTTCTCGCCGCCATCGCCCGCCGCCAGCACGAACACCGCAAACACACCGCCGAACGCCTCACACCGTCCTGGAGACCACTCTACTGTCCGGCGAGCCGGCCGAACTCGCCCTGTTCTACCGGGCCAATGCCCACAAGGACCTCGGCCGCACCGACGCCGCCCTGGACGGCTACCGCCAGGTCGCCGACGCCGACGGCCGGCTCGCCCCGCGCGCCCGCCGCGGCCCGGCCAGCCTCGCCCGCATCCGCGGCGACTTCCCCACCGCCCTCGCCGCCGTCCCCACCCTGGGCTGGACAAGCCGCCACCACCGCGTCCTGGGACACATCAGGTGGCCCCACGGCGACACCGGCCGCGCCATCGCCGCCTTCGAGGACGCGCGGGCGGAAGCCGAGCAGCATGACGCCCGGGGCGAACAGGCCATCGCCCAGACCCTCATCGCCCTGGTCACCGCGTTCACCGACCCGGACCGTACAAACGACGAACTCGCCCTCGCCCACCAGTTGCTCGCCCGGCTCGACCCGCGCGCCACCACCCTTCTCGCCCACGTCGCCGCCCTCGTGCGCGACGCCGGCACCGACCGCGACATCACCAGCCAGGTCACCGTGCTGCGCACCGAGATCACCGTCACCGGGCTTCCCTGGCTCACCCCGCTCCTGGAGACCGCCCTCGCCTTCCACCACGCCGTACGCCAAGCCGAGCACGACCTGGCCGCCGCCATCGACCGGCTGCACGACGCGACCGCGAACGGCGACTTCGCCTACTATGTGCCCATCGCGGCCGCCATGGGCGACCGGCCCCGGCCCGACGGGCCCGCCATCCGCTGGCTCGGCGGCGACCACACCGTCCGCACCCGCTGGCGGACCCTCGTCACCACCCGCCAACACCGCCTCCGCAGCAACCAGCCGCCCGGCAGCCCGTCACCTGCGTGAGTGAGAGCGAAGGCCGCCGCCCCGGGCGGGGTCAGGAACTACAGCTTCCAGCCGCGCAGCAGGCTGGCGACGCCCGTTGGCGCCGCTTGCGTCCGCCCACCTTCTTCCCGCCCCCCCAGCCGGAGGTGGCACGCGGGATGCTCGCCGCGGCCCGCAGAAGACGGCACGTTGGACTCCACGGAAGCGAACGCGACAGGGTGCGACACCAGCGCCTTCTGGTACCGCTCGGCTGGGATCGCAACCCCGAGCTAACAAGAGGCCCTGCTGCTATGTCCCGACCATCGAGAGATCACCCAAACAGGAACCCTGTTCGACTGATCAAGCTCGCACAACGGTAAGCGGATGGCGTCTGAGTACCCATGCCCAGAAGACCGCCTGAGGCAGAGTCAACATTCCGCCGCGTTCGATGTGTGCTACGTCACGCCCGCGGGTTGTTACAGCGGACGGGCGGCTGGTGTCTTCATGTCGAGTACCCGGCGTGATGACCCCGAACCAATCAAATTCGCAACGCCTGAGGGATCCAAGTAGCCCACGGGTTTCACAGTTAGTCGTTTGGAGACGCAATGACCGAGCCGAAGACTCGCGCACGAGTTATAAGCAAGCTCAACACTCCCCCACAGCCTCATGTCGGAGGCATACGCAATAGATTCCTCATCAACGGCAGCGACACGGGTGGCCGATTCTCCGTTGTCCAACACCTGTTCGAGCCGCGAGCCCTGGGTGGCCCGATGCACCGTCACAAGAACGAGGACGAATACACGTTCGTTCTGAGTGGCGAGATAGGGGCGATCTCGAATGGCCAGGAAATTTACGCCTCGGCCGGCGAGTGGATCTTCAAGCCGCGCGACGAATGGCACACCTTCTGGAACAACACGGACAAACCGGCAGCAGTCTTGGAGGTCATCTCCCCCGCCGGTTTCGAAGACTTCTTCAAGGAATGCGTCAATCTTGCCACCCCCCCGAGTGAAAGTTTGCTGACCGAGATGGCCGCAGCCTATGGCATTGACTTCGACTGGCCGGCCACACCGACCGTCGTCGAGCGCCATGGCCTTCTCTCCTGACCCGAGGTTGTAGTTTCTCACGGCTGACGCATTCTTCTGGTCACCGGTCGGCCTGAATGTTTCGGTTGGGTGCGGCAACTGCCGAGGCGGAATCGCGAAAGTGCTTTTCCTCACCAGGGCGGTGAATCTCGCTTAAGGGTTCTATCGGTTCAGGCGGAAGGCACTTTCGACGACCAGGGCAGCGGCCCAACGGCGAGGTCATCGCCCTGCTCGTCATCGCTCCGTCCAAGAGCGAGCGCAAGCGCGTCATCCCGATGTCCATGAACCTGTTCCACGCCCAGGTCATCCGCCGTCTCACCGTTCCTAACTACTGGTTGCAGATGAGATGATCTTGCGGTAACTGGTGTGATCACGGCGTCGGTACCGTCTTGGATAGCCCCGTTCAGTGGGCTGTGCCCGCGCGACTTCCGCAAGCTCATCACGATGCTGCGCCGCGACGACGCGTACACGGTGCGGCCAGGCCGGCCGTGGGGGTTGTCGTTTGAGGATCGGGTGCTCCTGGTCGTGGCCTACTGGCGAACAAACCTGACGCTGCGCCAGCTCGCGCCGCTGTTCGGTGTATCCAAGTCCGCGGCCTACCGCATCATCGATCATGTCGGCCCGCTGCTCGCGCTCCGACAGCGACGACGCTTCCCCAAGGACGCCGTCCTGATCGTCGACGGCACTCTCGTACCCACCCGTGATCATTCCATCGCGGAGAAGTCGAAGAACTACAGGTACTCCACCAACCACCAGGTCGTCATCGATGCCGACACCCGCTTGGTCGTCGTGGTCGGCAAACCCCTTCCCGGAAATCGCAACGACTGCAAGGCCTGGGTAGAGTCTGGCGCCAAGGCGGCACACTCGGCGATGTGGGTGGTTAGCGCGGCGGTCTGGCGGCGGGGCAGGTGGACGCCGACCGAGCCGAACAGGACAAGGCTGTTGCTGGTCATGCCCGTGTGGCCGAACAGGTGGATCGGGTCGTCGTTCACGGCCGTGAGCAGCGCGACGGCCTGGTGGACGATGTCGAGCACGACCCATTCGGCTTCCTCGCCAGAGAGCTTGCGGCCCTTAAGGACCCGACCGCGCAGCTTGTGGCGAACACGGCAGTCCGGACCGTTCTCGGTGAACGCGCAGTCGAGGGCGAGCTCCCGGACTACTGACGGGGGGGGTATTCCGACCGTGCGCTATTCCTGTCCTCTAGCTCTCTCCTGGGGCGAGAGAGCACGGCGTAGCGGTGCCGATCACCGTCCGCTCTTGCCGAACCGCGCGATCGCCTCCAGGACCGCGTCCTGCATCGTGGGACTGCCTGTGTGTCCGGAGTCGTCGATCACTTTCAGCTCCGCGTCCGGCCACGCCTTGGACAACTCCCACGCGGTCTTCAATGGGCTGCCGAGGTCGAGTCGGCCGTGGATCAGCACTGCTGGGATACCGGCCAGCCGATGTGCGTCACGGAGCAGTTGTCCATCTTCCAGCCAGGCATCGTTCGCGAAGTAGTGCGCGCAGATCCGAACGAATGCCATCAGTGCGCTGTCGGTCCTGTCGCTGTAGGCGCCCGGATGACCAAGTACCTCGTGGGCGATGACGGCGTCCTCCCAAGCGCACCAGTCCCGCGCCGCCTTCACCCTGGCCGCCTCATCAGGGCTGTTCAGCAGCTGGTTATAGGCGGACACGAGATTGCCGCTCCGGTCCGCCTCCGGAAGTGCGTCGCGGAATGTCTCCCAGGGGCCCGGCAGCAGGCGTCCGACGCCGTGGTAGAGCCAGTCGGTCTCCTCCGGCCGGGTCATGGTGACGCCGACAATGACAACCTCGGAGACTCGCTCGGGATAGCGCTCAGCGTAGGCGAGGATCAGTGTTGAACCCCAGGAGCCGCCGTAGAGGAGCCATCGCTCGATGCCCAGGTGTTCGCGTAGCCGCTCCATATCCTCGATGAGGTGGTCGGTGGTGTTGGGATCGAGGCTGACGAACCGGTCGGAGGCGTGAGGCTGGCTCTCACCGCAGCCACGCTGATCGAACAGGACGATCCGGTAGACCTCGGGATCGAACATCTTGCGACTGCCACGGCTCCCCCCGCTGCCGGGCCCGCCGTGCACGCGCAGAGCCGCCTTTCCATTGGGATTCCCGCTGGTCTCCCAGTAGATCTGGTTTCCGTCGCCGACATCGAGGAGACCGTGCGCGTACGGTTCGATGGGCGGGAACGGCTCGGCCATGATGGTCTCCTCCTGAAGGTGTGAAGAACAACCTCGCGAGGCTAGTCGACGGCTGGAACGGCGTCTCCTGGTTTGTCCTCGGCTCGCCCGGCGACGTATTCGGCCCAGTCGCGTCGGGCGTAGGCGACCCAGCGGCAAGTTGACGGAGCAGTTCGGCGAGCCTTGGCGCCAGCAGGACGGGGTGGCGGCCCAGCATGAGGTGGGCGTGCTTGTCGTCGAACTTGAGGTGCTCGGGCGTCAGATGGCAGAGACGTTCGGTGGACGGACCGAACAGCAGGGTGATCGCACCGGCAGCTCGGATGTCCGTGGGCAGGGCATCGTCGGTCAGACAGCTTTGGAGGAGGGGCCGTCGATCGTCCTCGTCGAGCAGGTCTTGGGGCTCCTGCCTCGGGATGGAGGGGACGGTCAGTTCGCGGGTGAGGCGACGGCTCGTGGTCCATTTCAGGAAGTATCGGATCAGGTAGCGGCGTTGGCCGGTGGCTCCGGCGATCCAGTCGTCGATGTGTTCTTGGGCGAGGTCGGCGAGGACCAGGTCGCGTTGGTCCATCCAGGCCAGGAAGTCCAGGGCGACGCTGACGCGGCGCCACAGGTCGCGGTCGGCGGAGGCTGGATGGTGGCGGTGGGCGGCCCGTTGGCGTGCTCGTCGAAGCAGGAACCAGTGCAGGAACGGGCGGGCGAGGTTGGCGTGTGCGGCCGGCTTGTCCGCGAGTTCGTGCGCATGCCAGCCCTGGATGCGTTCGAGGTCCTCGTGGCGTTCCTCCAAGATGCCTGTGTGAACGAGGAGTTGACGGATGTAGCGCTGGTTCCGACTGGGCGGGAGCTCGTGCAGCAGTTCGTGACTGAGTACATGGCCGTCGGCCGCGAGCCGGGCGAGGAGCTTGGTGTTCGGGCTCTCCTTGATCCACTGGATGGCGGGGAACAGTGAGGGAGCGTCCGTCAGCGCGGCCGCGAGCGGTTCCATCTGTGGGGTGACCGTGCCGTCGGGTCCGGCCAGCAGGGCGTTGACTCGTTCGGCGAGGACGCAGTGAGCGCATCGGCCGCGGCTGTGGGGATTGCCCGCCCGGCCGCACTGCTTGCAGGTGTAGTCGGCGGCGAAGCCGACGCAGGGTCCGCAGACCTCGGTGCCGTCGTCACCGCGCGCGATCAGTGGCTGGATCATGCGGCAGCGCGGGCACTTAGCCGGTGAACGGAGCACGGCGGTGTAGCAGGTCATGCGGACCGGCCCGATGGGCCATCGAGTGTTGACCGGCTTTGTCCGGCCGCAGCGGGCGCACGGCTCGCCGGTGCGGTGTCGCTGGTAGCAGGTGGCGCAGATCGGCTGGCCCTGTGGATCGCGGCTGGTGCAGGGGCGGACCCGGCTTCACCCACATCGCCTGGTACCAGCAGGGCATGAGCACGGCCCGCGTGGTCGGCCGCGACGCCGACCGGGGCGCAGACCTCCGTCGCCGTACCGGCCTCCGGCACGGACATCCCCGTCGTCGGGCTGGCCGGTGACTGGCTGCTCACCGGCTACCGGACCGGCGCCCCGACCGATCAGGACCCGCCGCTGCGCCGTGGCGGCCCCCTCAAGGCCGTCCCGCTGGGCGGTGGTTCGCCGGTCACGCTGCTGGCCGCCGCACAGGCAGACCTGTTCCAGGTGCCCGGCGGCGGCGCGCTCACCGTGGGCGGCGCGGACGCCGGTGACTGGGCGGTGCGCCGGGTGGAGGTCGCGGCGGACGGCGGGCTGAGCCTGCGCACCCTGTCCGAGGTGCCGTCCCGACCGGCCGTGGTACGCGAAATCGCGCTCTCCGGCGGTCAGCTGGTCACCAAGGAGGAGGACAGCGCGCCGCGCCCCGCCTACATGACGCGCCGGGTGACGCTCACGGGGGACGCCTGCGGGGCCGCGCTCCGAACTCACCACCGCGCGACTCGGGGACAGTTACGGTCAGCCGCTGGGTGCCGGCGACGGGTCGGTCGTCCATGTCCGGCACGACGACACCACCCAGCGGGACGTGATCGTCCGTGCCACCGCGTCCGGCACCCGCACCGAGGTGATCCCCTTCGACCGGAACACCCCTGCGGCCTCCGGCCGCGCACTGCGCGACGCCGCCGGCCGGTACGCGGTGTACGGCGGCGGCGACGAGCGGGTGGTCGTCGACTTCGAGGCGCCCGGCGGGGCGGCGGCGGTGCAGCATCTCACCACGCCCGCTGCCGCGCTGTGGGGCTCCCAGCTGTGGACCACGGACGGCACAGGAGGGCGGATCGAGGCCCGCGACCTGGCGACCGGCACGGTCAGCTCGTACGCGGTCGGGGCTTCCTGCGTGATCCGTGACATCCAGACCGTCGGCCGCTGGGTGTACTGGGACTGCCTGGGCCAGGACATCGTCGGCGGCGACCCGTCCACGCTGTTCGGCGTGGACGACCTGGAGACCGGCGCCACCATCAGCCTTCCTCGGCGCGGCGAACTCGGTGACGGCTTCGTCGTCAACCACGACACGAGCGTCGGCACGCTCCAGCTCACCGACTTCCGCACCGGCACCGCGGCCGAGTCCCGCACCCTCACCGACCTGCCCGCGGTCTCGAACTGGAAGAACCACGACGTCGACAAGTTCGGCGGCGGCATCGCCTGGCGGGACGCCACGGGGCAGGCCCACGTCGTACCGAGCGGCGTCCCCGCCCAGCCGCTCACCGTGACCACGACCGACACGCCGACGGCCTACGCCCGTACGGCGGGCGCGACGTGGAACCCGCAGTGGCAGCTGTCGAAGCCCGCCACCGGCGCCCAGCTGGTGATCAAGCGCAAGTCGAAGGTGGTGCACACCCTCGACGCCACGGCCGTGGGCGCCTCCCTGACGGTCCGCTGGGACGGCACCCTCGTCGACGGCGACCCGGTCCCCGCGGACACGTACATCTGGCAGCTGACGGCCACGCCCGAGGACGGCACCGGAGCGGGCCTGACCCTGACGGGCACGCTCACCGTGACGGACTGACCCCGACGACAGCACAAGCCGATCCGGGCAGCCGGGCAGCACTCGGCAAGGCCGGAGCCGCCCGTCGGACGACCCCGTGCTCACGGACCGGGCCTCCTGGACGCCCTGGCGGGCGAACCCGCCCCGTGGACGTCCGGGAGGCGGCTTGAGGGTGCGCGGCCCGGGGTGAGGTGGGGTCACCCCGGGCCGACACAGGTCAGCCCTCCTTGGGTGCCGCCTGCTGGACCACCTCGAAGGACCACAGCGTGGCGTCCGTCGCGGCCGGCTTGGGCCGTTCGCCGCCGCCCTCCGCGGAGGCGCCGCCGTGCGCCGCCTGCGCTCGCCCGGCCATCCACTTCTGGAAGTCCTCCTCGGTGCGCCAGCGCGTGTACACGAGGTACTGGTCGGTGCCCTCGACCGGCCGCAGCAGCTCGAACCACTCGAAGCCGTCCGAGCCCTCCACCGCGCCGGCCCGGGCGGCGAACCGCTGCTCCAGCGTCTCGCGCTGCTCTGCCGGGACCGTGAGGACGTTGATCTTGACGATGCTCATGGCCCCATTGTCCAGCAGGCGTCCGGACGGCAGGTCAGCGACCGGCCGTCGGACTCCGGCGGTCGGTCGCCGTTTCCCGCACCGCCATGGCGGTCGATTCAGGATGTGCCTGCACGTCATCGCGCAGGGCATCGACACCGCAACCATGGAGGGCCGGGCGATGTTCGATGCCGCAGGCGTCGATCAGCCGGTACCGGCCGCGGCAGACGCATATGGCTGCTCCGGCGACCTTCATCGAGCGACGCAAAGCCACTTTGTGCTCCGGGGAGATCGGGTGCGGAATCCGAGTCAGGCGGAGTGACAGGCGGATTCCGGCGTGCCACTGAGAACTTGTGGATCGGCCCGGGAGTGCACGCAGAGGGCGTACCTTCCCGAATGATCCTGTGATGGTCACCGAGTAGGCCCGCGTCTCATGCCGCTCGAACGGGAGGGGCGGCCAGGCCCAGTTCACCGTCCACGGCCTGCCGCCTGCGCCCGCCGGGGCCACCCTGGAGCCGGTGCTGCGCCGGCCGGAGGAGCACTGCGACCGCGACCTCACCCTGGACGAGATCGCCGCCGAAGCGGGCATGAGCACCCGCACCCTCAACCGCCGCTTCCGCGACCAGGCCGGGACGACGCCCCTGCAGTGGCTGCACCGGGCGCGGGTGCGGCGGGCGCAGTACCTGCTGGAGACGACGGCCCACCCGGTGGAACGCATCGCCGCCCAGACGGGGTTCGGCTCGCCGATGGCCTTCCGGGAACGGTTCCGCCGGGTGGTGGGGACGAGCCCGCAGGTGTACCGGCGGGCCTTCCGCGCCGAGCGCCCCGAGCAGGGAATGGGCTGAGCAGATCGCACGCCCACGCCTGGCTGGTCGGACGTACGGGTGTTACGGGCCGGCCGGCGTCCACCTTCTAGTGCTGGGTCCTGCTGCGCCACACCGTGGTGCCGTTGCTGACGATCGCGACATCGCCGTCGGCGCGCAGGACCAGGGTGGCTCCATCGTGACCGGCGGTACTGCTGGACCAGGCGGTGGCGTTGTCCGTGGTGTAGACGACGAGGTTGCCGTCCGCCTGGAAGACGGTGCGGTGGCCGCGGCCCGCTGTCCCGGCCGACCAGCGGACGCGGTTGTTCTCGTCGCGGATGACGAGGTTGCCGTCCGACTCCATCGCGATGATCGTGCGGTCGGAGCGCCAGGACTGGCCGGACTCGAGCACCTTTGTGGACGTCACGACCAGCGTGGTCCATTGCTTGGAGGGCGTGGCATGGGGCGCGGACGGCTTGGTAGTGGCTGCGGACGGCGTGGCCTTGGTGGTTTCCCCTGCGGTGGCTGTGGCTGTGGCAGGGCTCTCCGTTCCCTGACCGCCGCTCGGCTTTCCGGACGGCGACGGTGAATCGCTTGACGCGGCGACGTCCTCCGGGTCCCCGCCCATGGGGGACCGGTCGAAACCGCGGGAGCCCGCTGTGCCGGTCGCCCGACTGTCCGACGGGGTGCTTTCCGATCCGGTGAGCAGCACGACGGCGCCTCCGCCCAGGGCGAGCAGCACCATGACGCCGATCAGCACGAGCTTCCTGACCGGCCGACGCTTCGGGCCGCGGTCGGCGGCCGGGTCGGCGGCCTGGTCGGGTTCAGGGGCGGGGGTCGTGCCCAAGGCGCGCGAGGCGCGGGCGACGGTCGGGTCGAACAGTGGCGGTACGCGGCGTGCCCCCGCAGAGGCCGGGGAGCCGCCCAGGTCGCTCCGCCGGGCCGCCCCGGCGGCCGTGGTGTCCGGGGCATCCGGCCAGTCCACCTCGCTCGCGGGGGGCGTGGGCGCCGTGCGCGCGGCGAGGGCTGCCGCCGGGTCGAACATGGATCCTTCGGGGCCGGACCCGGTGCCAAGGACCGGACGGTCGGGCCGCTCGCCGTGGTGCCGACGGGGCAGCGGGGGAGCTGCCGCCGCTTCATCCCCAGTCTCACCGGTCTTGGCGTCGGGGCTTTTCCCACGGTCGCTTGTGGTCATGTGGTCTCGGCCTTTCCGGTCGCCGGGTGCGGGCTGCCCAGCAGGGTCTTTCGCAGAGCAGCCGCTGCCGCATCCGAGGCGAGTTCCGGCGACTGCTACTTCACTATGGCACGGTCAAGATCAGTACCATCGACTGACCCAACCCCCTGGACTCGTTACGTCTACGGGTCGCTTGTGGCCAATCGCGTCCATGCGGCGGAGCCGCACAGGGCCATGGCTCCCCGCGCCACCGGGAATTGCGAAGTCGCCTGGGTAAGCGTTTGATTCTTCGTTGTCCGTTCCGTTTGGCCCAGGTGTCACGCCAGTGGCCTGGCCCACCGGCTGTCCGGTCGGCGCCACCGCCGCCACCGCCGCCACCAGCGCAAAGCCGAACCCTTCCTGGACTTGACCAGCATCGCTTGCACCCCTTATCCGCTACCGCGTGATCACCGTCAGCGACACCTGTCTGCTGTCTGCTGTCTGCTGTCTGCTGTCAGGTCGCCAAATCCCGCTGAACAGCAGCATCAACCCACCCTGTGACGGTGATCACTGGAACCATCGGCTGATGGCAGACATCCAAAAATGCAGATCAGAAGATCACGGCGTTGGCGGATGAATCAGGTCAAGAAATGAGTGAACGGAACGACAGGGTCTCGTCTTGGAAACCCTGTCAGAAGGTGTTCTGAGTCGAGATCACGGGAGGGCCGACAGACTGCGCAGCCATACGGGGGTATGTCGGTCGGCGCCCTTCAGTGTTGAACTTGGCTATTTTTGCGGGCAGTTCGGCAAGTGGATACTTTCCTGCGGACCTTGGACAGCTTCAGCACCCCGGTTCCAGGCCGGCCGTCCACAGCGATGCATCTCCGGACATCGCCGAAGCGTGGAGCCGCGGTGATCCCGCGTCACACTTCGAAACTGCCGTGTCCAGCCGCCGGGCCGGTGCGGTGGAGCGCAAGGTCCGAGGCTGCGGCCTGCCGTATGGAGGGAGCGGGGACGGCGTGCGCGGCGTGCCGTGCTTCGATCGCCTCCACTGCGCCAGAGACTCGGGCGGCGTCCCGTGCCGCGCCCTTGCCTTGAGCCACGGACAGGGTGTGGGCCAGGGGGGCGTACGGCCATGGTGACGCGGATGTAGAGGTCGTCCGGGCCAGCGACATCGGCGACGCGCGTGATGCCATGGCGGGCGAGGAGCGGGCGGATCGCTGGAGCCGGGCAGGGCGGGTGGCGGCCGATCGCGGTACCGGGTTTGAGGCGGTCTTTCTCGACCCCGTCGGGCAGGTGGTCCAGCAGCGGTGGGCGGACGTCGCCCTCGTGGTGGCCTTCGAGGACCTGGCGCCTGTGTCGGCGTTCCCGGTAATCCCGGGGCGGCGGTGGGGACCGGGCCTGTGGTGGTCGTCCACGACCCGACGGCACGTTTCTGCGGGATCGAACGCGATGCGCACCCAGTTGATGGTCCTGGACCGCGATCCGCGCGTGACCGACCTGGCGGGGCAGCCGGTGCGGCTGCTGTGGCGCAACCCCCGCGGGCAGGTGCGTTCCTGGGGGCCGCAGCTCTTCGCCCGCTACACCGACGGCACCGCCCTGCTCGCCGGCTGCCCCCGGCACCCGACGCCTGCGGCGAACGCACCCTGGGCGCGGCAAAGGCCGTCTCGGAAGCGAGCGCGCACATCGGCTGGACATCGGCCGTTCAAGCCGGTCTCGCACCCGAATGCCGCCGTAGCGCCCGGATCGCCGGCCCGCGCGGCCTGCGCACGCCAGGACGAAAGCTTCTCGCCGGAGCAGGGGCGAAGGGACAACGAGCACCTCAACTTCTCGCGCAGCCTTGGAAACCGCCCCGGCCGCTGCCCGCACGGGCCGCGGCCGGTGCCCGTGGTGCTGCCCCGCACCCGGTCACCACAGCACCGCCCCCGTCGGAGGCTCGATACGGACTGCGCATCACCCCGTACTCCGCTGAGGGGACCACTCCGACGTGCACGCTGACAAACGCGCACCCGAGAGCGACGCAACCGACACCCCGAAGAACCGGTCCGAAAGCGACAGCGACGCACGAAAACGGCCAGCTGGCCCCGCAGCCGGCGGTTCCGGCACGCTCGACGCCCGGTCCGTGCAACGGTTGCAGCACGGCGCCGGCAACGCGGCCGTCGCCCGGCTCCTGGCGGCGCGAACCGCCCCTCCCGTGGGAAGAAGCGATTTCACAGCCATTCGATATCGCTGTCGCCACGAGCCGAGGCGGGGATCTTCACAGAATTCCGTTTCCACTGATAGGGGCGCCGCACGGAGCGGGATACAATAAACACTTGAG
>NZ_JBSFEV010000042.1:40411-82923 GCF_053594615.1 Streptomyces sp. NPDC001858
GAGCCGGGAGCCGGGAGCCGGGAGCCGGGAGCCGGGAGCCGGGAGCCGGGAGCCGGGAGCCGGGAGCCGGGAGCCGGGAGCCGGGAGCCGGGAGCCGGGAGCCTTCGGACTCACCGGCGAGTGGCTTGTTCACGATGGGCGTGTGGTCCCGTCGGTGATCGTGCTGTCCCATGCCGAACAGCTCGAACGACTCGCCGAGGGGTGTCCCGAAGCAGTCCCCAGAGCGTTCGTCGCCGGCGACCCGTGCCTCGACCAGCTCAACGCCGGGCTGCCGTTCCGGGGGACCTACCGGCGGGCACTGGGCCTGCTCCCCGGCCAGCGGCTTGTGGTCGTCTCCTCGACCTGGGGACGTGATTCGGTACTGGGTACGCCGCAGGCCGGGGTGTTGCGTCGGGCACTCGCCGAACTCCCGGCAGACGAATTCCGGGTGCTCGCCGCCGTGCATCCCAATGCCTGGCACTTTCACGGAGCCTGGCAAATACATAAATGGCTCGCCCCTCTGCTCGAATCCGGACTCCTGCTCCCCGCCCCGGAGACCGAAACATGGAAAGCGGCGCTCTGCGCGGCAGATTTCCTTGTAGGTGACCACGGATCATTGACCATGTATGGGCATTCTCTCGGAATTCCATGCGTTCTCGGCGCATTCAACGACTACAGCGTGGCCCCTGACTCCCCCATGCGGCGGCTCGGGACGCTCCTTCCCCGCCTCTCGCCCGCACACCCCCTGCTCCCCCAACTCCTGCACGCGGCGAACGCCCAGCCCGACAACCCCGAACTCTCCGCCCTGCGAGAGAGCGTGACGTCGGAGCCGGGCAGATCAGCCGTCCTGCTGCGACGACTCTTCTACTTGTGGCTGGATCTTCCTGAGCCGACACAGCCGGCCGCCACCCGCGCGATACCCGTTCCGTCCCCCGAGCCGTCCACGCGCCAAGTCCCTCATCTGCCGGCCACGCTCGTCACCGCCGCGACGACCGCGGAAGGTGTCTGCGCCGAGGACGCCGCCGTGTGGCTGCGGCGCTTCCCCGCCGCGCTGCAGCGCACCCAGGACCGTCACCTCGTCTCGGCACACCTCGCCGCCGACCCTGACGATCCCGACCCCCGCTGGCCCCGGTCCGCCGACGTGCTCCTGCTGCCCCTGGAGCGTGGCCTGTCGCCCGCGGAAGTGAAGTGGTCCGACTTCACGCACCGCTTTCCCGGGTGTCGCATGGTCGCCGTCGAGGAGGCCGACCGAAGTTGTACCGCCGTGCTGGACGACGGCACACGACTGCGATGCAGCTGGGCCGTGGCCCCGGCCTGGGCGTCCTTCGCCGTCGCGGCTTCGGTGGCTCACATCTGGGCGCAGTCCACGGCTGAGCCGATCCACCCCGGTGCCCGGGGCCGGATCTCCGTCCGCGCGGGCAGCCTCCTCGACCAGGGGCTGATCGAGCTCACCGTCCTGTGATCACTCCTGTGCGGGGTTCTCCTCCAATCGTCGGCGGGCCTCCGCCGCCCGGCCGCTGCGCGCCTCGTCGAACAGCCGCCGGGCGCACTCCCAGTCGTCGGCGGAGAGACGGTCGTCGCCCAGGTCCGTACGGATGTCGCCGCGCAGGAGATGGACCACGGCGAGGAAGTACGGGGAACCCGCCTCCCGCATGCCGACCGCCGCCGAGTCCAGGGCCTCGATCGCGGCCTCGAACTGTCCGCAGGCCCGCCGGTCCTCCGCACACCGCAGCCACGTCTTCGCGACGTTGAGAGTGATGTCGGGCCCGTCGCCCAGTTCTTCGAACCGCTGACGCGCGACGCGCAGAGTGCGTTCCGCGTCGGCGTGGCGGTGCAGGGCCGTGTACGCGGCTCCCATGTGGTAGGCGAGCAGGGCTCGCCCCCTGGGGTGGTCGATTCCCTCACCAACTCCTACCGCCTCGCCAGCACCCGCGCTCGCGCCGAAGAGGCGGCCAAGGCCGGCTGACCTCTGCCGCTGCCCGCCTCGATGGCCCGCCGCCCTCCAGGCGCCGGGCCATCGGCCCAACATGCTCCAGTAGGCTGCGTTGGTCATGCACACGCACGCCGCACCCGAGCAGACTCAGCACGACGCGACCGCTTGTGGTCCGCCGATCCGGCAGCTCTTCCGGGACGTCATCGCCGACCGCCTGCCGGACCGAAGGCCGCTCCAAGCGGCGATGCTGTTCGACTCAGAGATCGACCCCGCCTGGGACGACCGGACCTTCCTCGCCGAGTTCTACAACGAGATCCTCCACCAGGACACCTGTCAGCCCGACACCGCCGACGGCCTCGCCCTGCTCGCGGCCCTGGCCGTCGACGACCGGATTCCCACCCGGAACCGGTTCCAAGCCGTCGACCTGCTGTTCAGCGCCGCCACCGTCGCTGAGCGCCACCTCGCCCAGACCTGGCCAGCCACCCCACAACATTCCGATCCCGACAGCGAGGCCCGGGCCTGCAACGCAGTCCAGTTGCACACCCCGAATCTGCTGTCGCGCTGGCCAGCCGAATGCCCCGCAGTTCGGCTGGCCCTCGCCGGCCTCGCAGTCGTCTTCCCGACGGACCGCACCCTGCCCGCCCTGACAGCGCGCCTGCGCACCTTCATGAACCAGCACCCCCAGGGCACCGACATCGGTGACTACGTGCGGTTCGTCCTCGTGCTGGCCGCCCAAGACGACAGCCAGACCCTCGCGGTGACCGAGAAACTCACCGACGCCTACTGGACGGGCACAGCGCGCGGAGTGGCGACACGGGCACGCGCTCTCCACCTCCTCGGCCAGATGCTGACCAAGGTCGGAGCTGAACTCACCCGGCCACGCGGCGGGCAGTGACACCCCGAGGGCGCTGCTAATCCTCGGGGACATTCACGGGCGCCAGGATCCGCAACTGCTGCCCAAACCGGCAGACAAACGCTGCCCCTAGAAGTGAACAAAGCCCCGTGCTCTCTTTGCCGTTCCCATAGTCACAGGCAAAGAAGGTGAGAGTTTCTCGGCACGTGGGCGTGGCCGTGACGACCGCGCCACCCGTCGTGGCTCGTTCTGGAATTGACTGAAATCGCTCCGTACTCGCGGGTGATTGCTGCAAGGGTCTGCGAGAAAACTGTGTGCCTCGAAGTTGATAGGCATGCGCGCCCGGCCTCGACCAATCATCGCAACTGCCGATTGATCCCGCGATGGTGATGTCGCACTGCCGTTCTACCGCTTCGGCCAGTCAGTGCTGTCCGCGTCCACGGACGCACAGTTGGCCGCCACCCTGCACCAGACCGAGACCTTCGTGCGAATCCCGGCGCGCGCGGACTGCGGCGCTCGCCCGGACCACAGTCCGGCCGTGCTGCCCGGTAGTGCAGTGACACAGAGGCGCGTGCATCACGCCACCTGGCAGGACGTGAGGGAAACCGCCGTCGCATCGTAGCTACTCAGCCTTGACAAACCTGATTCCACATCATCAGCCACCGCTGTTGGGGCGCGCCCGGACGCGGCGTGTCGGTGGTCAACGAGGGCCTCGACGTCGCCGCAGGAGTATGTGCGCCAGGGGCGGGCCCTCGGATCGGCGGGGAGGTGACGGCGCGGGACGGCCGGAGGGTCCACAAGGGACTCGGTCTGGGCGACGAGCCCGGCTCGCAGACGTTCCCCGTCGGCGTCGGCGACGTCACGGGCCATCCGGCTGTCCCTCGCCGCGCCGGCCGGTGCGGCCCGGGGCGGTACCGTCGCCCTGGCGGGCGTGGAGTTGCGGCGCGGCTGACGGCTCTCACTTCGGGTTCAGGGGAGAGATGCTCAGCGACTGGTCCTTGGCGTTGTAGAAGTACAGGTCCCGTCCAGGACTGCCGTCGCCGTGGGGCAGGTCCACCTGGCCGATGGCCGAGGCGCCCACCCCGAAGAGCGACAGGCCGCCGATGCCGGGCGGTGGGACGTGGCACACCGGGTCGACGCCTGTCGCGTCCTCGCGCACGTAGTGGATGTACGCGCTGCCGTCGACGCCGGAATACCGCACCAGGTAGGGCTGGTGGTCGATGTCCAGGGGCGCGACGTGCGTGATGGCGCGCTTCCAGAAGCCGGAGCGCGAGGCGAAGGCCATCGTGAAGCCGGTCGGGGTGAGGCGGCGGATCATCACCTCGCCGGTGTGCATGCGGTAGGTCATGGCGTGGGGTTCGCCACGGATCATCAGGGCCACGACGGCCGTGTGGCCCCGTCCCCACTGCATGGTGTTGACGGGTACGGGGGCGGCGGTGGCGCTGTCGAGGCGGAAGAGCCCTGCGTCGCCGCTGAGGTAGTCGTAGCCGATGTAGTGCGGCGCCCCGGCGACGTCGAGCGTCACCACGTGGGTGTGCGAGGCGTGGCCGGGCGGTGTGGTGTGGGTGGGGGTCAGTACGGTCGCGAACTCGTTCAGGGCGAAGATCGCCTGCGCGCCCGATCCGGCCTGGTGGCCGAGGAAGTGCAGAGTCCCGCCAAGTTCGAAGGGGACCAGCGAGCTCCAGCCGGTGCCGATGGACCCTGTGCCCAACGAGTGGTTGGACTCCAAGAGGGGCGGTGTGCCGTCGGGGCGGCGGGGCACGCCTTTGTAGCCGATGGCCGGGGAGATCGCGTAGGCGCCGGTGACCATGCTGTGGGACAGCATGCGCGGTGGGTGCGCCGCGGCCACGAAGCTCTGCACGTGCGTCCAGGATCCCGCGGGGCACGGGGTGGTTTGGCTCAGGAGGAGCAGGTGGCGTCCGATGTCCAGACGTGCCCTCGTCTCGCACACCCGGCAGAACGGATCGGTGCTCTCGCGCATGCGGCACTGCAGGGACGGCCGGAAGACGTCGCAGTCGTAGTTGTACGCGCCCTCGTAGGCGCCGACGGCGCCGGCGGGGATCGGTGGATCGGGGTCGGCGATGACGCGGTGTTCGCGCGTGCACGGCGTGCTGGTCACCGTGGTGGGCACCTGCCACGCAGGCACGGTGAGGAGGTCGGACCACTTGATCTTGACGGCGTTTTTCACCTTGGTGACGTTGGGTTCCTCGGGCTCCGGCGCGACGGCCGGGAACACGGACACGGGGTCGTCCCAGCCGCGCGTGTAGGGATACTCGTCGGCGAGCCCGAAGGCCTGGTGCCCGAGTTCGTGGAGGGCCACGTCCGGCCAGGAGTCTCGGTTCTTGCTGAACCAGCCCACTTCGGCATGCATGGATCCGCCGTAGATGTCCGTGTTGTTGACGATGACGAGGAAGTGGCTCACCGGGCGAAGGCCGGGCTGGTCCCGCACGAACTTGATCACCTTGGCGGAGTCCCCGTAGAGGACGCGTTCGATCTGCGCGCCCTGGAAGGTGTCACGGCCGAAGAGGGCGTCGAACGCCGTGCCGAACGGGGATACGGCGGGCGCGGGCGTGAGCAGCCGGATGTCCTCCCCGCTGTGTGCCGAGGCCTTGCGGACCATGACCACGTTCAGCAGCGGGCGCAGCTCGGGCCGGGAGAACGGCGCGCTCACGAGCAGCCTCTTGACGAACTTCGCCACGTCGGCGTCGAACAGCCCGTCTTTCAGGTCGGCTTGCGTATAACCCTCGGGCACCACGGCGACGGTCCAGCCGTGGGCGACTCGGCTGATGTCACCGAGGGCGAACTCGACGACCTTCACGGGCACTCCTTCGGTCGGACCATGCGGGTCGTCAGGCCGGGGCGATGCGCTAGGCGAGGGGCAGGGAGAAGATCTCGGACGCCGGTTCGGTCAGTCTTCCGGGGCTCGGCGGGCTGCTGAACAGCACGACGGAGGCGCCTTCGGGCAGTACCGGCGCCACCAGTTCGAAGGCGCCCCGAGGACTGTCGATCGGCACGGTGGACAGACCGTCCTCGGGGTGCGGGACCTCCCGGACCACCTCGATCGGCCGATGGCGGCTGCGCCGGTAGAGCACCCGGCCCGCGGCGTCGCGGACCTCGTACCAGAATCCGGAACGCCCCTCGGGCGAGTCGTCGGGGTCGGCACCGCGCGGGGCGGTCATCTCCAGGTCTTGGCGGGAGACGAACCGCACGACCGGGCCGCCCGCGGCCCAGTCCGCGCCGTCGTAGGAGAACGTCAGGCGCATGGCCCTGGGTTCGGCGGGGGTGGGGTCCGGGTCGGGCGGCGAGCCGGCGAGTGCGGACCACGTCTCGGGGGTCATGGTTCCGGTGGTGGTGAGGCCGTGGGCCGCCTGGAAGTCGCGTACGGCCGCCTCGGTGGTCGGCCCGTACGTGCCGTCCGTGTCGAGCTGCGGTTCGGCGCCCTTCCGGTTGAGCAGCTGCTGTACGAGGGCCACCGGCGGGCCCTTCATGGGCGGCAGGCGGGGGCCGGGTTCCAGTAGCGGGAAGGGGGCGGCCACGGCGAGCGCGAACCAGACGGGCGTGTCGACCTCGTCCCCGGGGGTGAGGAGCGGGCCCGAGCGGAACGCCTGTACGGCGGCGAGGGTGAGGACTCCGAAGTTGCCGTCGACGACGAGTGCGGGCTGCGCGACCCCGACGGCGTTCAGCAGACACTGGGCCAGCTTGACGTGGCCGTCGACGGCGTGCGGATCGGCCATCCGGGCGAGTACGGGCAGCAGGGCCCACTCCAGGACCTCGGGCAGGGCGGCGTCCGCGAGGGGCTCGCCCAGCCGTGGGATCACATGGTGGCGGACGGTCGTCGCCGCGGGCGCGAAAGCCCCGGCGCCCGCGTATTCGACGACGATGACGCTCTCGCCGAGCGGCAGCGCGCTCGTGGTGAGGGCCGCCCGCCCCTGCTGGTCCGGTTCGGCGGTCCCGAGGAGGGGGCCGCCCTGGAGGGAGAACGTGACCGTGCCCTGCGGCCCGGCGGGGTCCGTGGCATCCGGGTCGGTGGGGCGCACGAACGTGCCGAGGACGACTTCCTGCCCCTCCTCCGACGGATTGGGCGAGGTGGGCGGGCTGACGGCGTAGCGGCCCGCGACCGAATACGGGAAGGCGAGGGTGCCGTCCCGCTCGACGTCGAACCCTCTCCTGAAGACGCCCTTCGTCGTCCGGGGGACGTAGCCGGCGGCGGGCAGGAGCACGAACTCGGCCTCGCGGCTGCCGCGCCGGAAGGGCGGGGGTCCGGGGCTGCTCGTCTGGATGTTGCTGATCCCCACGAGGTCGCTGTCCGCGTCGTTCGTGTCGATGACGACGGGGTATCCGCCCAACGCGAGCGTGCCGCCGACGCCCGCGGCGCAGCCCGCGTACTGAGAGGCCACGAAGACGTGCCCGTCCCGGTCGACGCCGTAGTGGAAGTCCGCGACGACTCCCGGCCCTGGCTGGAAGCCGTAGAAGTCCGCCGGGAGAAGGGTGAGTTCGTTCACGGTGGCTCTCGGAAGCCACTCGGACGGGCGGGCCAGACCCAGCGGCAGCAGGTCGTGCGACAGCGCCGTGCCGTCGATGCGGACGGCGCACCCCTGTAGCAGCAGCGTGCTGCCGTCGGCTGCGGCGAAGCCGGAGAACTCCTGGCCCACCGTGACACGTCCCGCACGGTCCACGCCGTACCGGAAGTCCGCGACGATCCCCGCCCCTGTCTGGAAGCCGTATCCGGCTGCCGGAAGCACCGTCAGTTCGTTCACGGCAGCTCGGGGAAGCCATTCCGCGGGGCGGGCCAGGCCGAGGGGCAGCAGGTCGTGCGACAACGCCGTGCCGTCGATGCGGATCGTGCGGCCGTGGACCGTGAGGGTGTTGCCGGACGTGGAGGCGTAGCCGGCGGTGTCCGCAGCGGTGTGGACCGAGCCGTCGACGGCCACGGCGAAGTCCAGCTTGCCGTTTCCTCCGCCGAGGCGGTACCGGCCGCACGGAAGGAGGGACAGGTCGTGGGGCCGGTCCGACTTCAGGGGCCTCTTGCCGGCCTCCAGCGTGAGGTCGTGGTCGAGAGCGGTCCCGTCCACGCGGACGTGCAGCCCGTGGAGGGTGAGAAGGCGGGTGCCCCGTCCCTCGGCGATGCCGTCGAGGGCGGCGTCGAAGTCGAGCGTGCCGTCGGCGGCCACGGAGAAGACGACGTCGGAGGCGGGTGCGGGGTCCTGCCGCAGGTGGTAGGTGCCGGGTGCTGGGAGCGTCAGGGTGGGCGGCGGGCTCTTCGAGCCGTCGACCGGGCCGAGGCCCGCCTCGGGAACGCCGAACGACGGCACGGTGAGGCGCGAGGTGTCGATCTGGATGTCGGCCATCGGTTGCTCCCCGCTGTCGGGCGGTCGTGGGGACGGAGGGTCGTGCGGCGAAGGGTCAGAGCAACGGTGCGTCAGAACGGCGTGGCGCCGCGGATCAGCAGGCGCGGCGCGGCCACGATCCGGGACCGGTTGCGGGCCTGCCGCAGGTTTCCCGGCTCGGCCGGATCGCGCGCCCAGCGGCGGATGAAGCCGTCCCAGCCTCCGGTGATGATCTCCCTGCCGTCGGCAGTGACGGTGATCGCCCAGACGCTCATGTGGCCGGTCTCCAGGGGTGCGCCGACGGGCCCGGCGTCGGCCCGCCGCCAGCGGCGTACGGTCCCGTCGTCGCAGCCCGCGACGATCTCGCCGTCCGCGGTCAGTGCGAGGACGTGGACGGGCGCGCCGGCCACGAGAGGGGCGCCGATCGGGCCGCCGATCGCGCGGTCCCAGCGACGCACCGTGCCGTCCCGCCCGCCGGTGACGATCTCGCCGCCGTCGGCGGAGACGGCGAGGGCGGGTACGGGGCCGGTGTGGCCGCCGAACCGGGCCAGGAGTTCGGCACTCTCGCGATCCCAGAGGCGGACCGCCCCGTCGTCGCCGGCGGTGGCGACGGCCCGTTCGTCGGGGGTCAGGGCCATGGCGCGGACCGGCCCGTCGTGGGCGGTCAGCGGGTCGGCGAGGGAGGTGCCGTCGGCCCGCTTCCAGCGTCGTACCGTGCCGTCGTAGCCGGCGGTGAGGAGTTCGGAGCCGTTCTGCGCCGTGCGCAGCGCGAGGATCCAGTCGCCGTGGGCCGGGACGGGGTCGGCCGCCGAGATCGAGGTCGTGCGGTGCCGGCGGTTCACGGTGCCGTCGCTGCCCGCCGTGACGATCTCGGCGTCGTCGGGCGTGAGCAGCATCGCCCAGATGCTGCTCCGATGGGCGACGAGCAGTGGGCAGAGGGCCTCGCCGGTCTCGCGGCGCCAGCGCAGGAGCCGGCCGGCGCCGTCCGCGCTGACGAGCTCGGTCTCGCCCTGGGTGAGCGCGAGGGCGGTCACCGCGCCTTGACCGTGGTTCACTCGGTGGTCTCCTTCGCCGGGAGCACGCCGTCGAATTCCAGCCCCGAAGCGCCCTCGCCCTGTCCGGACCGGGCGCGGCGCCCGGTCCAGGAGTAGTGGCGGCCGTCGTGGCCGCGGGCGGTGGCGGGGATCCGGCCGGCGGTGACACCGGAGCGTGGGATCTCCTCGTCCCGGAAGTACACGCGGGGGACCTCCGGTTCGAGCAGGCGGCCGCGTGCCTGGGTGTGCAGGGTTCCGTGTGCGGTGGGCAGGGTCATCCTGCCGCGCCGGAACCGGACGGCGGCCGAGCCGGGTTCCAGCGGTACGGGTACCAGGGGGATCCAGTGGTAGGGCACGGCCGTCTCCAGTTGGTACATGAGGGCGCCGGGGACGTCGGAAGGGGCGGGCGGGGCGGCGGCGGGGGTCTCGTCGGCGCGCGAGCGCGGTCTTCCGGTCGCGCTCTGCACCGTGCGTTCGACCGCCCAGGCGAGGTTGCTCATCTCGTCGCGTACGAACAGCACTTCTTCGACCGCTGGGCCTTCGAGCCGGGCCGCCGCCCGGGGCAGCAGCGGCAGCACGGCGGGGCCGGGACGGCCGGTGCCGGCGGTGCCGGGCCGGAACAGGGACCAGTGCTCGTCGCCTGCGGCGTCGAGGCTGAGACGCTCGCCGAAGGTGTCCACGACGGTGAGGTCGGTGACGGCGTGCACATGGCCCACGTCCAGCTCCAGCGGCACCACCCAGTGGTTGTTGCCGTAGACGTTGGCGAACTCCACGAGCAGCAGCCGGGCGAGGTCGGTGGGGCCGGCGTCGACGGAGGGCAGGTTGACGGTGGTGTCCTCGAACTCCCACCAGCGTTCGGCGGGCATGCCGGGGTAGGTGGCGCGGGTGGGCAGGAGGGTGCGGGTGGCGGGGTGCGGGTCCGTGGGGGCGGTGGCTTCGGCGTCGATGTCGAAGTGGTAGCTCTCGACTCCGCCGCCCGGGTACTCGGGCGCGGTCAGGGTGATGCGTCGGCTGCCGTGG
Source organism: Streptomyces sp. NPDC001858 (assembly GCF_053594615.1). Taxonomy (NCBI): domain Bacteria; kingdom Bacillati; phylum Actinomycetota; class Actinomycetes; order Kitasatosporales; family Streptomycetaceae; genus Streptomyces; species Streptomyces sp. NPDC001858. The sequence continues at coordinate 50,558 of NZ_JBSFEV010000042.1, forward strand.
GAGGCCTCGACGGCGAAGTGGTGTTCGAGGCGGTCGCGTACCCAGCTGGAGCGGGTCGGCGGGGTGTGCTCGGCGGCGAACCAGGCGCGCCATGCGGTCGCGGCCTGCTCGAAGGCGTTCAGGTGGGCCGTGCCGAGACCGGTCGGGTGCCAGCCGGTGGCCAGTGCGCGGGCGAGTCTGCCGCCGTGCGGGGCCCGGGCGAGCAGGGCTTGGGCGAGCGCCTGCCCGGCCGGGTCCGCGTGCGGCCCGGCGTCGGGCTCTTCCTGGGCGGGAGGGTCGACGAGGGGGAACTCGGCCAGGGCCTGGTCGGTGACGGAGTCCCGGACTGCGGCGGGCAGCGCGCGGAGCAGGCCGAGGAAGCGCAGTCCGGCCCGTGCGGCGGCGCGCAGCGGCAGTTCGCGGTCCGCGGGATCCGGGTCGCGGCCCGCCTCGACGAGGTAGTCGAGGGGGACGCCGGGCGGACAGGCCGTGGCGGGGCCGGTGTCACCGGGCCGGAACCGGTCCACGGCGGCCGCCGCCGTGGACACGGAACAGCCGACGGGCGAGCCGCCGTCCTCGCCGTGGAACTCGGCCAGCTGCCATTGGCGGGCCAGCAGGAACAGCGGGTCGGCGATCCGGGCTTCCAGGGCTTCGTCGAGCTGTCCCCCGGTGCCCTGCGGCCGGACGTTGGGCTCGATGCGGTGGAAGTGGGCGAAGACCGCCTTGTCGTCGGCCATGCTCAGGCCTCCTGGTCTCTGATCTTGGTCATGGCGCCCTTGGAGATGTGGGACTTCATGGCTTCCAGGAGCGCGATGCCGGGGAGGGCGCCGAGCGATTCCTGGGGCAGGTAGACGCCGGGCAGATAGCGGCCGACCCAGCCGAGGGCCTGGAGGTCCACCAGGCGCAGCCCGGTGAGGTCGAGGGCCTCGCGCACGGTTTCGCTGAGCAGTCCGGCCGTCCAGGGGCTGCCCACGACCGGTGGCACGGCGAGGAGGACGGCGTGCGGGGCGCGGGCGCCGGGGGCGTCGTAGTGGAAGGACACCCCTGCCGTGTTCCGCTGGGCGGGGATGAGTTCGGTCCATTCGTCGATCACGAGGACGGCGGCGGGCTCCGCGGGGTCGGCGGTGGGGCGGCCGTGGACGGCGAGGCCGGTGGCGGGGGGCGGCTCGTCCGTGCGGCGGGCGCCGACCCACCGGTCGCCGGGGGTGAAGGGGGTCTGTCCGATGCGCAGGACGAAGTCCCCGCCGGTGCCGGTCGCTTCGCCGTGGACGAGCAGGTCGGCGAGGGCGGCGGCGCCGGGGCGGGCGGTGGCGGCGCGTTCGAGCCAGTCCCGCGGGATGGTGCCGTCCGTGCCGCCGCGGTCGAGGCCGGGTCCGAAGGAGGCTGCGAGTGCGGCCGGTGCGGTGCCGAGGCCGACGGCGCGGAAGCCGGGTCCGAAGATTTCCCGCAGGGCTTCCACGGCGGCCTGCGGGCCGGTAAGGGCCAGGGCTCGTCGTGCGAGGTCGAGCCGGGCGCCGGCCTCCTGGACGGCGGCCTTCGTGCGGGCGGCCGGGTCGTCGTCGGCGGCCGAGGCCGGTACGACGATGCCGTGTGCGGCGAGCCGTTGCAGGTCCCCGGCCTGTGCGGCGTCGTCCAGTGTGTCGAGCGTGCGCTGGGCGCGGCCGCGCAGTTCCGTCTCGTCCAGGACCTGTTCGGGCGGGCCGGCGGCGGGCGCGAGGTCGGCGGGCGCGCCGGGCCGGCCGGTGGCGAGGACGGCGGCGACGGCGCCGGCGAGCGCCTCGAACTCCTGCAGGGAGACCGTCGAGCGCGGCCAGCCGGCGCCGCGCCCGTCGAGGAGTTCGGCGACGGCGTCGCTCGGCAGGTCGTCGGGCCGGTGTGCGGTGAGCGCCTGGCCGAGGGCGGGGCGCAGGTCTCCGGCGGCGGCGAGGGCGAGGACGTCCAGGGCGCAGTGACCGGTGAGGGGCCAGGGGTGGGTGCGGGTCGCGACCGGGGCGGCGTGGCCGGGCCGCCGCCAGGCGGCGCGGAGCCGAATGCGGTCGGTCCGGCCCAGCTGGTGGCCCGCCCAGGCGTCGAGCCGGGGTTCGGCCGCGGCGCGGGGCCGCTCGCGGCGGCCCGGGCCGTCCCAGTCGGCCGCCGGCGGCGTGTTCTCCGGGACGACGAGCAGGACGCGGTGGGTGACGGGCGTGCCCTGGGCGGGTGTGTCGAGGAACTCCGGGCGGGGCGGGGCCTGGCCGCCCGCGGCGAGGCTGCTGAGGGTGGCGCCCGCCCGGTCGGAGTTGCCTTGGGCGAGCTGGTGCACGCTTTCGGCGAGGAGCAGGTCGCTGACCGCGTCGATGTCCTCGTGCAGGGCCTCCAGTGCGGCCCGGACGGCGGGTTGCTCCCGGTCCGGGTCCAGGGGCGGCGTGATGCCGCCCTCCAGCAGGCTCATCGCGGCGGCGACGGACAGCTCGCCCACGGCGGCCCCGTCGGTGACGTCGTGCGCCGCGACGAAGCCCTGGGCGCCGGGGGCCGGGTGGTGCGGGGCGCGCAGCGGCCACCGGGCGCGCAGCGGGGCGATGACCCGGTCGAGTTCCAGGAGTCCGGAGGTGTTCTCCCGCGCTTCGTGCAGCCTCCGTTCCAGGCGGTAGCCGAGCAGCGCCCCCACGGGCTGGCCCTGGCGTACGCCGTCCAGGACGGCCATGGCGGCGCGCATGCGGCCGGAGGTCAGGTTCACGGCGAACGCGCCGGGGTCCGAGGGGTGGGACAGGTATCCGCTGTGCAGGACGGCGGCCGTGGCGGCCTGCGCCAGCGACGGTGCCAGTACGAAGCCTTCGCTGCGGCGGCCCTCCTGAGGTGAGAGGTCCTGCACCCAGCCGTAGGCCCCGAGTTGGATGCCCGTGGGCCGCCGGCCGTCGGCCCGCATGGCCTGGAGGCGCACGGTGGCCAGCGAGGTGATCCAGGCGTCGAGGCGGTGCGAGGCGAGGTCGAGGCACTCGCCCAGCAGCCGTTCGATGACGGTGAACGGGTCCTCGCCCGCTTGGTGCCAGGCGTGGACGCGGGTGGCGAGGTAGCGCAGGGCGGCGTCGATCTCGGCCAGCCGGACGCTCCACGGGCGTTCGAGGTCGAGGGGCCGCAGGATGCCCCGGTCCTTGCGGACGGCGTCGGCGACGGCGGGGGCGAGCAGGGCGCGCTCGGCGTCGACGGCGTCGTGCACGGTGTGCGCGTCGGCGCCGGCGGCGGGCATGGCCAGGCCCAGGGTGGACTTCATGGCGAACGGCTTGAGTTTGAGGCCGGCCTGGGAGGCGAGCGTCTGCGCTGCCCCGGACGACAGCATGACCTCGGCGAAGCGCAGCCGGTTGGCCTTCACGAGCTGTGCGGAGTGCGCGGCCGCTGCGGCGGCGTGGCCGTACTCCAGGTTGGCGGTGTGCCGCAGCAGCGCTTCGAGGAGGGTGCGGGCCCGGGTGGGGCGTACCAGGAGGTGGATGAGCTCGAAGCGGTCGACCACCCCCTCCAGGAACGCGGCGAGATCGGCGACGGGGTCGGCGCCTTCGGGCAGTTCGGTCAGGCGGGCGGCGGGCAGCCACAGGCGGCTGGGGCGCGGTGCGTTCTGGTGGTGGGAGACGACGGGCTCGTAGTCCAGGCCCAGGGCCCGGTTCAGGGCGGCGGACAGCCGGGTCTCGGGTCCGGTGCCGCAGTCGGGCACCAGGCCCAGGAGGCGGTTGGTGTAGCAGGCGTTGAGGGCGCCCCGTACGTCGCGTACGTCGACCGATCTCGACACTGCGGCGAGGCCCAGGGCGCGCAGGACGTCGCGTTCGGGCTTCGGTAGGGGAAGGGTGTCGTCGGGCTGGTCGGGCCCGCCGACCCGGGGCAGGGTTTCGACGCCGACGTGCCAGAAGGGGCGCAGGGTGGTCAGTACGCGGTGCAGTCCGGCGAGTTGGCCGCGTTCCCGGTCGGCCTGCGGGTCGGGCTGCCAGCGGTGCATGACCGTCAGGGGCAGCACACCGTACGGCTGCTTGCCGAGGCGCAGGGCGGGCAGCGGGCCGCGGGCGCGTACGAGGTCCGCTTGGTGCAGGCGCAGCCAGTCCAGGTCGATGCCCGTCTCCTGGGTGTGGCTGTCGCTCTCCATGAGCTGGTCGAGGAAGAAGTCTCCGGTGGCGCTCCACAGGGCCAGTTGGAGGGCGCGCGCGTCGGCCTGTTCCGGTTCGGCGCCGCCGGGCAGTTCGGCGGCCGCGGTCTCGGGGATGCCGAGAGCGGTGGCGAGGCGGGCGGCGTTGGCCCACGGGTCGGGCGCGGGGGCCGGTGCCGCGGGCAGCAGGGCGTCCACGTCGGGGGGCGGCTCCGCGGGCCGGCGGGCCTGCGGGACGTTGTTGGTGGGGGTGCCCTGGGCGACGAACGCGGCTTGTCCGTCGCGGGCCCGTCCGGTGAGCAGCCGGGCCACCCGCTCCGCGGAGCTCTGCGGGTCCAGGGAGGCGGAGACTCCGAAGGCGATGACGCGGGAGAGCAGCGGGCGGCGTTGCGGGTCGTAGCCGGTTCTGTCGAGGGGGACGGTGACGGCGAGGCCGTCTTCGCGCGCGGCGGCGAAGTCCGTGAGCCAGCGCAGGCCCGGTTCGATCGGTGGGCCGGCGTCGTCCGCTCCGGGCGGGGCGGCCGGGGCGTCGGGGTCCGGGCCGACCTGGACGGTGTCCGGTACGGCCGCGCCTCGTTTCTCGCCGACGAGGATCTCGCCGTCGGGGGTGCGCTGGAAGGCCTGGACGAGGAACTGGTCGGGCAGGGTGGAGGCGGTGGCCGCCCGGTCCCAGCCGCGGGAGCGGGTGGTCACGTCGGCGGGCCAGGCCGGTTCGGGGCCCGTCTCGCTCTCGGCCAGGGGCAGTTCGGGGCGGTCGTCGGCGGTGGGGGCCAGCAGGGCGGCGATCCGGCGGGCTCGGGCGGCGCCGAGCGCTCCGCGCAGTTGCTCCCAGGCGCCGAGCCTGATGCGGTCCCGGTCTCCGGCCGCGTTCTCGGTGCGCCCGGCGCGGAAAACGGTGCGCCAGTACCGCTTGCCCTGCTGGACCTCGCCTTCGGTGGGCAGGGGTTCGTGGCTGTCGATGTGGACGTCGTCCGGGAAGATCCGTACGTCGAGGCTGTCGGCCGGGCCGCCGGCGGGCCGCAGCCGGGTCTCCAGGCGCACCGGCGCGAGCATGAGCGGCACCTCGGGATCGAGCCGGGCGAGCAGTTCGTCCACGTCGGTCACGGCGGTGAACGTGCGCAGGGCCTCGTGCAGGGCGCGGTGGGCGGCCCGGGCCTCCTCGTACGCGGCGCGGCGTTGCGCGGGGGTGGCTTCGGGGCCGAGACCGGTGCGTCGCTGCTCGGCCTCGGCGACGGCCGCGCGCAGCGGTGCGAGGTCAGTCATCCGGTCTGTCTCCCTGAGGTCGGTGCGGGTGCGGGCCTGTCTCCCGGATCGGACGCGCTAGGGGCGCAGCAGCCGCTCGGCGGGCATGACCACGCGTACGGGCTGCTGGAAGCACTGCCGGGCGATGCCCGCGGCGCCGGCGTCGCCCCAGACGAGGTCGGGGAGGGCGACGTTGGCGCGGCGGTCCCCCGGGGCGTGTGTGGCGCGGTCGAGGTCCTCGAACGAGCCGAAGAAGTGGCTCCAGTCGAGGTTGTTCCAGTCGTCGGCGTCGGTGGGCGGATCGGTGTCGGCGGGCGCGCGGTAGGGGCGGCCCCACAGGCCTGGCGGCGGGGGGCTCGCGAGGACCTCGTCGGTGGGGTCGTCGAGGCCGAAGCGCGGTTCGGTGGGCTGTTCGGCGATGACGAAGCACCAGTCGTGGTCGACGATCTCTGCGATCCCGAGGTCGAAGCCGATGAAGGCGGTGTCGGGGTCCAGGACGCCGCGGAAGAGCGGCTGGCGTGCCTGGGCCTCGTCGGGTTCTCTCGCGGCCCCGGGGGCGGTGGGCGCCTGGAGCGGCGCTGCGTAGACGAGCGCGCCGGGGTAGCGGCGCAGGAGCGCGCTGCGCAGGAGGAGGACGACCCGGTCGGCGGGGACGGTCAGATGGCTGCCGAGCGGGGCGCCGGCGGTCCACTCGTGCAGCTTCGGCATCTCGGTGCCGATGCCCCAGAAGCAGTCGAAGTAGGTGCCGCGCTGGTCGGTGGGGTATTCGCGCCAGCGCAGTTCGCGGGCGAACTCGTGGTTGAGGCCGGTCATGTACGAGGCGACGAACTGGGGGTTGGTGACGACGAGCGCCGCGCTGTCCGGGGGCACCTTGTTCAGGCCGGCGAGCATCCACTCGGTGGACTGGGCGGCCAGCGGCCGCCACATGGCGTCGGGGAAGTGGGGCGCCCACTGGACGGGGGCGGTGCCGGCGCCGCCTTCGGGGCGTTCGACGCGGGCGGCGACGACGGTGTCCACGCTCGTGTGCGGGTGGATCTGTTCGGTGACGGCGGTGTGGGCCTCGGGCGCCGGGAAGGGGTCGCGGGGCGGCACGGGCGGCAGGTCGGCGGGGCGGACGGACTGTTCCTGGGCGTCCACGGCCATGCCGTGGGTGTCGCCCGGGGTCAGGCCGAGAACGGCGGGCGCGGGGAGCCGTTCGCCGAGGTGGGCCAGGCCGTCCTGCCCGAAGAGGTCGCCCAGGGTGATCCCGTCGCCTTGCTGCCAGCCGCCGAGGATCTCGCCGAGCCGGTCCGGCGTCCACACCTCGCCGGGCGGCGGGGAGCCCTCCGGCAGGCGGTGCCAGCCGCCGGAGCAGTCGGCGCGCCAGGTCCCCTCGCTGGTGGTGTGGTCCCAGTCCCAGACGCCGGGGCAGGCTCCGTGGAAGACGCCGAAGGCGGTCGGTGAGCGCCAGGCGCCGTGGAACGCGCCTTGGGAGACGTCTGCCGGGTCGTCCCAGACGCCTGCGGCGACGCCCTGCCAGGTGCCCTCGTCGTCGGGGGTCTGCCAGGTGCCGGTGAAGACGAGGTGCCAGACGCCGTCGCGCGTGCCCGGGCCGTTCGACACGTACCTGCCGGTGAACACGCCCCGCCAGGTGCCCGGGCCGATGCCGCCGGGGCCGAACGTCCCGTGTGCCTGTCCCGTCCACGGGCCGCCGGTACTGGCCGTGGGGCCCCAGTGGCCGGACCACATGCCCTTGAAGCCGGTGGTGGCTGCGGTGCCGCCCGCGGCGGTCAGCAGTCCGACGGGGGCGACGCGGCCGGACGGGAAGACCAGGGTGCCCCGGGGGGTCAGCTTCGTGTCGGCGAGGAACGCGGCCGGCACTTCGATCTCCCGTACCGAGCCGAGCCGGAAGACGGCGTCGAGCACGTCGGGCCGCATGGCCGGCAGGGCGCCGAGCTGCCCGGCGGAGAGGTCGCGGACCTCGGCGTGCCGGAGCGCCTCCGCGCCCAGGCTCTTCCAGGCGGGCGCCGCGGCCGCCGACGCGCCGAAGGCGGCCAGGACGGCGGGCAACCGGTCCGCGCCGACGACGCGTTCCGGTGCGACGGCGAAGGCGAGGGTTCCGTCGGGGCGGCGGGGCACGGTGGCCAGCCCTTCCCCGGCCGCGGCCAGCGCCGTCATCGCGGTGGTGAAGGGCCGAACCGCGTGCGACGGGTCCGCCTGCGGGTTCACCAGCGCGACGCGCCGGCTGAGCAGCCCCAGGGGGCGGACGGCGCGCCGGAAGGTGGTGGTGGCCATGGCGTTCGGCAGGCTGCTCGCGTGCACCGTGTGCGCCAGGGTGGCCGCGCCGACGAGGCTGCGGCTGCGCAGCGGCGCCACGAGGTGCAGGAACTCGTCGGTGCTGAGCGGCTGTACGTGCCGCTCGTGCAGCCGGGCGCCGACCAGCTTGGCCAGCCGGGCCAGGTCGAGGAAGCGGTTGACTTCCCGCGCGCCGGCCAGCTGGGTCCAGGCGGAAGCCATCAGCTGTTCCTGTTCGCGTTGGGCGGACCGGGTGCCCAGGCCCGCGGCCACGCGCCAGCGCGGGTCCAGATTGAGCGTGCCGAGCCAGCCCGGCGACCCGAGTAGGGCCTTGTCGGCGAGCGCGTGGAACCCTCCGTACAGCGGCGGGGCCACCTCCGGGTCCTCGTCGCTGTCGTCGCTGTGCAGGCCGACGAGGGAGGCGGCGAGCGACGTCCGCCACTGGCTGCTGGGCGCGTCGACGGGCCAGGGTTCGCGGGGGTCGAGGTGCGGGCTGCACAGCGCGCTCTCGACCTTCTGCACGAGCTGCCCGGGCCCCGGGTCCTGCGGCCTCGGCCTGCTGATGTCCATCGGCCTACGGCCGGCTCCGTCGACGGACCGGCACCGGAGGCGGTCGACGAGGCTCTCGAAGTCGCCCGCCTCACCGGTGGAGAAGGTCCACGAGTGGTACACCGGCAGGTCGGACTCGACGGCCGGATCCGCCTTCCAGGCAGGTGAGAGGTCTCCCCCGGTCTCGTTGTGCCCGGCGCGCCGCCCGGCCTCGAACGAGGGCACCAGGCAGGCCGCGTACGCGGTGTGCGGCAGCAGCCGTCGCGGAGCCAGCAGCCGGGAGACGGAGGTCCGGTCGTCGTCCTCGTGCCCGACGATCGTCTGCGCGTGCGCCCACAGGTGCAGGTGGTCGGGATCGGGGAGTTCGCGGCCGGACACCCGCAGCACGGGCAGCGGCCGCCCGGCCTCCCGCTGCGGACGCGCGCTGCGGACGGGCACGCAGACCAGCGCAAGCCACGGCCTCAGTTCACCGCCGGGCGCCGCGGCCAGCGGGGTGAACAGCCAGGGCAGGTCGGTGCGGTCGAACTCCACCATCGGGAACCTGGTGGTCTCGGCGTCGGGGGTACCGGGCAGTGGATACCTCCGTACGATCTGCCGCACGTCGAGGGAGCGTACGTCCCCGGGTCCGTACAGGTGCATGGGCACGGGCCGTTCGGGACGCCCGTCGACGAGGGCGACGGCTGCGAGGTCGCCGCGCACGGGGGTGATGCGGTGCAGGTCGTCGACGTCCGTCAGGGAGGCCGCGGCTCCCGACCGGTCCCAGGAGGAGAAGGCGTACCGGGTCATGGTGTGACCACCGTCTTGAGCTCGTGGGCGGGGATGACGTGGAGCAGCGCGGTGCGCCCGGACGGGGCGTCGAACTGCAGGGCCGCCTCGGTGAAGGTGGCCTTGCGCAGCAGCCCGGCTTCGGTGAGGGTGCCCGCGCGGGCGACGGCGAACATGACGGGTTTCAGGGCCGCCTTCACGGGCGGGCCGTGGTACCGGATCCGGTCGCCGCGGATCGCGCTCGTCGCGACCGCGCCGTGCAGCAGCGCGGCTGCCAGGTGGTCGGCGCCGAGCAGCCAGGAGGCGCCCTGCTGCGGTTCGCCGCTCTTGCCGATCCATTTGGTCTCGTAACGGACGTCCACGGTACGGCGGGGAACGGCCGGCCCGTCGGCGGGCGGGGTCAGCTCGCTGCCGGAGCGCAGGGCTTCGAAGGCGGGCTGGGTGAGCTTCTCGTCGTCGGTGAGGTCGAAGAAGTCCGCCCGGGCGAACTGTTCCTGGACGGGCGAGTCGACGGCCGGACCCGTGGCGAAGCGCACGGTCACCTTGTAGGCCGTCGGAGTCGGGAGCCGGCCGGGGCCGAACCGGGTCACCTTCAGTTCCAGGGGGACCACGCGCTGGCTGAAACGGAGCCTGCCGAGGGGGTGCAGCAGCCGGGCGCTCTCGCCCACCGTGTCGCGGCGCAGCACCGCCAGGCCCGTGGCGCCTTCGGGCAGGACCGGCTCCCAGCTGCGGGGGTTGTCGAGTTCCCGTTCCAGGAGCAGCGCGATGTCGGGCGCCGGCGGGGCCGCGGCCACCGCGGTGCAGCCCCAGTGCTCGTCGAACGGGAAGTCGACGTCGACGAAGAACAGGGAGACGGAGGCCCGGCCGGCGACGTGCCAGCAGGGCGTCGGCCCCTCGACGCGGACCCGCAGGCCGACGGAGCACAGGCTCAGGCCGTCGAAGCGAAGGTGGAAGGAGCCGTGCAGGTCGAGCACGACCCCGAAGCTGGGCTCCCAGCGCAGCAGCGCGTCGAAGCCGAGCTGTCCGCTGACCCCGGTGTCGCGGGTGCCGACGACGACGTTCAGCGTGGCGCCGGCTTGGACCGTGCCGGGGGTGACGGCGAAGTACCCGCTGAAGACGATGCGCAGGGTCGGGGAGTCGGCGATGGTGAGGGACAGCCGCCGGGGCACGGGGAACCCCGCGGGCACGGGAAAGCCCGGGTGGAACCCGCCGGCGCTGAGGACGAACGCGGTGCCGGAGCCGGTCTGGAGCCGTACCGCGATCCCGCCGTCGATGCCGGCGGTCAGCAGCCGGGATCCGGCGAGGTCGCCGACCAGTTCCACCAGGCCGGCGCCGGAGTCCACGAAGCCCGCCACGGACGCCTTGAGGTCGAGAATCGGCGCCTCGGGCGCGGGCAGCGCGACCCTGAGCCGGCCGAGCAGGGCGATGTCCCCGCCGGACAGGTCCAGGACGATCCCGAGGTCCGCGGTCACGAACGAGAACGGGCGCCCCCAGCCCAGCCGGAGGATCGGCCCGACGACCACGGCGCCCCGTCGGGCGGGGAACACCGAGGCGAGGGTGTCCAGGATCTGCGCCGCGGCCCGCGCCGCATCGTCGGGGAACAGCACCCGATCGAGATGGCCCGACTGCACGGCCGCTCCCAGGCCTGCCCGGTCGATGGCGTGGCCGATGCCGACGATGCCGCCGACGGCGTTGAGGGTGAAGGCGAGGCCGAGTTCGATCGCCGGGGTGAAGTGGGCGCTGAGCGCGACGAGCAGGGCCGGCTGCTGCGGCCGCAGGATGGCGAAGGCCCGCACCTCCACCACGCCGAGGGCGAGTTCCAAGGCGCCCCGGTACTCGTCGCCCCGCCGTTCGAGGAAGCCACGGCCCCGCGCGGGCCCCACCGACAGGCTCAGTCCCAGACCGGTCGGAGGGACCGGCGTGGCCGCGCCTCCCGGGGTCAGCTCGCTGCCGATGCCGTCGACGGTGCCGTCGGCGAGCCCCAGCAGGGAGGCGCCGAAGGCCGCGGTGAACCGCAGTCCTCGGCCGGCCCCCGATGCGGGCGCCGGCGCCAGGTACAGGGTGGGCGCGCGCAGTCCCGGCGGCGCGCTCCGCAGCGGCAGGGACACGCCGTTCTTCCCCCCTCCCCCGAAGCGGGCGCCCTGCGCGTCGAACCGGGCCTCGACATCGCCTTCCAGGACCGGCCCGCCCGGTGCGAGCAGACGGATCAGCGGGTCCGTCGGCAGCGTGAGCCGCACGCCGCGCACGGCGAGCCGCAGCCACGCGGCCGCGGCCTGGCCGGCCGGGGGCGCGGTGAGGACCAGGTCGATGTCCTGGCGCACGTGGAGGACGTCGGCGAGCCGGAGCGGCCCCAGGTGCAGGGAGAAGGTGATCGTGCCGTCGGCCGGTAGCGTCTCGCCCAGCACCTGGACGTCGTCCGCGGTCACCGCGAGGACATCCGCAACGGTGAACGTCCAGTCGGGTACCGCCCCGTCGGCTGCGCCGGCGAGCAGTGCCAGCAGCCCGGGCCACAGGTCTCCTGCCTGGTCGGCGTCCGGCGCGCCGAGGCGGGACAGCAGGGCGCCGGGACTCAGCTGCGCTCCCGGAAGCCCGAGCGCCTCCGCCAGCTTCGCGCGCCTGTGCGTGTCGTCGAGGGCGGCCAGAGCGGGCAGAACTCCGCCCAGCGCGCTGCGCAGCTGCCCGGCGAGTGCGGCGACGGTCCCGCTCATGGAATCCCACCCGCTTGCGGCACGACGGCTCCTTACTGGGGGCCCGGCAGCCCGGCACAGGGCCGCCGGCCACGCGCCCGACGCACGACTATCCGCGTCGGCCGGTCGCCGCTGCAACCCGGAAACGCCGGGATCACCCGGCCGGATCAGCGCAATTGCTCCCCCGGCGCGAAGCCCCGCGCTCGGGCGTCCACGACGTTGGGCGGCACGGGTGAAATGAGGCGTGTCCTGCGGCCGGACCGGGCGAGGCGGCGGACGCGTCGCGAAGGCTGGCCGCGGCGCCGCGTGATCCGCGCCGGCGTCCACGACCGACCTCCGTGCACGGGGAAGGGTGAGGGAACCAAGCGATGGACCTATTGCCGGTCGAGATCAAGGTCAACGTGGTGGCGGGGCTGGATGCCCTCGGCGGGTCGGACGGCCACGCCATGACGATGCGTCGGATCTGGTTCGCCGAGGACCGCGACGGCGTCGCCCAGGGGCGACTGCCCCTGCTGGAGGGCGGGGTGATCGTACGGTTCAGGATCGGCGGTGGCGGCCCGGACGAGCTGACCGTCAAGTTGCGTCCGTGTGAGCGGGAGCGGCTGGTCGGAAGGTTCTCCGCGCCCTTCGAGTCGGGGCCGCTCGCCTACGGCGTCGAGGAGGACTGGTCGGTGAGCGGCCGCGTGCTGGCCGCCTCCCTGGTGCACGATCACCCGCCGGGCGCGCTGGCGGCCGCGGTGCAGCCCGGAGCCGATCCCGCCGCGCCGATCCACGAGGTGCAGGACCAGTTCGTGGACGTCTGCGCTCCCGCGGTGCGGCTCGACGGGCTGGTGGCGCTGGGTCCGGTCTTCTCCGCCAAGGCCCGGGACGTTCCGCTCGGGGACCTGGAGGTGAACCTGGAGACTTGGTCGGCCGCCGGACTGGAATTCCTGGAGGTCTCGATCCGGGTGAAGCCCAAGAACGGCGAGAGCGCCGACGAATTCACCGCGCGGGCCGAGCGCAAGCAGCGACGCCTGATCGAAGCGGTGCGCGAGCGCGGGCTGACGGTCTCCGAGCAGTCCGAGAACAAGACCCAGCGCATCCTCACCGCCTTGGCCGAGGCGGCCCGGCAGTCCGGTTAGTCCGGTTGATCACTGCGCGGGCCGCCCTCTCATGCCGTCGTCTCACGCCCTCACGGGTGAGACGTACGCGGGCGGTACGATCCGCCGCTCGAGCGACAGTCCGTACGCCTCGGGATGCCGGTACTTGCCGTGCTCGTCCCCGCTCTTGGCGGTCTCGACGACCAGCGGGTTGGCGCGCGCGTAGGGATCGTGCCGGACCCCGGTCACCTGCCAGCAGACGCGCGTGCCGGGGTCGCCTCCGGCGATGGTGAACCGATTGCCGTCCAGCTCCTGTCCCACATGCAGGTTCGGGGCCGCCCGGCCGACGGCCGTGAGCTGGTAGCGGAACCGCTCGTTGAGTGCCGGGAACCAGTCCGGCAGGACGATTTCGGCGCCTCCGGTCCCGTCCAGGACGACTTCTCCGTCGTAGACGTTCTTCCTCTCGTCGCTCTCCACGGAAGCATGATTGAGGTACTTGCTCTCCGGCTCCAGCGGATGGTCGATGGTGAATTCAAGGGTGGTTTTGGTGAGTTTTCCGTCCACCATGACGTCGCCACGGAACCAGGCGGCCTTGTAACCGCCGCTCGCGACCACGCCATAGGTGGTCGCGCTGGTCGCGTCCACCCCGACGCCCGTCTTGGAGTACGCGTTCACGGCGTGACTGTTGTTCCCGCCGCCTTCCCTGCTGTTGGACACCTCCAGCTGTGCGGCGTTCTCCACCCAGTCGGGGTCGTACTTACCGATGCTCACCTTGTTGCGCAGTACGGCGATTCCGTCTACGTCCAGCTCGGGGTCGGCCATTGTTCACTCCTTCTCGGTGACCGCCGGAAATGGGCAAGATTCCGACGATCTCCACCTATAGCCCGGCGGCACGCTCCGACCCGTCAGCGACATGCTTCCCCCTGGCTGAACACCGTCGGCACGGGCTCAGCCGAGCTCGGCGACCTCCGGCGCCTTCGGGCCATGCCGCCGGCAGCGTGACCTCGGGCAGCACGCCGCCCCACAGGCCAGCTGGGCAAGGCGGCTGAAGCGCGCCTCGGCGATGCCCGGTTCGTCCTCGACGAGCGGATGGCCGGCCCAATATCCTGCGCGAAGTACGGGCTGGAGGTTCCGGTCGGCTACGGAGGCCCAACACTAATGATCACCGGAGTCACCAGGGAGCCCGCAGCGTGACCGGCACCGCGGAGGCCCTTGGCGGTTCGGCTGCAGTCGACCATGCAGCACGAAGTGTCACGCGACCGTTCTACGTGTACGCCGTGCTCGCCAACTCGCTCTTCCAGCGCGGCGTATTCGTCCTCTTCCTTCAGCAGCGAGGCTTCTCCGCCGGCCAAGTGGCCCTACTGCAGACGCTGCTCTACCTGGTCAGCGGACTGTCGGAGTTGCCGACGGGAGTCCTCGCCGACCGAATCGGCAGGCGTGCCAGCATCGTGATCGGCCAGATGCTGATAGCCGGATGTCTGCTCGGCCAGGGGACGTTCTCCCACTACTGGGTGTTCCTGGCGCTGTTCATCGGGCAGGGCGTGGGCATGGCATGTGTGTCCGGCTCGGACACCGCCCTGCTGTACGACCTGCTCGTGCGTCGTGGTGCAACGGCCGACTACGTCAGGATCAAGTCCCGGTTCACCATGCTCGGGACGGTCACCTCGGGAGCCGCCATCGTCCTCGGCGGCCAACTGCAGCAGATCTCCTGGGGAGTCGTCTACGCCGGTTCGGCTGCATGCCTCGCCCTGGCCGTGGTGGTGCTGATGTCACGGGTGCCCGAGATCCGCGGCGCGGACGCGGTGGACGAGCAGGACGAAGCCGAGGAACACGGCGACGCCACAGCATGGCGGGCGATGCTTCGAGTCGCCACGCCGGCACTCGTGACGCTTGTCGTGGTCTCCGGACTGATGCATGCGACGTTGACGCCGTACATCATCTTTACGCAGAAGGCCCTCTCCGATCAGGGAGCGGGCACCGCATTGGTCAGCGTGGTCATATCGGCGGGATTCTTCGCCGGCGGGCTCACTCCGCTGCTCTCGGACCGCGCGGACCGGCGCATCGGGTATCGCGTCATAGTCCCGGTGTCCCTCCTGACGCTCGCCGCGGCACTCGGCCTGAGCGGCCTCGGCCTTGTCTGGGTCACCATCGCCGCGTTCCTGGCCCTGGTCGGGATTCCCGAGATCACCGCCGTGATCGTAGACAACGCGTTCAACGAGGCCGTGCCGTCGCGCCACCGGGCGAGCCTGCTGTCGATGATCGCATTCGTGGAGTCGGCCCTCATCGGCATCGGCTATCTCGTCCTCGGCGCGCTCATGGACGGGCTGGGCTCCAGCGCGGGCATGGCCGCCTACGCCGCGGTCCCCCTGCTGGCATGTCTCCTGTGGCTCCCGGTGCTCTTCCGAGGGGCCCGGGTGACCACCGAGTTCGAGAAGTCCGCCAGAGCCGGATGACCGGGAAACCGTCATGCCCGGTTCGGCGGGAGGCCGCGCGGAACAGGACCTGCCACGGCGGGCACCTCACCGCCTGGCTGTCCGGTTGCCGACGCCTCCACCGCTGCCACGAGCGCAAGCCGGAACACTTCTCGCGTTCACTGCCATCGCTGCAACCCTGATATGCCACTGCCTCAGCTCCGACGGCAGCACCCTGATGACGGCCAGCTATCCATGAAGGCGGTGGGCGAACGCCCGGTCGGTCTGTGAGACCTCCCCGTCACGGTCGCCACCTGGGCGGCACAGCAGACGATGAAGATCCTGCCGTCATGACGACAACACCGTCCCATTCAGAGCGGTTTGTAGCTCTCCCCCGGCGCTCGTCGAACGCATGGATTCCAGCCCACGCACCGGGCCGCCCTCCCAAGATGCGTCACAACCGGGCCCGTCACATGCTTGGAACAGGGGCACAGGCGCGCCAGGATGCTCCTCGCGCGCCCGGGGCCGGTCGTTCCCGCGCGCGGGATCGTTGACCGCGCTCTGAATCCACACACCGCCGCCATCCGACAGCAGCCCCCGGCGGGTCCGAGCGAACAGGTGGAGAGCCATGGACGAGCACGGCGGCCACATGCACCACCCAGGTGGACACCCGCAACCCGACGCCCCTGCCTTCCACGGCATGGCGGTGGTGGGCGACGGCACCCCCTTCCTCTCCCACCTGCCGATGACCGAACCACCGCACAACGAGCAGACGATCGTGCAAGCTGCCTTCGGGGCTGCCCACCGCGCGTATCGCGACGACCGCAAGGCGCATCCGGAGGCCCGGCTCTACACCTTCGCCCCCGAGGTGTTCACGCTTTCCGAGCTCTATCCCGGCGAGAACGGCGAACCGCCCGCCCGCACGTCGTTCACCGGGAGTCTGTTCCGCAACCACTTCGAACAGCCGCAAGCCCACCCCGAGACGCCTGTCGAGATCGCCTCCGATGTCATGGTGAACGTGACCAACGTGGTCAACCACCACAAGTTCACCGCGGCCGACCAACAGCCGGAGGAGTTGACGTACCTCCTGTTCGGCAAGGGGCCCGAGCGGTTCCTGGCGCATTGGATCACCGGCCCCTTCCGGCCCACGAGCCGTCAGGAGTTCGATCACCTGATGACGGCCGGTGTCCAGGGCCTGGAGGTGTCCGACGAGCAGCTGCGCCATGGCATCGAGGTCACCGTCACAGGTCGTCCGGACGAGCCCGGCGGGAAGCTCGGGGAACGTGAACGAACGGCTGCCGTCGCCGCGGTCAACGGCGGGCAGGTCACGATCGAGGTCGAGGCCGGCACAGAGCTGTATTTCGAAACCGGCGAACTGACGCCTCGCTGACGCAGTGACACCTTCCGACCGTCACCAAGGGAGCCGGGGATACCAGCCGCCACGGCCTTGCGGGGTGAGGTCGAGCAGGTGCCAGACGGGGCTGAGCAGGTCGGTGGCCTGCTGACCGTCGCCGTCGCCGTCGCCGTCGTAGCCGCCGCCGTCGGCCATCCGCACACGGGTGCTGTAGTAGTGGCGGACCGCGCCGCCTTCGTCGCGGGTGAACACCGACAAGGTGGCGTCCTGGCCACCGGCGGAGTCCTCGCTGCCCAGGTCGTACTTGAAGCGGCTGGGTGCCGCGCTGAGCAGCCGCAGGCCCGTCCAGCCCCGTTCCCTGGCGTACGCGCGCAGCGCGGGCAGTTCGGCGGCGGCCACGACGGCGAAGTCAAGAGTGCCGGCCAGTTGGTCGGCGACCGATTGGAAGCCGTCGATCGACATCGTGCACGAGGCGCAGGGCCGGTCCCGTTCCTTGCCGTACATGAAGTGGTAGAGCATCAGCGGCCGGTCAGGGCCGGAGAACAGCTCGCTGAGCCGGACGTCGCGCACCGGATCGTCCCCGGCTGCCAGGTCGGCCGGCCCCTCGTGGAACAGATAGTCCTCGACGGCCGGGCCCTCGGGCAGGCGTCGCTTCAGCTCGGCGACGTGCTCGCGCCGGCGCATCATCTCGGCCTCCGCCCGGCGCAGTTCTTCGACGGCAGCGGTGTACTGTGCGGATTCGTTGCCGAGGTTGGTCACGCGCATTTTTCCTCCTCGTCAGTCGCCGTTCGGCGCGGCTCACCGCCCAGAAGAACAGGTCGACCCGCCGTGGTACGCCAGGCGCGCAACGCGGTTCACCTGAAGCGACCAGTTGTGCCGCTCGTCCCTCGGACATCGCCTCGGAACACATGCCGGCACCGGGTTGCAACGGTTCGCCACTGGATTGCGACCACCCACGATCGGGGGGACGATGGATGCGTCCTCCACGGCTGGGCCGTACCGCCGGACTCAAGCGGGTGGCGAGCGAACATTCAGCGTTGCCGCACCCTCGTGAGGACGAGAGCGGTGCACCACAGCACCGGCCAGCCGAAGGAGAGCCGTTCCGGGACGCCGTCATGTACTCCGCGCCCAGCTGAGCCGGAGCACCATCACTGGTCTTTCGATCCCGAACCTTTCGCCCTCACCGGGAGCTGACATGAATCTCGATGACGTCGCACGCTGCGAGATCCATCCCACGATCGGCATCGCCCGGGTGGGCAACAGCCCCGACGGGTTCTTCATCGGCTCGGAGGCCCCCGGGATCCCGTCGAGTCCGTCCGGCGGTTTCAAGGACGCCGACGGGCGGATCAAGCGTCAGGCCGCCCGGTTCCGTGTGTACGCCTATGACCGGGCCGGCACCGTCCTGGGCGAGCTCACGTCGGCCGAGGCTCAGATCGTCTGGACCGCCGAACTGGCCAATGCCAAGGGTGAGTGGTTCACGTTCGCCGGGCGCTTCCATGAGTCCACCGCCGACTCCGCCCGCCGTAATCAGCACATCGATCCCGCTGATCCCGCCGCTCGGGCGCGGTTGGTCATCCGGCCGGGGCCGCGCAGCGTGACCGGTCCGTCCCAGGACGGCACGGATGCCAGGTTCGACAGCGGAACGTTCCTGGGCACCCCGGTTCCCCTGGGCGAACTGCGCACCGACGAGGCCGGTCGGCTGCTCGTCCTCGGCGGCTTCGGCACGTCGGCTTCGGTGGAGCCCGCCGATCCGGTCCGCGACTACGCCAACAACGACCGCTGGTTCGACGACGTCTCCGACGGCTCGGTCAGCGCGACCGTGCGCCTGGGCCCGGACGGGCGCCGGGTCCCGGTGACCTCGGCCTGGTGCGTGGTGGGCCCGCCCGATTACGCCCCCGCCGTACCGAGCCTGGTCACCCTCTACGACGTCGTCCTGGAGGTCGCCCGCGCATCGGGCGGACTGCCCACGCCGCCGGAGGTCTCCTTCACCCGCGACATCTACCCGCTGCTCGCCCGCCCGGTCTCGTTCGCATGGGTCAACGAGACGGCGCGGAAGACGCACGGCGACCCTCGACGCAACTTCTTCACGCCGGCCCGTCTCGCCCGGCTGTCCTCGAACGCCCCGGACAACGCCACCGCGCGTCAGAACGTCTTCAAGAGGTTGCGCAAGCCCGGACTGGTGGACGACACCAGCCAGGCGAACAAGGGGTTCATGCCCCTCCTGTCCGGCGATGACGGGAAGGCTCAGCTCAACAAGCCGCGGACGTGGCTGACGCTGCTGCCCGGCCAGTACGCGCAGATGCAGCGCTGGGCCGCCGGCGACTTCCTGGCCGACTGGACGGGAGTGCCCGCCCCGCTCCCGTTCGAGGCTCTCGCACTGGCCGACCAGCCCCACGCCCTGGTGCGCGCCGCGCTGGAGACGGCGAGCGGCGGCGGATTCCTCCCGGGCATCGAGATGACGTACATCGCTGACGTGCAGTCCACCTGGGCAGCACCCTTCCGACTGCGCGAGGATCTGGTCGCCGGTGATGTCACCAAGTACATGGCCCTGCCCTGGCAGGCCGACTTCTACATGTGCAAGACCCATTGGTGGCCGGCCTCCCGGCCCGATGAAGTCCTTCCCGAGCCGGCGCACGACGGGCTGGTACAGGACGCGGCGGCCGGGGCGTTCCAGGAGTGGGACCGCGGTGTCGGCGACGGTAAAAACGACGAAAAGGGTATGAACGACATGGTCGAGAAGTGGAGCACTCTCGGGTTCATCGTCGCCCGGACCCTGCCGAACGGCGAGGTGATCCTGGTCGAGACGGAACGGACCGACCACGCGACCGGGTAGGCCGGGCAGAGGCGGGAGCGGCGCGTTGGACAGCGGCGGGCCGAGCGGCCGTGGGAGGAGCGGGCGCTTCGACGTTCTCGTCGCCGGCGCAGGCCCCGCCGGGTGCGCAGCCTCGCTGCCCCTCGTCCGGGCAGGGGCGAGCGTCGTCCTCGTTTCCCCGGTGAGCTCCCCCGGCTGGCGGGTGGGAGAGAGTCTCGCTCCCACCGCCCGCCCGCTTCTCGAACGACTGGGGGTGCTCGACGGGCTCGCCGACGCCGGGCACACTCCCTGCCACGGAAACCAGGCCGCCTGGGGCCAGGATGCGCTCACCGAGGTGGACCATCGGCTCGGTCCGTACGGCGAGGGCTGGCATCTGGACCGCACCCGGTTCGACGCCGCCCTCCTGGAAGCGGCCCGCGCGAGTGGTGCTCTCTGGCTCGCCGGACAGGTCCGCGACGCCCGTCGGCATCAGAACCACTGGCAGATCACCACTGGCGAGGGCATTGTCCTGGAGGCCGGTTTTCTGGTGGACGCCACGGGCCGGGCCGCTCGGCTGGCTCGTCGCGTCGGCGCGGCACGCACCCGCTCCGACCGCCTGATCGCGGTCGCCGGGCTGTTGGGCCCGCCGAGGAGGCGGGCCGTCTACCTGGACCGCACCCACCTGGACCGCACGTCGCTGGTGCAGTCCACTCGCTGGGGGTGGTGGTACACCGCCCCGCTACCCGGTGGTGAGCGGATTCTGATGGCCATGACCGATGCCGATCTCCTCGCCGACGTGCGTCTGCTCGACCCGGGCGTGTGGTGGACCCAGGTGCAGCATGCCGGTCATATCCGGGAACGGATCGCCGGCTGGGAGCGACCGCCGCGGCGGCTGCGCGTGCTCGCCGCCGGCTCGTCCTGCGCCGCTCCCGCGGCCGGCCCGGGCTGGGTGGCGGTGGGAGACGCCGCCACCGCCACCGACCCGCTGGCTGCCCGGGGGATCGTCACCGCACTGGCCACCGGCCTGCTCGGGGCACGGGCGATCCTGACCGCCCGGGCCGGTGACGCCAATGCCATGGCGGCCTACGCCCGCCGTATGACAGCCGTTCAGGCCGAGTACCTGGAGACACAGGCCGCGCAGTACCGCCGGGAACAACGCTGGGACACCCCGTTCTGGAACCGTCGGCGCTGAGCGGTGCGGTTCTCCGACCAGGAACGTGTCCTGGTCGGGCTGTCGAACACGCCGTCGCCCGGCGCGTCCGCCACGCCCCAGCCGGCGCCCGTGCTACGGACCGCATGCTTCTGGCCACCTGTTCGGCACCGGCCGACCCGGGACAGGCAACGGCTCAGCTCGCCCCATGCCTCGGGCAGAGCCATCCGGTGATGCTCGTCGTGGGCCAACCGTCCCGCCCACCACAAGGTCGACACCAAACCCCGCCGTGGGAACGGCACTGACGGCGTTGACGGAGCCCCATAGCCTGGCCTGGTCGTCACGATCATTGCCCTGGTCGCCCTTGCTGGTTTTCCGGCCCTCGCTGGACTTTCATCGTCGCGGCCTGCTTCACCGCCTGGTTCATCCTCGCGCTGACAAGTCGAGCGGGCGTGACGTGCAGTCGGGGGCTTGTCGCCTCTAGCGGGTCGCCATGACTGGCCGCTTCTGGGGCCACTCCGGGGGATGGATAGCCTGCCTGTGTGGCAGATGAAGCAACTGTGTGGCGGACCTTGGCCGCCCTCCTTCCTCCTGCGCACGCGCAAGAGGTCATGGACTCCTGCTCCATCGGAGAGCAGGAGTCCGCCCTCGACCTGGTCGTCTCCGGGCTGCTCGCCCAGGGCATTCCGATTGGCGAGGAAATCCGTGCACAGTTGGCAGTCACCGCTGAAGAGTGGGGCCAGCGTGAAGCCCTTGACGAACAGATCAGGCAGTGCCGCTCCACTGATTCCGACAGCCTCAGCGTGCGTTTGGTCGCCCTGGCAGACGCCGTCACGTTGAACGGGGCCTCGCTCAGCTCCGCGCCAGAGCTTGCCGGTCTGCTCGTGGTCCCGTGGATCGCCTGCGTCCGCTGTGGGCAACTTCTGGGCCGTGCCCACAAGCGCGAAGCCTGGGGCGACCTGTCCTACCTGGCCGCCCACTACGTGCTCTTCCACCCTGGACAAGCAGCCCAGACCACGGTCTTCGGCCCCATGGCCGCGCAGGACGCACTCGCCGTCCTCACCTTGTGTCCCGGCGCACAGTGGCCACCTGCTCTGCCATAAGGAACGGCCTGCCGGCCAGGGGCGGGGCGGGTGCGGTTGCCCACCGCGTGGTGGCCGCGTGGCCAGTGACGGAGCGCCCCGGCTGCGGCTGGTCGTGGTCACGGACGACGCCACCGGGCCGCGGCTGTGCCGGGATTTTGGTGGTCCGCTGATGCCTTCGGTGATGGCGTCGGCGGTGTTCTGCTCGTCGGTGTGCCCACCAGGAGTGCGTCGCTGAGTGCCTGGTACTCGGTCAT
The DNA here is from genome assembly GCF_053594615.1 of Streptomyces sp. NPDC001858. Taxonomy (NCBI): domain Bacteria; kingdom Bacillati; phylum Actinomycetota; class Actinomycetes; order Kitasatosporales; family Streptomycetaceae; genus Streptomyces; species Streptomyces sp. NPDC001858. The sequence continues at coordinate 72,283 of NZ_JBSFEV010000042.1, forward strand.
CCCGGCTTTCGCCAATTCCAGCAGCGGCCTCGATACCCCCTGCCTGCGACAGGCGACGTCTCCCGTTGACGCGGCTCAGGTAGCCGTGGCGGCCGGCGGCACCACCACAGCAGCCCACCCACGACGGCCGTCGCGGCCAGCGGGTTGTTCGCGGCGAGGACCACCAGGCGGTGAACGCCGGTGCCTTATAGCTGGAACGCGATGTCGATGAGTACCAGCGCGTTCGGGTCGGTGGCCTCCGGGCGGGCCAGGCGCAGCACGCTCTCCGCGACGGGGATTCAGTCGATGACTGAGTATCCGAAGCGGGAGAAGACGCTGTCCTTGGAGACGATGACGCACGGCCCCAGGAACTCCGCGAGCGCCATCGTGGGCGCGTCGTCCGGGTCGCCCCGGTACTTCCGCGGCATCTTGGGGTCGACGTGCACGATGTGCCGGGTCTGCGCGGTCAGGTGGTCTCGGATCTCCAGGTCAACCACTCGAAGGGCGGGCAGGATCTGCTGATCAAGCACGCGGCGTGCCTGACGTTCCGGCACCTCGAAGTGGGCAGCCATCCTGGGCCGGTGTTCGTCGACTTCGCCAGGGACGTGCGCGGCGGTGTACGGGGTAGCGCGGCCGGTGACGGCCAGCGCGGTGACCCGGTCCTGCCGACCGCCGGCCTTGGCCAGAGCACAAACTTCGACCAGCAGCGCGTTGGTATCGAGGACGGGCAGCAGCATCGGCCGGGCACGGCACGCCGACAGCACGTTCGGAGAGTACGCGCAGCTGCGCACGGCGCTCCTGGACGTCGCCGACCGCGTCGTCACCCCGATCGCCGCGCTGCCCAGCCCGGACCAAGGCGGCCCGAGCTCGGACTCCGTCGCTCTGGAAGGGCTCGGACGCATCCTCCTGAGCGTCCTGCACACCGAGGACGATGTGTGCGCGTCGTCGGCCCCGGGCATCGCCTCGGCCATCTTCGGCGTTGCCGAGGTGATCCTCACCAAGGACCCGAGCACCCCGAGGACATCGCGGAGACCCTGGAGCAGTTGGGGGCCGCCGCCTTGGACCGGGCCCGCGGTGCGCACCCCGCACCGGGTGCGCGCACCACCTCCATGCAGTACGGCGGTGCGGGGGGGGGTGCGCATCCGGTGCCGCGCACCCCCCGCACCGCGCGGCGCACCTGATGCGCACCGGATACCGCGTTTCCTGCTACGTCGCCTGTCGGCCGTCGAGTTCCCGCCGGGCGGCGAGTGCCCTCGCCAGCACCTTGGCCCGGTAAGGATTCGCGGCGCTGAGGGCCGTCCCCACCGCCACCGCCTCGTCCAAGAGGGCCAGCCGTTGCTCGGGCAGCTCCCGCACCAGCGGCGAGGCACTGGCTTCCACCAGGACGTACGCCAGCTTCGACCCGTACACCTCCGGCTCGACCTGCGTCAGCAGGCGGTAGATCCAGAGCCCTTCGACGCCGCGCACCACCCGCCGGTTGGCGCCGAGCAGCTTGACCCTCGCCCGCAGAACCATGTCCTGATCCATCGATCCCCCTTCGTTCCCTCACCCCCCGGCCCTCCCGTCACGCGACGAGACAGCACAGCGAACGCATCGGCAGCCGGGAACGGATGCCGACACGGACGTCGGAGAGTGGATGACGACGAGTCTGCGGGCGGGCGACCACCTGCGACAAGTCCGAACGGACGTGCGCTCCGTCCTACCGAAAACCGCCTCCGCACAGGCATGATGGATCTGACACTCGGCTGACCCTCGCTGAGCACCGAGCCCACGCTCCTGGGCGCGAGCAGCGCCATCCGCGCATCGTGCTTGGCACCGACGACACGGATGCCCACCGCGGGTAGTTCCTTCGCCGACAGAACCCGCCCAGGCGTTAGCTCGTCGCTTGAGGTCCGGCGTCGAACGCGGCTCGAACCTGGTCGGCGTTCTCGCAGTTCAGCGGACATGAACGCGGCCTTCATCTGATGATGTGCTGCGTCGCAGAGGCAGAGAAGTCAACACGAAGGCCGTGGTCGTGAGTTTGGGCGTCAGGGCGTCCTGCGGGATGCGTTCGCGGAAGTGTCACGCTTCCCGACGGAGCTGTACGCGTGTCTGAACGCGCGGGGCGACGCTCTGTTCGAGTTGTGCGACGCGCTGTTGCGCACGGACGGACGGGCGGGTGCGGTCGGTCCGCCGACCTCATAGTCGCTCGTTGCTAAGCCCGTGAGCACGACGGAACCAGGGGGATCACACCAAACTCAACTGCCGGGCGCCGAGCCAGGCGCCGTCAGCGAGCCTCTGACCCCGGCTGGCTTCGAACGTGTCGGCTGGCCCCACAGGAACAAGTCTGGTGGCCCCAGGTAGCGATCATGGGGGGGCGTGATGTGAACGAGTATTTTGGCCCTACCCGTTGTCCGTGCTCGTCTGAGCCGGGCATTCGGACTGGCCAGGGGTCAGCCGACTGGTGGCTGCTCCGGGGGGTTCGCCTTCAGCTTCTCGAAGCAGTTGGTCGTAGGCGGCCACCGAGGGCAGTGGCCTGGGGTCCGGGGGTAGCGCGGCCAGCCTGCGCGCGGTCAGCGACACCACCGGAGAGGCGAAAAGGCACGGCACCGTGTCTGAGCACGGCTCGCCGCTGGCGTCGCGTTCGGCGGCCAGTCGGGCTTCCAGGGCCACCGCATCCGAGGTCAGAGCGCCTTGCCCGCAGGGCGGCAGCGATCCCGGCAACGATGTGGTCATGGCTCATGTGCCAGTGTAGTAGCAGGACTTCGATCAGCGCACGGGTGCCGACCGCGTCGCCGTGTGCGCAACTGGCGGCCTCCCACCAGGCATCGTGCACCGGGGTGAACTTTCCTGCCGCGCGGGCCTGGTCCAGCGCGGTCGCCGCCCCAGGCAGCGCACCCGGCTTGCACAGCAGCTCAAATGCACGGCCTCGCATTGTCCGCCCCTCGCACAGCGAGCAGCACGCCCACCGCTCGAGGTGCAGCCCTTCGTACTACGGCCGGAAGGGAGGCGCGTTGTGCCCGAAAGGGCAGTCCTCGGCAGCGGGCGGGGACGGGTCGTGCCGCCGGTGGTGGTCCGGGGAATACTGATGGCATGGAGCAGCGACGCCGGGGACAAACCACCCAGCATGCCCCCGCAGTGCACTCGGACGACGTTGAGCGGACCGGTCGGCAGAGGCTCCGTCAGGGTGGGCCGGCGCGGGGGCGGGCTTCGCTGCTGGAGTTGCAGCGACTGGCGGGCAACATGGCGGTGACACGGCTCCTGGCCGGGCGCCAGACATGGGCCGAGGCCCCCAGAGCGGAACGCGTGCACGGCCACCTGGGCGCGGTGATGATCCAGCGGGCCGGGGGCGGGGCGCCAGCGACCGCCACCGCCACCGCCACCGCCACCGCCACCGCAGCCAAGACGGAGCGCACGCCCGAGCAGATCGAGCGGCTCATCGCGGACATCCTGCGCGTGATCGTGGAGATGGAGGTCGGCGGCGAGGATAAGCCCGTCACGGAGTCGTCCTACGACACCAGTTCGGGAACCCGGGCCAGCTACAAAAGCAGGGTGCAGGCGACGCTGGTCTGGACGCTGGACCTGCTGGGGCGACACAAGGAACTCCGCGGCCAGTTCGGCCTCACCCCGGACGAACTGGCTGCCGCCAAGAAGTGCGCGGCAGCGGTCAAGGCGGTCTGGCAGGCCGTCATGGCGCTTCCGCCAGGAACCACCCTCGACCAGGCGAAGGCGGACCGCGTCGTCTCGGCGAACCTCTCGAAGACCGGACTTGACGACGCCGACCTCGAACGCATGCGGAAGTTCGGCGCTTGGCGCAGCGAGGTCATCACCGGGCTTCCCGAGCGGCCGGAGCAGATCGCGGAGCTGAACAAGCTGAGCGCGGAGGACCTCGCGGCACAGGCCACTCCCAAGGAGCTCAAGAAGGCCCTGGCGCCCGCGAACCAGCGGGCCCTGGCGGAATGGCGCAAGGAAAAGGCCAAGGACAAGAAGAAAAAGCCCCCGCCTGCCGCCACGGTCGCGGACCTCACCGACCAGGAACGCCAGGGCCTCGCCGCCGTGGTCGGCGACCGGCAGGTCGTGGAACGGCTGGCCAAAGCCGGCGCAGGCGCGGGGATCGGCATCGGTGAGCGGTCGGCGGCACGCTACATCGCCGAGCAGAAGAAGGTGATGGACACCAAGCGGGGTAAGCCGCACTGGGGTGAGGACCAGGCTGCCTGGCTGCGTTACGCGGTCGAGAAGTCGCTGCCGGAGATCGGGGCGAAGGTGAAGCAGTCCGCCGAAGACGACGAGGGCATGACGCTCGGACGGACGGACGTCAAGGACCGGGTGACGGCACTCATCGGGAACAAGAACAACAAGGCGCTCAATGATGAGCAACTCGCCTGGAAGGCGTTCAAGGCGCACAATGCCGACGAGAAATACGCCGACAAGGCCCTGCCGAAGTTCGAGGCGATACACGTCGTGGAGCCGGCCCCGAAGGCCCAGTGACGCCGTCACGTACGCACGCCGGGCGGGCCCGGAATGACAGGGAGCCACCAGCCATCCCTGCAACCCGGCGTTCCCACCTGCCGGCCTTGATGTCCGCCACGCCCCGGCCGGACGTGCCCGCCGCGGCCCCGGCTCCGGGGCTGGGTCCGCGAGTCGGCGCCGAAGCGGATGGCGCCGTGGTGCCAACCCCGGATGTCGACCCCTGCCCCGGACACTGGCCATCACCGACAGCCTTAGATCACAAGAACCCACACCTTCCGACACAGCCGCGCGACCGACCTGATCAACGCAGGCGTGCCGATCCACGTCGTGATGCGCTGCCTCGGGCACCTGACACCGGCCGTGACCATGCACGTTGCCAAGACCCCCTCAGCCACAGCGGAGCGCGAGTTTCCGCGCTACAGGAAGGTCACCGCCGAGCCGACCGGGTGCTGCCGAACGGGTGGTGCATGCTCCCGCAGAAGCAGGTCTGTTCCAGGGGGAACGCTTGCCTGACCTGCGACAAGTTCGTCACCGACGCCAGCCACCACGACAAACAGTGGCGGCCCCGGCGGCCCGCCCCGGAGCCGGCCATCGCCCGTCCACCTCATCTGCGGTGCGGGCACTGGTCGCACGCCTCGCCCAGGACAAGAGCCGGAAGGACCTGGAGATTGCCGACGGCGAGAACCTCCTTCTGCGCAGACCCCTGGCCCGATACGAGAACGGCTCAGCCGTTGGGCATCCGCAACCCGAAATGCCGAGATCTCGCTCACCGGCCGCTCTCGAAGGCCTCCTGGACCTGACGGTGGCCGACCTCGTCCCGCGACCAAATGCGCACACGACGACTCGGGTTCTCGCGGTCCCAGCTTTCGTTGTCGAAGACTGCGACTGACTCAGACAGTCGCCATCGCGAGCTTTCCCACGAGGCTTCTGTTACTTGGACGAGTCCGTCGAGAGTCTCGGCAGCCGAGGCGGCGGCAGAACCGCCGGCAGGCCAGGGCCGCCAAACGGAGACGGCATCGGTCAGGGCATGGGACTCGATCAGGTGGGTGATCGAGGGGGCGACGGGGAGGTAGGGACTGCTGCCGTTTACGTCGGTGCCGACACTGCCATCTGTATGGATCAGGTCCCGGCATGGCTTCGACACGCGCTCTCCGCGCCACTCGAAATACCAGCCGCCTCGCGCGGGATCCTGCCAGGCCCGTGTTCTCGTGCCGAAATGCTCGTATTCCCAGCTGTAGGCCGTCTCGTATCGCTCTCCGTCCAAGGTCCAGCTGCTCCGCACCTTGTAGCGCAGGCCACCGAACCTGTGCTCGAAGCCCTCGCATCGGATGATGAGGTTCATGGGCGCCGGGACGAGGTGGCCCGCGCGATCGTGCACCCGCCACATCTCTATCGGGACTTCGAACCTGACCGGATTCTCTCGTCGACCTGTACGACGGAGGAGATCCTGAGCACGCTCCGACAGCTCGGAGGGATTGTCCAGGATGTGCATCCTGTACTTCATTTCCAGAGGTAGCGAATTTCAGCAAGATCGGCACCCTATCGCGGAGCTCACGGCGTGGGCCAGAAGGCCGCGCCATCCACCCCGTCCACAACCGTCAGCGGCATGCCGCGGACACCGTGAGCCGCCCAAAAACCTCTTCAGGACATCGCAGTTGCAGATACGAGGTGGTCGACGTCGAGCGCGGACGCCGCAGTCACCCACACCTGGTCGTGCTCGGCGAACCGACCTCGGGGGCGAGTTTCGCCTCGGACAGGATCACCTCACCGCCACAGCACGGGCGGACGGCTGTCGAGATTCCGTGCCCGCAGGATGCGACCGGCGGGCGACGGCCGGGAAATCGTGGTCTGGACCGGAAAGCTCGCACTGTTCGCAGGCGACTAGATTTCTGCAACCCCCTTAGTTGCAACTACATAAGAAAGCGCACAAGTTGCGAGTATGTCATTCGGATATTCTTCGATCATTTGGCGCAGGAGATCCTCTGTTTTCTGAAGCTCTGGCCACACCAAAACCAGAAGCTTCACCCAGGTGCCACGCATTTCGCTGGAGCTTTCCTTTACGCCTCTCGCTGCGCAGTTCCATGCGTCTCTGCGCTCCGGCCACCGCTGTGCCAGGACTCGAAAGGCTGCATAGCGGGCGTTCGTGCTGGCGTTGGGGTCGCGGGCGGTCTCGAGGATGATGCCGTAGGCGTCTTCGCGGTCGGGCCACCGCTCCCCCAGCACGCGCACAGCAGCAGAGCGGGCGTTCGTGCCGGCGTTGGGATCGCGCGCGGTGTCAAGGACAGCGGCGTAAGCGTCTTCCCGCTCGGGCCACCACTCCCCCAGCACCTGCACTGCGACATCACGGCAAGTGGACTGGATGCCGAGGATGGTGGTGTAGGTGGCTTCGCGGTCGGGCCATCGCTCCCCCAGCACACGCACGGCAGCAGAACGGGCGAAGTCGCCGGCATTGGGGTCGCGGGCAGTGTCAAGGACGGCGATGTAGGTCGCTTCGCGGTCGGGCCATCGCTCCCCCAGCACCTGTACGACCACGGAGCGAGCGTTCGTGCTGGCGTCCGGGTCGCGCGCGGTGTCGAGGACGGCGGTGTAGGCCTCTTCCCGCTCAGGCCACCGCTCCCCCAGCACCTGTACGACCATGGAACGGGCGTTCGTGCTGGCGTCCGGGTCGCGCGCGGTGTCAAGGACAGCGGCGTAAGCGTCTTCCCGGTCGGGCCACCGCTCGCCCAGCACCTGCAGGGCGGCAGAGCGGGCGAAGTCGCCGGCGTCGGAGTCGCGCGCGGTGTCGAGGACAGCGGCGTAGGCCTCTTCCCGCTCAGGCCATCGCTCCCCCAGCACCTGCAGGGCAACATCGCGAGAACTGGAGTGGGTATTGCGGGCGGTGTCGAGGACGGCGGCGTAGGCGTCTTCGCGGTCGGGCCACTGCTCCCCCAGCACTCTCATGGCGACGTGGCAGGAGACCGAGTCGATGTTGCGGGCGGTGTCGAGAATGGTGGTGTAGGCGTCTTCGCGGTCGGGCCACCGCTTCCCCAACACATGGACGGCGACATCGCGGGCGTTCGTGCTGGCATTGGGGTCTCGGATGCTGTCGAGGACGGCGGTGTAGACATCTTCACGGTCGGGCCACCGCTTCCCCAGCACGCGCAGAGCGGCAGAGCGGGCGAAGCCGCCGGCGTCCGGGTCGCGCGCGGTGTCGAGGACGGCGGTGTAGGCCTCTTCTCGCTCAGGCCACCGCTCCGCCAGCACACGCACCGCGACGTCTCGGGAGACGGAGTGGACGTTGCGGGCTGCGTCGAGGATGGTCGTGTAGGTGGTCTCGCGGTCGGGCCACCGCTCCCCCAGCACCTCCACGGCAACATCGCGGGCGGATGTGCTGGCATTGGGATCGCGAGCGGTCTCGAGGACGGCGGCGTAGGCGTCTTCGCGGTCGGGCCAGCGCTCCCCCAGCACGCGCACCGCGGCAGTTGGCGTTCTGCCTCCCCAGGGAATTCGAGCGAGGTGGCTGGCTTCCTGGGGTGTGCGGCACAGCGAGGCTGCGACGACATCCTTTGTGCGTCCTGTATCGGAAGGGATCTCCGTACGGTGCCAGCGTTGGTATCGTTCGCGGCCGGACCACGACCAAGGAAAAGACATCAACGCGGGCACAGCGCCGTCCAGCACTGCCCAGGAATGGTTCGAAAGATGGGCGGTGAGCGTGTCGATGACAGCGTCGCTCTGGATGGCGAGCGAGCGTTCAGGATGGTCGCCGGGCTCAGAGGGCGCTCGGGGGATGCGATGGGCTTCTGCGAGCACACGGATGGCGAATTCCATAAATTCTGAGTCGCCGCCTGCTCGACTGTAGACAGTGGTATTGCGGCGGCGGTGCATGCGGAGCAGCCGTGCGATGAAGGTGGCATGTTCGGCTTCTGCCTGACGGCTGATCTGGCCCATGAACAGCAGGATCACCTCGTGCCAGACGGGGCTCAGGGCGCGTTCGGCGAGCATGTCGATGAGCTGCTCGGGGGTCCATTCGCGGCTGCTGTAGCGCTGGCTGAGGTCGCGGGCGGCGAGATACTCGAGGAAGGTGCGGTGGACGAAGCCGTACATGCCGGCGCCGTAGGGGTGCAGCAGGAACGCGCGGTGGTGCAGCCGCTCGACCATGGCATGGGCGACGATGCGTCCGACATGCGGTGGGTAGTTCATGTCGATGACGTACTCGGCGATCATCGTGGTGAGGTCGGTGCGGGCGATGAGCGTGCTGCCTTCGGCGCTGCCGGCGCTTGCCTGAAGGTGGCGGGCCAGGCGTTCGAGGAGCTCCTGGAGCAGGCCGCTGTCGAGTTCGTCGATAGCAGCGGCGACATCGGGGTGGGCCTGGCGGGGGAGAGAGAGGTGCTTGGCATCACGGTCCCAGCGACCGGTCAGTACATCGACGGCATGGCGGTAGACCTCGCGGCGATCGCGGGGGATGGTGGCTCCCAGGCCGATGGAGGCCAGGATGGTCAGCAGCAGCGGGTTGCCGGCGAGTTCAGCCACCGACGCGAATCCCCACACGGCGCTGATGAGACGTTCACTCAGGCGAGCGGCCTCGCCCGGGTCTGCAGGGTGCGCGGCGGTGTACCAGCGCCGGATGAACGACTCGATCTGCCGCCTCGGCAGATCCTCCAGCTTGGCTTGGCTGAAGTCTGCGGCCGCGAACACCCCCGGGGCGAATCCGACGACACGCGAGGTGAGGATCACCCGCACGTGCTCGTGGACCTCGGCGAACGCAGCCACCTGCCGGGCGACCTCGGCACGCCGGGCGGGGTCGAAAATCTCGTCCAAGCCGTCGAACACCACCAGCACCGGCCGAGGGGCGCGCTCCAGCAGGCACTCGAAGGCGTCCCGCGGCAGCCCCATCCGTTCGGTGGCGTCGAACTCCCCCCAGAAGTCCTCCACCGTCCGGCCTCGCCACCGCTCGCCGTCGGCGAGATGCCGCAGCTCCACGACCACGGGCACCGTGCCCGCCTCCACCAAGTCCTTCAGCTCGGCCGGCACCTCCTCCAGGCCGCCGGCGAGCGCCAGCGCCAGATAGCGCGAGAGCGTCGACTTGCCTGCCCCGGGATCCCCCAGCAGCACCAGCCGCCGACCCTGCGATGAGGCCACCGCCTCCACCACCGGCACCGGCGGCCGCTCCACACGGGACGTGCGCCACGCTGCGACCTGCTCCGTGTGCAAGCCTGGCGGCAAATCCTCGGCCGACACCTCCCCACGCTCCACAAGTTCCTGCCACAACGGGGCCGGCAGCTCCGGTTTGGGCGGATCCCACGAGATCAGCGGCACCTCGAACACCTGCCGCAACCGGATCGCGGGCTGCTCACCCGCCCGCTCACCCGGGCCGAGGACGTCGAGGTTCAACCGCCCGCACGTCTGCACCAACCGCTCGAAGTAGCGGGCGACAGCGGCATCCACCTCCGCCTCCTTGCCGGAGGACGCTTGCGCGCGCCGCCGTGCATCGGCGATCTCCCGCTGGGCCGCTTCAAGGAGTCGCCGCCAGTCCTTGCACGCCTCCGAAGCAAGCCATGCCTGCCGGATCCGGCCATCCGTCCCGAGCGTTCGGATGCTGGTCCACGACTCCCAGACCGCGATGACAGCCAGGACCTGCTCGACACTGTCCGACCGAGGAGTACTGAACCTTTCCAGGCGCTGCGGTGCCCACCGGCTGGCAACCTTCCCCTCGAACAAGGCTGTGCCCGGCAGCCCGGTCCTGCGCACCGCCCGCTCCAGCGGCGCCTGAAAGCCACCGACCCCGTGCCGCTCCCTGTACGCGGTCTCCGCGTCCGTGCGCAGGGTGCGCAGCCTGCGGTAGAGCGTCTCGCGGTGAACTCCCACAGCCCTGGTCCCCCCTGATGCCGGCCCTGTGCCGCGCCACCTCAAGGCTGGCGGCCGCCTGAAACGGGTGCATCAGGCGACCGCGCCGCACCAGCGCGGACCAGCAGATTAGTACCCAACCCACCTCACGCACCCCGCACTTGGGACCAGATCACCCTCACCAGCCCAATCTGGAACCCACGCCGGGCCCGGCGCACCACCATCCGCATCGCCACCCAGGGGGAAACCCACCATGGCTCACCGCCGCCGCAAGCCCGCCCACACCATCGTCCCCGCTAGGACTTGTCCGGCCGATCATGGCTCTGGATAGTCGGGCATGATGCCCAGGTGAGCATCATCGTGAAGTTCTTCGTGGCGCCGGACGACACG
>NZ_JBSFEV010000043.1:0-81544 GCF_053594615.1 Streptomyces sp. NPDC001858
GGCGGTTTCTCGATTCTGCCCTATTGTTTTATCGGGTGGCGCCCGTTGTGGTGTTCTCTCGCCCCTTTTTTGGGGGGGGGCGCGGCGGGCGGGGGGGGGGGGCCCCCCCCCCCCCGCCCCCCCCCCCCCCCACCCCTGCGTCCGGTGTTTCGTCAGAATCCCCGTACGGTGAGCCACTCGTCCAGCGCGACCGAGACGATGTCGCCGATGGGCAGGTGGTCGAGTTCGTTGTCCAGCGCGAAGCGTTTGATCCGCCTCTTCAGCTTCAGCGCGGTGGGGACCGACGAGTCGAGGCTCTCGCGCGCGATGATGCGCTGGTTGAGAACGACGGCGGTCTCAGGAATGTCCTTGGGGCGGCCGGGCCCTTGAGCCCACGGGGTTCCCTCGCTGGGTGTCTCCTCCCGGCGCGTGTGCTGCTCCTGGTGAGATTCCGGAGTATCGGTCCTCACTGGGAAGGCCGTACCGCCCGGGACCGGAGCAACGGCTGGCCGGACGGCAACCTCGGCGGTCGGGGACACCCCAGCGGTCGTGGGGGCGGCCTGGGGCAGACCGGCCTGCGGAACCTGCTCGACGAGCTGCCTGGCCTGAACCGTGGATGCCGCGGGTTCGGCAGCGCGGTCCACGAACTGCTCCGGCCCCTGCGTCGAATGCCCAGAAGGACCCGGCTGCACCGCGGCATCGACTACGGCCCGGGCCTGGACGGGGCCGCTCGATGCGACGCCAGCGGTCGGAGGGGCCTGGGACTGTGGTGCCTCGCGGACCGTCCTGGTCGGGTCGCCCTGCGCCGTAGTCTCCCCGGGAGCCGTAGAAGGGTGCTGAGCCGCGGACTCATCGGAAGCGGGACGCCCTTCACCTTGGTCGGTGGCCTGTTCGGCGGCGAACTGCTCAGGCGTGAGCTCGGCGGCCGGGGGAGGGGGCGGCGGGGTCGTCTTCTTGGCCCCGCCCAGGGTGCGCCCGCCCGTGCGGCGGGCCGGAGGCTTCGGCCTCTCGTTCTTCTCGCTCATGCCTGGGTCAGCTCCTTCATCAGGTGGGCGTACTCGCTCAGTTCGGTGGGGATCTCGCCGAAGGCCTCCATGTAGTGGACCCAGGAGTGGATGGTGGTCTCGGCGAGCGGGAACGGTTCGTCGCGGTCCGGGCCGATGCCCTCGCCTTCGGCGGGCTCCAGCAGCTGCTCCTTCGCCCGGCTGGGCAGGCTGGTGCGGTCGTCGGCCTTGACCATGACGACGTGGGCGGTGACGCCGTGCTCGTTGCGGGCGGCGGCGCGTTCGGCCTCGTCGAAGGTGGCGACGAGCTTGCGGCGTTCGATCTTGGTGGGGGCGACCGGCACGAGCAGCAGGTTGGCCTCGGTGACGGCTTCGTGGAAGATGCGGGCGCTGCCGCCGCCGGCGTCGACCACGATCGCGCCGAACTCGGCACGCTTGGCGCGGATGTACTCGGCGATGTCGTCGAACGGGTACCTCTCGACGACCAGGTTCGTCGGCAATTCGAAGCCCTCGGCCGCCGCGACCTTGAACCAGTCGTAGGCGGACTGGCTGGTCGCGTCGGCGTCCAGCAGCAGTGTCGGCAGGTTGAGGACGACCGCGTAGTAGAGCGCGATGAACCAGGCGGAGGTGGTCTTGCCGGTGCCGCCCTTGAGCATGCCGACGACGATGACGAAGGCGTCCCAGGCGTTCGCTGTGGCCGCGGCCAGGGTCTTGGTACGGGTGTTCTCACTCACGTGTGCTTGATCTCCTGAATCGGGGAAGGTGTGTTGGCTTGCGCGCGCCGGTGAGAGGGTCGGCGTTCGGGTGTGACTGCCTGCCGGTGACGGAGGGGCCCGTGCTGCAGCGCTGGAATCGGGATGGCTCACTGTCGGCCTCTTGATGTGCCGCGCTCTGCCGGCGACACGTGCGAGCGTGCTCATGACCGCTTCATCGGGGTGCGGGCGGCGCCGTGGTTGTGCTGGGGCCGCATCGGGGTGTCGGCTTGGTGCAGGAGCCGATAGACGGTGGCGACGGAGTAGCTGCACTCTTCGGCCAGTTCCGGCACGGTGGCGCCGGCCTCGTACCGTGCCCGCAGGGACGCCACGAGCCTCTTTCGCCGTGCGGTATTGACTGCGGAGCGGATGCGGTGGGTCTGCTGGGTGGTGCGGGGCGTGCCCCCGGCCTCGATCAGCAGCCGCCGGGCGGTATAGCGCGTCACGGACCCCGCCTTGGCCAGCTCCGTGAGCGTGGCGCCTTGCTGCTCGTAGAGGCGGCGCAGACGGGCCGCGAGGTTGCGGCGGGCTGGCCCGTCGCGCAGCCTGCGGGTCTGCCACGAGGTGCGCATCACGGTGTCGGCCTCGCGCAAGCGGTTGAGGACCGTGCCGTACGACAGCCTGCTCGCGGCGACGAGTTCGGCGACCGTGGCACCGGACTCGTACTGCTCACGCAGGCCTTGAGGGGTGGTCGATGAGCTGTCGGCATCGGCGGGTGGAGGTTGTGGGTTCACGCGGCGGAGTTCCATTCGCTGAGGGCTTCGGCATGGGCGGCGGCCAGCTCGTCGTAACTGCGCTGGTCGGCAGGGGTGATGAGGATCAGTCGGCCGTCGGTGGCGATCCGCCAGTCGGCGGCAGGCCGGCCGGTGACCGGGTCGAGGACGCTCCCGCCCGGGGCCTTGCACGTGGACGGGATCTCGTCGGGCCGGGGTGCCGGGACCAGGACCTGGCACCCGTCGCGGACGATCACCGTGGCCTTGCTGCGGTGTTCCGCGCGTCGGTCCAGCGCCTCCTCGTATGCAGCCCGCTCGACCGTGTGCAGGGTCTTGCGCCGGGCCGCGATGCCCGCCGTGGCGCAGAGCTGGGCGATGTCGTTCCAGACTTGTGCCGGGCGTGCCCCCGGTTCCACGGCGGCGTCCAGAAGGCCTTGACCGACCCCCTCCACGGCGCGGGGAGCGAGGGTCCAGGTCTCGCCGTCGTGCCGGACGAGTCCGTGGTCGGCCAGACGGCGCAGGGTCCGGTAGGCAGTGGCGCGGGACACGGAGGCCGTACCGACAAGGTCGCTGACGGTCTGAGCGGGCCGGACGTGCAGCGCGCTGATGATCATGAGGGCTGAGCTTCCGAGGCCGCGGTGGGCGAAGGCGTCGTGGCCCATGAGGCGGGCGATGACGGTGGAGTCGATGTCGGCCGTCATGGCCGTCTCAGGGGTGGTCCACTCCTCAAGTGCCAGGTCGGGGGGGTACTGAGTGGTCCGGAAACGAGACAGCGACGTATGGGCATGACGACGAGGAGTGGTGCCGTGGTCGAGGTACCAGGTGGAGCCTTCCCGGCCGTGGCCGACCCGCAGGCGACGCAGCCAGCCCCCAGGCTTGAGGACCGTCTCGTAGACCGCACGCAGCGTCGTTCGCGAGATCCCTGCCTCCTCCGCGGTCTGCCGCTCGCTCGCGTGGTGCAGCGGGCCGCCGGCGCTCTCGGCGAAGTTCAGATGCGCCCGCAGCACCCGCAGCGCGGTCCGTCCCCGCTCGCCGCGCCAGGGCGTGGTCTCGATGCGGTCCCGCAGCGCGGCCAGGACCTCGTAGACGTGGTGACGCGACTCCAGCACTCGCGTTCCGGCGACCACAGCCGAGGCGCTGGCCCACACCCGGCGGATGTAGTCCAGGGCACGTGCCTGCCCCGAGCGCAGCGCGATGTGCCGGGCGTGTCGGCCGCCCTCGTGGTCGGGGTGCAGCAGGAGCCGGGTCAGCTCCTCGACGGTGCCGCCGGCCCGTGCGACATGGCAGGCGATCGCCGCTGTGACGCGGTGCCCGTGGCCGGCTGCGCCCTCGCGGTCCTGGCGGACGACCACGGTGCGGCCGTCGGAGCCGAGCCTGCTGTAGCTGCCCGTCGCGTACCGGCCGGTGAGATCTCCGAGCAGGACGAGCTCGGCGGCAGCCGGACGAAGGTGGTGAAGGCCGAGTCGGCCGAACGGGTGAGGGGTCTGACTCTGTGGTTCTGCCTGATGACGGTGGTATGGCACGGTGAGGTCGTCTCGCAAGGACAAGGGCGCCACCCAGGCCCGCTAAAACCACGGGTGGTACCCGGAACCGACCTCCGAACGGTGCCAGCGAAGCCTCCAGGACGGCCATCCTGGAGGCATTCGTATGCCTGGCCCCGCTCCGGAGGCAGGCGTCCCCATCGCAACTCGACCAGGGCGGGATCGGCGAAGCAGCGAGATCGCCGCTCCTGATCAACGCCCGTCAACTCAGGTTCCTCAGAGGCGAGTTGTAGAGGGATCGCCTCTGACTGCCTCTGAGCGGACCGGGTCGAACCGGGGTCGAATCGGAGCGTTTTCCTCTGACTGCCTCCGATCGCCTCTGCAACCCGTCCTAGCAGGTCACAGCCGTTTCGACCTCCATGAGCCCAGGTCAGAGGGGTGCGGTCGGATTACCACGAGTACACGGTGAAGACCCCCGGGTCGTCGACGCGCGGAGCGCGCCGCATCGTGACCGGGAAGAAGACCGACGAGGACTACTACACGGCGGACCACTACGTCACGTTCAACCTGATCAACTACGGCTGCTGAGCCGGATCGCGATCGACGGTCGAACGTCCAGGAACGGCGCGACGGCGCCGGAGGTCCGGCTCACCCCACTCAGCCGGACCTCCGGCTCTCCGCGGCGGCGAACAGGGCGAACGCCGCCGCGATGAGCGCGGCGCTCGCGTACACCTCGTAGCCGTCGAGGAAGCCGAGCCGCTGCACGAGACCCGCGTGCCAGTCGGTGAACTCGTGCAGCAGGCCCAGGACGCCCTGCACCAGGGCGAGAAATCCGAGTACTCCCAGCAGTTCCTTCATGTCCGAGACCCTCGCCCCGCGGACCCCCCTCGCGCCATCGGCCGCGGGGCGAGACATCTCCGACGCAAGGTCCTCTCCCGCCCGCCCGGCCGCGCCGAAAGGAGCGGGCGCCGCGACTTCGGTCGACGGCCGTCTCCCTTCGGTAGGCATCCGGGCCAGGAAGAGGTGCCGCGGGTGCGCACTGCGTAGATTTGTCGACCATGAGGGCAGACGACGACACGGCGCCGACGGCCGTCGCGATCACCGGACACCGATGGCTGCTGCCGTCCGCCGTGGTCGCGGAGCTCGCCCCGGACCCCGAGCGCCCCGGCCGGCCGCAGCGGCGCACCGCCCGCGACTGGGTCGTCGACTTCTGCTGTTTCCTCGTCGCCGTCGGCGTCGGCCTGGCGGTCGCCGACGCGCTCCCCGGCGACGCGGACCTCCCGTCCGCCTTCGCCGGTGACCGACCAGCTCCTGGGCGTCCTCGCCTGCGCGGCGGTCTGGCTGCGCCGCCGGTGGCCCCTCGCCCTGGCGGTCGCCCTCGTCCCGCTCGGCTTCCTGTCGACGACCTCGGCCGGCGCCTGCACGGTCGCCCTGTTCACCCTCGCCGTGCACCGGCCGCTGCGCTACGTGGCCTGGGTCGGCGGCGCCCAGCTCGCCCTGCTCCCGCTGCTGGCCTGGGTCCGCCCGGACCCCACCCTTGCGTACGGGCCGTCGCTGGCGTGGAGCGTGCTGTTCATCGTCACGGCCATCGGCTGGGGCATGTTCGTGCGCTCCAAGCGGCAGCTGATGCTGAGCCTGCGCGACCGCGCCCGGCGCGCCGAGACGGAGGCCCGGCTGCGCGCCGAGCAGGCGCAGCGGCTGGCCCGTGAGTCCATCGCCCGTGAGATGCACGATGTGCTCGCCCACCGGCTCACCCTGCTCAGCGTGCACGCGGGCGCCCTGGAGTTCCGTCCCGACGCGCCCCGCGAGGAGGTCGCGCGGGCGGCCGGGGTCATCCGGGAGAGCGCCCACGAGGCCCTCCAGGACCTGCGGGAGATCATCGGAGTCCTGCGGGCCGGCGAACCCGACGACGCCGGCCGCCCGCAGCCGACGCTGGCCGCCCTGGACACGCTCGTCGCCGAGTCCCGGGAGGCCGGCATGAAGGTGACCCTCGACCAGCGCGTCACGGACGCCGACGCCGTCCCCGCCTCGGTCGGCCGCACCGCCTTCCGCATCGTCCAGGAGTGCCTCACCAACGCCCGCAAGCACGCCCCGGGCGCGGAGGCCGCGGTCACCGTGTCCGGCGGGCGGGGCGCGGGTCTCGCCGTGGGCGTGCGCAACCCGGCCCCCGAGGGCGACGTCCCGGCCGTCCCCGGCTCCGGCCAGGGCCTCATCGGCCTGACCGAACGGGCGACGCTCGCCGGGGGACGCCTCACGCACGGGGCGTGCGAGGACGGCGGGTTCGAGGTGCGGGCCTGGCTGCCCTGGCCGTGAGCGGAGCCCGTCCCTCCGGCCGGCGGCCCGGCGACCCGAGGCGTCCGCGCCGCCCGCATCCGCACAACTCGCCTGCCGCAACCGTGATTACGTAAGACCCATGACTGCGATCAGACTCCTCCTCGTCGACGACGATCCCCTGGTGCGGGCCGGTCTGACGTTCATGATGGGCGGCGCCGACGACATCGAGATCGTCGGTGAGGCCGCCGACGGCGACGAGGTGGAGGGGCTCGTGGAGCGCACCCGCCCCGATGTCGTCCTGATGGACATCCGGATGCCGTCGGTGGACGGGCTCACCGCCACCCGGCGGCTGCGCGAGCGCGAGGACGCCCCGCAGGTCGTGGTGCTCACCACCTTCCACGCCGACGAACAGGTGCTGCGGGCGCTGCGCGCGGGCGCCGCCGGGTTCGTCCTCAAGGACACCCCGCCGGCCGAGATCCTCGACGCCGTGCGCCGGGTGGCGGCCGGCGACCCCGTCCTGTCGCCCGCGGTCACCCGGCAGTTGATGGACCACGCGGCCGGCACGGCCGCCGACACCCGCCGCGCCCACGCGCGCGTGCGGCTCGCGGAGCTCGGCGCGCGCGAACGCGAGGTGGCCGTCGCGGTCGGCCGGGGACTGTCCAACGCGGACATCGCCGCCGAGCTGTTCATGAGCGTCGCCACCGTGAAGGCCCATGTCTCCCGGGTCCTGGCCAAGCTCGACCTGAACAACCGCGTCCAGATCGCCCTCCTGGCCTACGACGCGGGCCTCCTGGAGGGAGGAGAGCAGGGCGGGCACTAGGCGGACGTCCCGTGCGTTGTGGGGGTGGCAGGCCCGGGTGGCAGGCCCGGGTTGACGACGTCAGGGGGAGCGGCATGGTGGAGACGGTGGACCTGGGGGAGTTCGGCGACGACTTCCGCAGGAACCCGCACCCGGTCTACGCGCGACTGCGCGAGCGCGGCCCGGTGCACCGGGTGCGGCTGCCCGAGGAGGACCACGTGACCTGGCTCGTCGTGGGCCACGCGGAGGCCCGCGCGGCGCTCGCCGACCCCCGGCTGGCCAAGGACGCCTCGCGGACGAGCCGCACGTTCCTCGACGAACGGCTGATCGGCAGCCACCTGCTGATCAGCGACCCGCCGCAGCACACGCGCCTGCGCGCGCTGGTCTCCCGCGCCTTCACCATGCGCCGCGTGGAGGAACTGCGGCCGCGGATCCAGGAGATCACCGACGACCTGCTCGACGCGATGCTTCCGCACGGCCGCGCCGACCTCGTCGAGTCCCTCGCCTACCCGCTGCCCCTCACCGTCATCTGCGAGCTCCTCGGCGTTCCCGAGCTGGACCGCACCGAGTTCCGCAAGCTGTCCGGCGAGGCCGTCGCGCCCACCAGCATGGAGGCCGAGCACGACGCGTTCGTGCGGCTCGGCGCATACCTGACCGAGCTGATCGAGGACAAGCGGTGCGCAGGACCGAGCGACGACCTGCTGAGCGACTTGATCCGCACCACCGCGCAGGACGGCGACCGGCTCTCGCCCGGCGAACTGCGCGGCATGGCGTTCCTCCTCCTCGTCGCCGGCCACGAGACGACCGTCAACCTGATCACCAACGCGGTGCACGCCCTGCTCACCCACCCGGACCAACTCGCCGCCCTGCGCGCCGACATGACCCTGCTGGACGGCGCGGTCGAGGAGACCCTGCGCTACGAGGGGCCGGTGGAGAACGCCACCTACCGGTTCGCCGCCGAGCCGCTGGAGATCGCCGGGGTGCCCGTCGCGCCGGGCGAGGCGGTGATGATCGGGCTGAGCGCCGCCGGCCGGGACGCGGAGCGCTTCGCGGCTCCCGACGGCTTCGACATCCGCCGCGACAGCCGCGGCCACCTCGCCTTCGGCCATGGCGTCCACTACTGCCTGGGGGCCCCGCTGGCCCGCCTGGAGGCCCGCACGGCGATCCGGTCCCTCGTCGAGCGCGCCCCGTCCCTGGCGCTGGACGGACCGCCCGGCGCATGGATCCCCGGCATGCTGATACGCGGCGTGCGCAGCCTGCCGCTCCGCTGGACGCCGAGCAGTGACCCCCGGGCCTGAACCGCCGGTGCGCCCGGGCTCAGCCCGGCTGGGAAGTCTCCGGGATCTCGGCGAGCCACACCGCTCTGCGCTCCCGTCGGGAGACCTCGCAGGCCTCCGCGATCCGCAGCGCCTGGAGGGCCTCGCGGCCGTCGCAGGGGTTGGCCCGCAGACCGCGCACGACGTCCACGAAGGCGTTCAGCTCCGCCTGGTAGGAGGGCTCGAAGCGTTCCAGGAACCCGGTCCACGGCTTGTCCGCGGCGGGCGGCCCGGTCGGTTCGGTGGACGCGATCGGCGTGCGGTCGTCCAGGCCGACGACGATCTGGTCGAGCTCCCCGGCCAGCTCCATGCGGACGTCGTAGCCCGCGCCGTTCAGCCGGGTCGCCGTCGCCGTGGCGAGGGTGCCGTCGTCGAGGGTGAGGACGGCGGCGGCCGTGTCCACATCGCCCGCCTCGCGGAACATCGCCGGTCCGGCGGCGGAGCCGGTGGCGTACACGTCCGCCACCTCGCGCCCGGTCACCCAGCGCAGACAGTCGAAGTCGTGGATGAGAGCGTCCCGGTAGATCCCGCCGGAGAGCGGCAGCCACGAGGCCGGTGGCGGTGACTCGTCGGAGGTCAGCGCCCGCACCGTGTGCAGTCGTCCGAGCCGCCCCGACCGGACCGCCTCCCGGGCCCCCGCGTATCCCGCGTCGAAGCGCCGCTGGAAGCCCATCTGAAGGATCGTTCCGGCGGTCTCCACCTCGGCGATCGCCTGTAAGGTCCCCGCCAGATCCAGGGCGATCGGCTTCTCGCAGAAGACCGGCAGCCCGGAGCGCGCCGCCCGGCCGATCAGCTCGGCGTGGGCCGAGGTGGCCGTCGTGATCACCACGGCGTCCACGCCCCAGCGGAAGATCTCGTCCACCCCTGGGGCGGCCGTCTCGCCCAGCCGGTACGCGAGCTCCTGGGCCCGCGCATGGTCCGCGTCCGTCAGGATCAGGGATCCGACCTCGCGGTGACGGCTGAGTGTGTTCGCATGAATGGTGCCTATGCGGCCCGTCCCGATGACCCCGATGCGCATGGAATCAAAGTGACCTCGCAGGCAGCGCCCTGTCAATGCGTATGTCCGGACAACCGAACCACAGAACTTCCCGTCAACCGGCCACGGAGCTACGCTCGGCCCGTGCCGAAACCAGGAGTGGACCCGACTGTGCAGCTCGAACTACGTGTGGACCGAAACTCTCCGGTGCCGTTGTACTTCCAGCTGGCCCAGCAGCTGGAGGCCGCCATCGAGCACGGCTCGCTCACCCCCGGCAGCCTGCTCGGCAACGAGATCGAGCTGGCCGCACGGCTCGGGCTGTCCCGGCCGACCGTCCGCCAGGCCATCCAGTCCCTCGTCGACAAGGGCCTCCTGGTGCGCCGGCGGGGCGTCGGCACGCAGGTCGTGCACAGCCAGGTCAAGCGCCCGCTGGAGCTCAGCAGCCTCTACGACGACCTGGAGGCGGCCGGGCAGCGTCCCGCCACCACGGTCCTGGTCAACACCATGGTCCCGGCGTCCGCCGAGGTCGCGGCCGCGCTCGCGGTGGCCGAGGGCAGCGACGTCCACCGGGTGGAGCGGCTGCGGCTGGCGCACGGCGAGCCGATGGCCTACCTGTGCAACCACATCCCCTCCGGCCTGCTCGGTCTGGACACCGAGCAGCTCCAGGCCACCGGCCTGTACCGGCTGATGCGGGCCGCCGGGATCACCCTGCACAGCGCCCGGCAGTCGATCGGCGCGCGGGCCGCCACCGCCGCCGAGGCCGAGCGGCTCGCCGAGGACGAGGGCGCCCCGCTGCTGACCATGCAGCGCACGACCTTCGACGACACCGGCCGCGCGGTGGAGTTCGGCGACCACATCTACCGGCCGACCCGCTACTCCTTCGAGTTCCAGCTGCTCGTGCGCCCCTGAGGAGCATTGGTCGTATTGTCCGGACAATGCGATCGGACGGTCGATATGCACGCACAAAGCGGCCGACGGCCGTGCGGCGTGCGGCCTCCGTCACGGCCGCCCGGGACAGGGCGCGCGGCCATGTCGATTTGTCGCGCCGCCGCGTGGGCCTCGACCAGCCACGACGCACCCGGGAACGGCCGACGACGCGCCCGCCCCGCCGCCGCCCGGCTCGGCACCCGGCACGAGGGTGAGGCAGAATCGGCGACGATGAGCACCTACGGCAACTTCACCGCCCCCATCGGCTCCCGCCGCGCCCCGGCGCTGCGCACGGTCGGCACACGGGAGCGCCGCTCGCACCTGACGGCGCCCCGGGTGCCCACGGTGGGCATCGACATCGGCGGCACCAAAGTGATGGCGGGCGTCGTCGACGCCGACGGCAACATCCTGGAGAAGGTCCGCACCGAGACCCCCGACAAGTCCAAGAGCCCGAAGGTCGTCGAGGACACCATCGTCGAGCTGGTCCTGGACCTCTCCGACCGCCACGACGTGCACGCGGTCGGCGTCGGCGCGGCGGGCTGGGTCGACGCGGACCGCAACCGCGTCCTGTTCGCACCCCACCTGTCCTGGCGCAACGAGCCCCTCAGGGACCGCCTCTCCAGCCGGCTGGCGGTTCCCGTGCTGGTCGACAACGACGCCAACACCGCCGCCTGGGCGGAGTGGCGCTTCGGCGCGGGCCGCGGCGAGGACCACCTCGTCATGATCACCCTCGGCACCGGCATCGGCGGCGCCATCCTGGAGGACGGCCAGGTCAAGCGCGGCAAGTACGGCGTCGCCGGCGAGTTCGGCCATATGCAGGTCGTGCCCGGCGGCCACCGCTGCCCGTGCGGCAACCGCGGCTGCTGGGAGCAGTACAGCTCGGGCAACGCGCTGGTCCGCGAGGCCCGGGAGCTGGCCGCCGCCGACTCCCCGGTGGCCTACGGGATCATCGAGCACGTCAAGGGCAACATCGGCGACATCACCGGCCCGATGATCACCGAGCTGGCCCGCGAGGGCGACGCCATGTGCATCGAGCTGCTCCAGGACATCGGCCAGTGGCTCGGCGTCGGCATCGCCAACCTGGCCGCCGCCCTCGACCCGTCCTGCTTCGTCATCGGCGGCGGCGTCTCGGCCGCCGACGACCTGTTGATCGCGCCCGCGCGGGACGCCTTCAAGCGCCAGCTCACCGGCCGCGGCTACCGCCCCGAGGCCCGGATCGTCCGCGCCCAGCTGGGCCCCGAGGCCGGCATGGTGGGAGCCGCCGACCTGGCCCGCCTGGTCGCCCGCCGCTTCCGGCGCGCCAAGCGCCGCCGCGTGGAGCGCTACGAGCGCTTCGAACGGTTCACGGAGGCGGCCCGCCGCGCCCAGGACCCGGCGTGACCGCCGCACCGCCCCGCACCGCCCAGGACACCGCATGACCACCGCACCGCCCCGCACCACCCGGGACACCGCATGACAGCATCGCTGCCCCGCCAGGCCGACGCCGCCGAAGAGCCGTCCCGCCCGCCGGAGGACCGCCGGCACGTGATCCGTCGCCGGGCGCTCACCCTGCTGATCATCGTGCTGCTCATCGGCGTCCCGGCCGGCTACCTGGTGATCTCCGCCAACCAGAGCCGTGACAGCGGCAGGACCAAGGAGGCCAAGTACTCGGCCACCGGCCTGACCGAGGGCTGGCCCTCCAAGGTCCAGCGCCGGCTGTACCAGGTGCCGATCCCGCACCCGTCGAACCAGGTCGCCTACTACGAGACGAACAACTGGAAGACCAGCCGCCTCTATGTGCAGTTCCAGACCACGCACGCCGGTCTCGACCAGTTCCTCGCCGACCTCGGCCTGAGCCGGGCCGACCTGAAGAACGGCGACATCGCCATCAGCGCCCGCGACCAGGAGATCACCGGCTGGAAGTTCTCCGGCACCGGCTCCCGCCCCGGCGACGACTTCGGCACCGTCCATGAGCAGAAGGACCCCCAGCCGACGCTGGACATCGTGGTGAACACCGGCAACGCGGTGTACCCCTTCGTCTACGTCGTCTCGCGCGCGGTCCCCTGACCCGGCCGGGCCCGAGCCCCTCGGCAGGCCGCCGGGGCCGAATGTCAGACCCCGCCCGTAGAGTCGAAGACGACTGATCCGACACGCGGGCGGGAGGTGGACACCAGGCATGCGCGCCCTGGCCGACGACGACACGGCATCGACGCAGACGGCCTCCGTCCCGCTGCGGCTCGCCGCCGTCTTCCTGCCCGCGCCCCTCCCGCGCGAGGGCCGCGTCGCCTTCTGGGACCCGGCCGACGCCGCCCTGCCCGTCGAGGCGGACGCGGAGCGCACGGAGCTGACCGTCGTGCGCCGCCACGGTTCCTCGATCCGCCGCAGGCAGGCCCCCGCCCTGTCCCTGCCGCTCGACAAGGCGCTCCCGCTGCTCGTGCGCGCCCGCCGAGACCCCGCCGCCCACCCGGCGACGGCCTGCTGGGGCGCCGCCGCGCTGCACGCGCTGCGGCTCACCGCCCGCGGCCGCCTGCTGCCCGGTCTGACGCCCACCGGGCACGACGCCTGGCGGGCGGGCCCGCTGGACCCGGAGGACATCGCCCACCTGCGCGCGGTCGCCGCCGCGCTCCCGTCCGAGGGCCACGCCGTGCCGCTCCCCGGCCCCGGCCCGCTCCGGCTGCCCCGCCCGGAGGCCCTGATGCGATCCTTCCTGGACGCCGTCGCGGACACCATGCCCCGCACCCCGGCCGCGCCCCACGCGTGCGGGAAGCCCTTCGCGGACCGCCGGCCCCAGCGGCTGCCCGGCGCGCACGACTGGGCCGCCGAGGTAGCCGCGGGCATGGACGCGGGCGTGCGGATCTCGCTCCGCCTCGACCTGAACGCCTACGACCTGTTCGACGACGACGGCGGCGGGCGGGGGCGCAGCGCGGGCGCGGCCGTCGTCCAGGTGCACAGCCTCGCCGACCCCACCCTGGTGACCGACGCGGCGGCCCTGTGGGCGGGCGCGGCCGACGCCGCCTTCGGGGCACGCGCCCGCGTGGACGCGGCCCTCGCGGTGCGGCGCGCGGCCCGCGTCTGGCCGCCGCTCGCCCGGCTCGCCGAACAGGACGCGCCGGACGTCCTGGCCCTGTCCGAGGACGAACTGGGCGATCTGCTCGGCGTGGCGGCGACCCGGCTGGCGGCCGCCGGCGTCGCCGTGCACTGGCCCAGGGACCTGGCGCAGGACCTCGCCGCGGCCGCCGTGGTCCGCCCCGCACCGGGCTCGGCGACCGACGGCACCGGCTTCTTCGAGAGCGAGGAACTGCTGCAGTTCCGCTGGCAGCTGGCGCTCGGCGGCGACCCGCTCAGCGAGGCCGAGATGGACCTGCTGGCGGAGGCCCACCGCCCGGTGGTCCGGCTGCGCGACCAGTGGGTCCTGGTCGACCCGGCGCTGGTGCGCAAGGCCCGCAAGCGCGAGCTGGGCCTACTGGACCCGGTCGACGCCCTGTCCGTCGCCCTCACCGGCACCGCGGAGGTCGACGGCGAGACCGTGGCGGCCGTCCCCGTCGGCGCCCTGGCCACCCTGCGCGACCGACTCACCGCAGGGGTGCACCCCGCCGAACCGCCCGCCGGCCTGCACGCCACCCTGCGCGACTACCAGCTGCGCGGCCTGGCCTGGCTGGACCTCATGACCTCCCTCGGCCTCGGCGGCTGCCTCGCCGACGACATGGGCCTCGGCAAGACGATCACCCTGATCGCCCTGCACCTCAAGCGCGCCCGCACCGAGCCGACCCTGGTGGTCTGCCCGGCCTCCCTGCTGGGCAACTGGCAGCGCGAGATCACCCGCTTCGCGCCCGGCGTCCCCGTCCGCCGCTTCCACGGCCCCGAGCGCAGCCTGACGGACCTGTCCGGCGGCTTCGTCCTCACCACCTACGGCACCATGCGCTCGGCGGCCCCCGCACTGGCCGAACAGCCCTGGGGCATGGTCGTCGCGGACGAAGCCCAGCACGTCAAGAACCCCTACTCGGCGACGGCGAAGGCGCTGCGCACGATCCCGACGACCGCGCGCGTGGCGCTCACCGGCACCCCCGTCGAGAACAACCTCTCCGAGCTGTGGGCCCTGCTCGACTGGACGACACCGGGACTGCTCGGCCCGCTGAAGTCCTTCCGCGCCCGGCACGCGCGCGCGGTGGAGAACGGCGAGGATGCGCAGGCGGTGGAGCGCCTCGCCCGTCTGGTCCGCCCGTTCCTGCTGCGCCGCAAGAAGTCCGACCCCGGCATCGTGCCCGAGCTGCCGCCCAAGACCGAGACCGACCACCCGGTCCCGCTCACCCGGGAACAGGCCGCGCTGTACGAGGCGGTGGTGCGGGAGTCCCTGCTGGCCATCGAGACGGCGGACGGCATCGCCCGCCGCGGCCTGGTCCTGAAACTGCTGGGCGCGCTGAAGCAGATCTGCGACCACCCGGCCCTGTACCTCAAGGAGGAGGCCGCCTCCGCCGGCGACGCCCTGGCCGCCCGCTCCGGCAAACTCGCCCTGCTGGACGAGCTGTTGGACACCCTGCTCGCGGAGGACGGCTCGGCCCTCGTCTTCACGCAGTACGTCGGCATGGCCCGCCTGATCACCGAGCACCTCACCGCCCGCGCGGTCCCGGTCGAACTCCTGCACGGCGGCACCCCGGTACCCGAGCGGGAGCGGATGGTGGACCGCTTCCAGAGCGGCGCGACCCCGATCCTCGTCCTGTCCCTGAAGGCCGCCGGCACCGGCCTGAACCTCACCCGCGCAGGCCATGTCGTCCACTTCGACCGCTGGTGGAACCCGGCGGTGGAGGAGCAGGCCACCGACCGCGCCTACCGCATCGGCCAGACCCAGCCGGTCCAGGTGCACCGCCTGATCACCGAGGGCACGGTCGAGGACCGCATCGCGGAGATGCTCGAGGCGAAGCGCGCCCTGGCCGACGCGATCCTCGGCTCCGGCGAGTCGGCGCTGACCGAACTGACGGACCGTGAACTGTCCGACCTGGTCAGGCTGCGGAGGGAGGCGTGATGGGGGAGAAGGAGGAGACCACGGCCGCCGAGGTGTCCGAGGTGTCCGAGGAGCCGGGTCGGGAGGGGTCGGCGGTCTCCGAGGTGCACGAGGAGCCGGGGTCGAGGCCCGCCGACGAGGCCCGCCGCGCGCTGCGGGAGGCCCGCGAACGGCGGCAGGAACAGGCACAGAAGCAGGAACGCCCCGAAAGCCCCGCCGCCAGGCCGGGCGACGCGGCGCGCGCGGCCCTGCGGCGGACGCCGGCACTCGCCCCCGCACCCGCCCCCGACGCCACGCCCGTGGCGGACACCCCGGCAGCCGACCCCGTCCCGGTCTCCGAACCGGCCCCTGCTCCACAGGCCTCCACTCCGCAGGCCTCCACCGCGAACATCACCGCGGGCCCGCGCCCCGGGGACGTCGCCCGGGAGGCGCTGCGCGCGGCGCGGGCGCGGGCGCAGGCGCGTCAGGGTTCGGCCGAAGCGGGGGCAGGGGCGGGAGCGGAAGCGAGGGAGTCGGCCGCTCACGATCACCCGCGCCACGGCCCCCGTTCCCCCTCCCGGCCGCGCCCCGGCGCCGAAGCCCGCCTCGCCGAGGCCCGCCCAACCCGCTCTCCGAGCCGCCCGCGCGACCTCGTCGCCGAGGAACGCGCGCGTGTCGTGCGGGAGTCGCTCGCGGGCGCCTTCCGGATGCCGTCCCACGAGCACGAGCACGAGCACGAGCATGAGCACGAGACGGCCGAGCCGGAGGCCGAGTTCGCGTCCGGGCCCGAGCCCCAGCCCGATTTCGCGTTCGACGCAGACGCAGATACAGCTACAGATGCAGACGGGGACGGGGGTTTGTTCTCCCCGGTCGCCGAACCGTCCCGCGCCGCGCGCTCGATGGCCGCTCCCTCCCGGGACGGCGACCACCGCCGCACCTTCCCCGCCTTCCCGCCGCGCACCGGCGGCTCGTTCGCCGAGACCTGGTGGGGCAACGCCTGGGTCGCCGCGCTCGAAGAGGGCGCCCTGGACCCGGGCCGCCTCGCCCGCGGGCGCGGTTACGCCGAGCAGGGGAACGTGGACGCGATCACGGTCACCCCCGGGCACGTCCTGGCGTACGTCCAGGGCAGCCGCCCCCGTCCGTACCGCGTGCAGGTGCGGCTGCGCACCCTGGGCGAGGAGGACTGGGAGCGTTTCCTGGACGCCGCCGTCGAGCGGCCCGGGCACATCGCCGCCCTGCTCGACAAGGAGCTGCCCGAGTCCCTGGCCGAGTGCGGGGTGCCCCTGCTGCCCGGCCCGGGCGACCTCGAACCGCAGTGCAGCTGCCCCGACCGCGGGCACCCCTGCAAGCACGCCGCCGCCCTCTGCTACCAGAGCGCGCGACTGCTCGACGCCGACCCGTTCGTGCTGCTCCTGCTGCGCGGCCGGGGCGAACGCGAGCTGCTCGACGCGCTGTCGCGCCGCAACGCCGCCCGCGCGGCCCGCGCCGCCCAGGAACAGGAACCGGAGCCCCTGCCGGGCGTGCGGGCCGCGGAGGCCCTCGCCGAGCGTCGACTCCCGCCCCTGCCGGCCCCGTTGCCGGTGCCCCCGCACCCCGAGCAGCCCCCGGCCTACCCGTCCGCGCCGGGCGGCCCGGACTCCTTCGCGCTGGACCATCTGGCGACCGACGCGGCGGCCCGCGCCCACGCCCTGCTGCTCTCCGGGCAGGACGAGATCGGCGAACTGACCCTCTGGCAGGACGCCGTACGGCTCGCCGCCTCCCGCCCCGGCTCCGGGCTCACGGCCGCCACCCGCTCCCTGTACGCCTCGCTCGCCGCGGCCGCCGGCCGTACCCCGTCCGAGCTGGCGCGCGCGGTGGCCGCCTGGCGACAGGGCGGGCCGGACGGGCTCGTCGTCCTGGAGGAGGACTGGGATCCGCCGGCCGGACGCTTCGACCGGGCCCGCCCCCTGCTCCTCGCCGCCGACCTGCCCGCCTTCCGCCCTCGCCGCAACCACCTCACCCACCCGCGCGGTCACGTCCAACTCCGCTTCGGCCGCGACGGACTGTGGTACGCCTACGAGTCGGAACCGGGCCACGACGACTGGTGGCCGCGCGGCACCCCCGACCCGGATCCGGTGGGCGCGCTCACCGGCCTGGGCGGTGCCGACGACATGTGACCACCGTGGCTCACCCGGCCGGCCGCGCGCCGGCGCCCGCGAGCACGGCGTCCACGACCCGCTCCGGCAGATCGGCGTCGAGCGCCTCGCTCGGCAGGAGGACGCTGCGGACCAGGACCGGGCCGATCAGCAGGTCGTTGAGGAGGGCCACGTCGACGTCGGACCGGATCTCCCCGTCCGCGACACCGCGCCGCAGCACCGCGAGGGCCGTCTGCCGCCACGGCTCGATCACCTCGCCGGCATAGACCTCCCAGAGCTTCGGCAGCGTCCTGACGTGCGCCAGCACATCGTGGACGAGCAGCGGAGCGCGCGGGGCGGTGTGATGGCGGCGCACGTTCTCCAGCAGGGCGACCAGATCGTCCCGCACAGAGGTGCCGGGCATGGGCACGGGGGCCGGCGCCAGGCTGCGGATGACGTCCACGCAGAGGGATTCCTTCGTCGCCCATCTGCGGTAGACGGTGGCCTTGCCGACGCCCGCGGTGCGCGCTATCCGCTCCACGGAGAGATCGCCGAGCGCGATCCCGTCGTCCAGGAGCCGGACCACCGCCGCCATGATGGCCCGGTCCGCCGCCTTGCTGCGCGGCCGCCCCCGCACCGCCGCGGGCGGACCGTCCCGGCCGACGGTCATGCGCCGTGCAGCCGGGCCAGAGCGCCGGCCAGCACGGCGGCGGCGTCCGGGCCGGCCGACTCCGCGCGCCAGCCGACGAACCCGTCGGGGCGGACCAGCACGGCGCTCCCGGGCCCCATCCGGTACGTCTCCAGGAAGTCGCCCTGCGGGCAGTGCAGCGACTCGCCGTCCCCGATCCGGTAGGCCGCCAGGGGGGTGCCGGCCGTCGAGGCGCTGCGCGCGGCCGCGATCCAGTCGTCGCCGTCCGGGCCGGTGAGCAGGGTGAAGCCGGGGCCGAACAGGTCCAGGACGGAGATCGGGGTCCCGTGGCGCAGCAGGGTCACGTGGGGCGCCCGGGCGCCGGGGCGCGCACTCGGGTGGAAGGGGTCCTCGGCGATGTCCTGCCCCGCGCCGGGGCCGACGGCCGCCGCCGGGTAGCGGTAGCCGAGCTGCACCGTGGCCCGGTCCACCGCCCGGTCGGTTCGGCCCAGCCGGGCGAGCGTCTGCTCGACGGTGAAGTCCGCCACCGGCCGCCGTTCCGCGTCGTAGGAGTCCAGCAGGGCGTCCTGCGCCGCTCCGCGCAGCACGGCGGCCAGCTTCCAGGCGAGGTTGTGCGCGTCCTGGACGCCGGTGTTGCCGCCGAACCCGCCCGTCGGCGGCATCGCGTGGGCCGCGTCCCCGACGAGGAACACCCGTCCCTCGCGGAACCGGTCGGCGACCAGCGCCGCGCTCTCCCACGCCATGGCGCTGTGCACCTCGACCTGCACATCGGACAGGTCGGCCGCGATCCGCACCAGTTGGCGGACGCGCGCGTGCAGCGCCTCGGGGCTCGTGTCCGTGGCGCTGTCGTAGGGGAAGCCGATCTGCCACAGCCGGGAGTCGCTGTTGCCGCGGGCGAACAGGAACGCCCCGGCCCGCTTGACGATCACCGCCATGGCGCGGCGCCCGCGCAGCACCGGCGTCAGGTCCGCGTCGAAGATCGCGCTGACGGAGCGGCCCATCGCCCCGGGGCCGTGGCGGTCGATGCCGAGCCGCTCGCGGACGGGGCTGCGGATGCCGTCGGCGGCCAGCAGATAGTCGCACTCCACCCGCCAGGCGTCGCCGGTGTCCCGGTCCCGCAGGACGGCCGTGACCCGGTCGGCGTCCTGGTCGAACTCCACCAGCGTGGTGCCGAACCGGATGTCCGCGCCCAGTTCCACCGCCCGGTCCGCGAGCAGCGGCTCCAGCAACTGCTGGTCGCACAGCCGCATCCCGGTGGGGCTGATCTCCAGCGTCTCGTCCTCGTGGTCGCCGGTGGGCTGGTAGTGGGCGTCGGCCAGGGTGTCCGTCACGACGAACCCGATGGGCCCGGGGTCGCCGGCCTTGCGCACCTGCTCCTCCAGGCCCACCGAGCGCAGGAGTTCCATGGAACGGGCGGTCACCAGCCGGGCCCGGGGGTGGACGGAGGTCCCCGGGTGCTGCTCGACCAGCAGACAGTCGACGCCCTGCGCGGCCAGGAAGAGCGCCGACGACAGGCCGCTGAGACTGCCGCCCACCACCAGCACGGACACAGTCGACGTTCGGCCGGGGGGCTGGGCCATCGGGATCCTCCACGGGGTGAGCGGTTGCGTCGGGGCGGGCGTCGGACCACGGCGGGCGTCGGAGCGATGGCGCGCGTCGGACCACGGCGGGCGTCGGACCGCGGCGCGTGTCGGGTCAGGTCACGCGTCGGGCCCGGCAGCCGTCGGGTCGTGCTCCGGTCCGGCCCGGATCATGCTTCGCTGAGACGATAACGCGGTTGCCCGGACGGCGAGTTGACCCGATCGCGGCCCAGGCCGAAAGCCAGCGCGAGCGCCTGCGCGGCCACCGCGGCGCGGTGCCGCGGGGTGACCGCCGTGATCCGGGTGTCGGTGACCGACACGAAGTCGACCGGGATGCCGCCCCGGGCGAGCGCCTCGAAGAACTGGGCCACGATCCGGGTGTGCGAGGCCAGCGCCGCGCCGGACAGCGCCACGGTTCCGACGCCGGCGTCCTGGCCCAGCGAGGTGAACCCGATGGCGTGCCGGGCCCGGCCGAGGGCGGCGACCACCGCGAGCGCGTCGGGCTCGGGCACCACCAGCGCGACCTCGCGCAGCCCCGGCGCCGGACACCCGTACCGGACCGGTTCCGGCCGGGTCGACGCGTCCGCGCAGGCCCGGAAGACCGCCGCCACCGCGTCGGACCGGTCCGGGACGCCGCTCAGGGTGATCTTCACCGCCCGGGTGTCGTAGTGCGCGCCGAGGACGGTCGGCTGCTCCATCAGCCCACCGCCTGCCGGGACCGCGGAGGCGACGGGCTGTGCGCCGTCCGGCGGATGCGGGCGAACTCGAACAGATCGGCTCCGAGGGTCTCCAACTGGCCGACGACCTTCTCGCTGAGCCCGCCGTGCGCGGCGATCCGCTGCGTACGGTCGTCCTCCGTGCCGACGGCCACCCCGAGCGGCGCCGGCCAGCCCCGCAGCGCGTGCACGATCTGGCGCAGACCGTGCAGGGTGGCCGCGGCGCCCTGGCCCCCCGCGCCGACCCCGATGCAGCCGACCGCCCGCTGCTCCAGGTAGGGCCGGCGGTCGTCGCGCAGCCCCTCCAGATAGTCCAGGGCGTTCTTGACCAGGCCGGAGACCCCGCCGTGGTAGGCGGGGGAGGCCACGAGCACCGCGTCGGCCTCGGACACCGCGGCGAGCATCCGGGTCACCGTCGGCGGGACGGCGGAGGCGGAGGGGTCGTAGGGCGGCAGCCGCAGCCGCTCTCCCGTGAAGAACTCCACCTCGGCGCCGAGCGCCGTGGCCACCGAGGCCGCGCAGCGCAGCGCGGCCTCGGTGGTGGAGGCGCCGGAGGGCGAGCCGAGGCTGCCGCCGATCGCCACCATGCGGACGGTCATGACTTGACCCCGACCGCGAGGCCGTCGCCCAGCGGAAGCAGCGTGGTGAACAGGGACGGCTCGGCCAGCATCTCGTCGAGCATCTCGCCCACCGCGCGGCCCATCGGCTCGTCGCCGTAGCCGGTCAGACAGGCCCCGTTCCAGAACACGTTGTCGGCGACGAACAGACCGCCGGTGCGCAGCCGTGGCAGCGCCTCGCGCAGCACCGTCGGATACAGCCGCTTGTCGATGTCGCACAGGACCATGTCGAAGTCGCCCTCGACGGACCGGAAGCTGTCCACGGCGTCCCCGACCAGGAACTCCACGCGGTCCGCGACCCCGGCCTTGTCGAGGAACCCGCGGGCGCGCTCGGCGAGGTTCTCGTCGGACTCGGTGTAGTAGACCTTGCCCTCGGGTCCGACGGCCCGGGCCAGCCAGACGGTGGAGAACCCGATCGCCGAGCCGAACTCGAAGACCCGGCGGGAGCGGGACATCACCGCGAGCTGCCACAGCAGCCGGCCGGACAGCGGGCCGATGATCGGCACCTGGTGCTGCCAGGCGTACATCCCCATCTCGGTCATCACGGGGTCGTTCTTCGGGGTCTTGCGCCAGGCCCAGTTGAGGATCTCGTCGTAGCGGAAGCCGAAGTTGTAGATGCGGTCCGGGATCGCCGGGGAGGCGCCCTGCGCCGCGCCCGCGTTCGCGCCTGCGCCTGCGCTCGCCGCCGGAGCGGGTGCGGCGGCGGCCGGCGTCTGCCAGGCCTCCGGACCGAGCGCCATCGAGCGGAACATCTGCTGCAGGCCCGCGGCCACCGCCTCGGCCGCGGGGCCGCCCGAGCCGTCGGTGTCCGGGGCGGCCGCCTGGGTCTGGAACTTCGCGATGTTCTCGACCAGCGGCCTGCGCTCCTGCTCGTACTCCCGCAGCGACGCCGCCGACAGATCGTCGGCCTCCAGGGCCCGCAGCGCGGTGCGCGCGGCCGACGCGGCGTCGTACAGGGCCAGGTTCATGTTCTGGCCGCCGAACGTCGTCAGGCTGTGCGCGGTGCTGCCGATGAGCATCACCGAGTCGGTGACCCAGGCGTCGGCGATATGGCCCGGGAAGGAGTGGTGGCGTACGTCGTCCCAGCCGCGGATGCCTTCGAGGGCGGGCGCCAGCCGTGGCTCGACCGACAGGATCCGTATCCGCAGAGCGTCGAAGCCCGCCGCCTTCACCTCGTCGAACGAACCGCTGCGGATGCCCCACAGCACGCTCACCTCGTCGGGCGAGTAGGCCGCCAGACCCAGGTAACGGTTGCCGTCCGAGCGGTAGTTGCTCAGCACGGACGGCCAGTCGGCGGGACGCGGGGCGAGGAAGGTGATCGCCTCGTAGTCCCAGGTGGTCGGCTGGACGGTGATGCCGGCCAGGGCGCGGGTCGGCGAGCCCTCGCCGTCCGCCGCCACGACGAGCCGGCACTCGACGACCTGCTCGGCGCCGTCGTCGCTCCCGCCGTCGCCGGTGGTGAACGCCACGCCGTTCAGCGTGCCGTAGGCGTCCTTGAGCAGCGTGGTCACCTTCGCCCCGTCGAAGAGGCGGAAGGAGTCGTGCCGTGCGAGTTCGTCCAGGAACGCGTGCTGCATGGTGCGGTAGGGCACCCCGAGCCCGTAGGGGTAGGGGCTGCTGTCGAGGTCGGCGTAGCGCAGGGCGGCGATCCGCGGCCCGTTGACGTAGTAGTCGTACCCGTCGAGCTTGTGCGTGGCCGCTTCGATCGCCTCGCGGACGCCGAGCCGGTCGAGCGCCTTGATGGCGCCGGGCTGGATCAGCATGGTCTGCCGTTTGCCGGTGCGGTCGGTCTCCCGGTCGACGACGGCGACGTCCCGGCCCGCGTCGACCAGAGCCTTGGCCAGCGCCAGTCCGTGCGGGCCGGCGCCGATGACGCAGACGTCGACCTTGGCAGCAATGTGGTCAGGCATGTGCGTGGTTCCTCACGTGTGGTGTGTGCCGCAGGAAATAGAGCCGGCCGTCGGCCGAGCCGGCCGCGATGTCGGACCCGGAACGGGCCGCTCGCAGGACGGTGTGGCCCGCCCGGTGGCGGCCCAGTTCGCGGCCCTGGAGATCGAGCAGATAGAGGTGGTGGTCGGCCGAGGCCACGGCGATCGTGGCGTCGTCGGCCGCCGTGCTCTTGACCCACGAGCCCGTGGTGAAGCGCCACTGCTCCGCGAGCCGCGCCGAGTAGGCGCGCAGGGTGCCGTCGACGCAGGCCACCAGGACGCCCCCGCCGAGGCCCGTCACCTCGCGCACGGCGGGCGTCGGCTCCCGGCGGACCAGGCGGCCGTCGTCGGCGAGGAGCAGCAGCGCGCCCTCGGCGGTGCCCGCCACGAAGCCCTCGGCCACCGCGGCGCAGCCGTAGACCGGCAGGTCCTGTGCGTGGCGCCAGAGCACCTCGCCGGTCTGCGCCGACCGGCAGGTCACCGAGCCCTCCATGCTGGACGTGACGACCAGAGCGCGGGCCAGGGCGACCTCCCAGGCCGAGTCGCCGTCCTGCCGCCAGCGGGTCTCCAGCGCGTCGTCCAGCCGGGCCACGGAGCCGTTGCGGCCGACCGACAGCCAGCCGTCCGCGCACCGGGCCAGCCGCCAGCCGCCGAGTCCCGGCCGCCGCGCGACGACCGCGCCCGCGGCGTCGACCCGCACCAGGTCCCCCGACTCCAGCGAGACCAGCCAGCCGTCGGCGTGCGCGGCCAGATCGGTCACGGGGCAGTCCAGGCGCACCCGGTGCTCGGGGCGGTCCGCGCCCCGGCGGCCCAGGGCCAGTTCGCCGGCCGCGGTGGCGGCCGCCGCCCGGCCGGCGTCGAGCCGCACCGAGGTGACCCAGTCGCCGAGGTCCCAACTCCCCAGCAGGGTCAGCTGCGGACGACGTGTGTCAGTTTCCAATTCTTGAACCCCCCTCCCCGCTTGGTGAGTTCGTTGAAGTCGAAGGTCAACTCGACGTCCATGGCCAGCCCGTGGGAGAGCAGCCCCTCCTCGGCCTCGCGCCGGATGCGCACGCACTCGGCGTCGCTGCCGTGATCGCGTTCCACCTCCAGGCAGAGCACGGCCCGGCCGTCGTCCTCCAGCCGGATGCAGTAGCCGATCAGCCCGCGGATCGCGAATACCAGCTCCTCCACCTCGTACGGGCGGACCGTGCGGCCCGCGACGACGAGTTCGTCGGAGACCCGGCCCAGCACGCGCACCACCGGAAGGTCGAGCCCGCACGGACAGGCGTCGGGCTCGCGCCGCACGAGGTCGCCGGTGCGATAGCGCAGCAGCGGACGGGCGTCCGCGGTGAGCGTGGTCACCACCAGCTCGCCGTCGCCGGAGTCGGTGATCCGGCCCGTCCTCGGGTCGAGCCACTCGAAGTGGTACATGTGCTCCAGCAGATGCATCCGCTTCTCGGGGCAGGACGTGCAGCAGGTGCCGAGTTCGGAGGACCCGTAGGAGTTGATGTAGACCTCGGCGCCCCACAGCCGTTCCAGCATGCCGCGCATCGGCTCGGTGAGCAGTTCGCCCAGCAGCAGGATCTTCCGGATGCCGAAGTCCCTGGGCGCGAGGCCCCGGTTCTTCAGCTCGGCGTACAGGTGCAGGCACAGGCCCGGCGTGGTCAGGGCGGTGGTGATGCCGGTCTGGCGGCAGATCCGGACGATCTGGTCCCAGCCCGACACCCCACGGGTGAAGGGGAACGCGCGGACGCTGAAGACGTCCATCTCCTCCAGCCCGTAGACCATCGCGTCGGCGACCGGCGCGATGTCGGAGGGGACCATCAGGATCGCCTTGTCGGTCCGGGGCTCCAGGATCCTGCGCCAGTTCAGCAGCAGCCCCTGGGTGTTGGACTCGATGTCCCGCCGGGTCTTGGGCGTCGGCGTCGGAGCGCCGGTGGTGCCGGAGGACTCGTAGTAGCGGACGGTGTGCTCCAGCGGCACGGACAGGATGTCCAGGCCGGCCTTGCGCAGATCGTTCTTGTCGGTGAACGGCAGCCGCTCCAGCAGCCCGAAGTCGGCCTCGCTCAGCTCGTCCGGCTGGAAGGAGGACAGGACCGGGGCGTAGAAGGGGGAGTCGGCGGCCTTGCGCAGGGTGGTCCGCAGCAGCTCCAGCTGCCCGTCGGCGGGCCGGGCGCCCGCCGCCGGACGGACGGGCGCCGTCATCCCTCCTCCTCGTTCCTGGTGAACGTCCACGAGCAGCCGCCCGACTTCAGCGTGCAGGAGCTGCTGAGGTTCTGCTTGGCCGCGATCGCGGACTGCAGCTTCGTGCAGTACTCGCGGCACGGGTCGTCGAAGGTCAGCTCGATGCCCAGCCGGGCGGCGCCGCGCCGGTAGGAGAGGATCCCGCAGTCGTCGATGTCCACCACCGAGCGCTCCGCCGACTTCTGACGAACCGTCACCTCCGAGCCCCAGCAGTCGCCGAGGATGCGGGACAGGTTCTCGGTGAACGGCAGCGCGCCCTCGGTCTTGTACCGGTCCGACTGCTTGGCGGTGGCCTCGGCCGAGAAGTCGATCCACTCGTCGATCGCGCCATAGCCGTAGTTGGACACCATGTAGCGCTCCATGCCGGCCTGGGCCCGGAAGTACATCGCCTTCCACATGTCGGCCTTGGCCTCGGCGGACATCCCCGGCTGAGCCGTCTTGTCTTCCACGTCAGTCCTTCCTGGCCCGGTGACGGGCGGTCTATCGGGAGCCGGTGTACTGCAGGCCGCGCCCCTCGGCGCGTCCCAGGTGGAGGTAGACCGGCTTGAACATCGCTTCCTGTTCGACCTGGCGGTCGAGCGTCATATGGGTGCCGGCGGGGACCACGTCGATGTCGGCCCGCAGCCCCAGCCGTTCGGCCAGCGCCGCCGCGACGGCGTCGGTGCGCCCGCTCAGCGCGGCGGCCCCGGCGGCCGTGCCCTCCAGGCTCAGCCGCAGCAGGTCGCCGTCCAGCGCACCCGTCCAGAACACCGGCTCGCAGCCGAGGAGCGCCCCGTAGACGACGTCCTCGACGTCGATCGGGAACAGCTCGCGCCCCCCGGCCCGGAACCGGTCCGCCGCACGGCCGTGCACCCGCAGCTGCGGCCGCGCCGAGCCGCAGGCGCAGGCGGACTCCGACACGGTGACGACGTCGCCCATCCGGTAGCGCACGATCGGCATGGCCTGCCGGTGGAAGGAGGTCACCACGAGCTCCCCCGTGCCGTACTCCGAGCAGGAGCCGAGGACCTCGTCGAGCACCTCGAAGTGGAACCGGTCCGACCACAGGTGCAGCGAGCCGGACGCGCAGGCCCCGCCCAGCGTCGTGGTCTCGGTGGAGCCGTAGTCCGGGAACAGCCGGATCGACCAGAGCTCCTCCAGGAACCGCTGCTTGGCCGGGCTGAGCATCTCCCCGTTGACGACGGCGGCGCGCAGCGCGGGGAAGTCGGCGCGCGGATCCAGCCCCTCGGCCAGCGCCCGGCGCGCGAACAGCATCAGCTCCACGGGCATGCAGTACGCGACGCTCACCCGGTAGTCGCGCAGCAGCCGCAGCACCCTGCCGTACGGCATCAGCTCGGTGCGGTTGCCGGCCGGCACGACGGCCGCTCCGGCCCGCTGCGCCGCCCCGTGCATCTGATGGGCGGTGGACAGCATCGAGTACGGCGTCTTGACCAGGACGACGTCCTCGGGGCCGAGGCCGACGCCGTTGAGCAGCATCCGGCTCAGCCACTCGTCGATGTCCTCGGCGGTGAACAGCGAGGACGTCGGCTGCCCGGTGGTGCCGCTGGACTCGTGGACCACCGCCACCTCACGCCAGTCGACGGCGAGCAGCCCGTCCGGGTAACCCCGGCGCAGATCGTCCTTGGTCATGAACGGCAGCCGAGCGAACAGGTCCTGAGACCACGGCTCCGGCACGGTCCCGGCGGCCGACCACTTGGCGCGCAGATACGGCGAACCGCGATAGGCGCGGGTGACCGTCTCCCGCAGCCGCTCGGCATCGGTCATGGCTTTCCTCCCCTCAACAGGCGTCGCATGTTCGCGCCGAGCACCAGCGGGAGTTCCTTCTCCGCGAGCGCCAGCGACAGCTTGGTCAGCTCGACCCTCGGATGCTGGATGGGGAACTCCGAGCCGAACACGACCCGTTCGGCGCCGAGCGTGGCGACGGCCTCCTTGATGACGTGGTCGAATCCGCCGGAGGTCTCGAACAGCACGTTCTCGCTCTCCCGGATCTCCTGCGCGGCCAGCAGGTCGAAGTTGCCCCGCCCCGCGTGCCCCAGCAGGAAGTCCACGTCCGGGTTCCGGCGGGCGAGGCGCGCGTACTGCTCGACCGACAGGGGGCCGTTGCCGATGCAGTGCGCGTACACGGGCAGGGACGCGTCGCGGGCGATGTCGACGTAGGACTGGACCCGTGGATCCAGGTGGCCCACGCCGTGCACCCCGGGCGCGAACTTGATGCCCGCGCAACCACGGATCAGCTCCAGGTCGCGCTCGTCGGCCGCCCGGTGCGGGTTGGCGAAGTAGAACACCGCGAGCCGGTCCTCGCCCCGCACCGCGTCCAGCAGATCGGCGTTGTCGGCGTCGACGTCCCGGCCCGGGCCCTCCCGCACGATCGTGCGGGACAGCTCCTCGGGCGGGACGACACCGCCGACGACGAGACAGGCCGTCGAGACGCCGGTCTCGGCCATCGTCGTCAGCAGGCGCGGCAGCAGCGCGCGGTGGGCGTGGGCGTGGGCGTCGACGACGTCGACGCCGCCCCAGGCGTCACTGTTCAATGATCAGCTCATCCACCTTGACGCCGACATGGCGGCCCGGAGCCGTGGTGTAGCCGAACACCTTGTCGCCGGGCTTCAGCTCGGTGATGTTCTTCGGCAGGGAGTCGGTGCCGAAGACCCGGACGTGCCAGTCCTCCTGCATGATCGTCGTCACGACCGTGCCGTCCGGGGCCTGGGCCCTGATCTGCAGCATGGGCCGCCGCTCGATCTTGACCCGGCCGACCGTGACCGGGCGGGCGGTGCCGTCCGTCTTGACCGCCAGCACCTCCATGCCGGCCCGCAGATCGGACAGGTACCAGGTCTGGTTGTCCGGGGCCAGGACGTACATCTGCAGGCTGCCGGCGTTGACCCGGAACGGCCGGGTCGGCATGTACGGCAGCGGGTGGGTCTCGCTGGTGGCCAGGATCCCGCCGTTCGAGAAGCAGCCCAGCAGCACGCCCTCGTCCAGGCCCAGGTAGGAGGTGAAGTCGAGGCAGGCCCGGTCGCCCATGCCGACGTGCCGGGTCTCCAGCACGGTCAGCTCGGACAGCTCCTGGCCGTGGGTGCGCCCGGCCGCGACGACGACCTCGCCGAGGGCGTGGATCGCGGTCAGGTCGGTCACCTTCGTCATCACCCCGTCGGCGCCGATCTCCAGGACGCCGAAGACCACATTGGCCTCCACGCTGTCCCGGACGCCCATGACGACGTCGGTGCCGTGGTTCTGGGCGTCGGCCAGCACGATCTCCAGCGGGATCTTGGTGTCGTCCTTGAACGTCACCAGCAGCAGCCGCACCGCCCGGGTCATCTCCACGGCCAGTTCGAGCGAGGCCGGGTCGACCACGTCGACCACTGCGCCGACCGTGATGCCGATGCGGTCCTTGTGCTCCGTGAACCAGTTGCTCGCCACGACGTCCGCGTCGAGCAGCAGCACGTCGTACGTCTCGCGGATGCGGGTGAGCTTCGCTTCGGACGGCACGCCCGAGTAGATCTTCACCTTGCGCAGTCCGTCCGGCACCTGGCCGAGCTGCTCCTCGTCCACGACCACCGCGCCGCCCAGGTGCACCCGCCGCACCGCCTCGTACAGCTCGTCGAGGTTGGGGCCGTCGGTGACCTGGCGGAAGTCGTGCCAGGTGTAGCGCTTCGCGGCGGAGACCGGCCGGTTCGGCCGGCTCGGCCGGTCCGGCCGGTTCGAGGGCGGGGCGGCTTCCTCGGCCCGGACCTCGGCCGGCGGCGCGGTCTTCGCCTCGGCGGCGGGACGCTGCTTGCCGGCCGGCGCGGTGGTCTTGGTCTTGGCGTTCAGTACGTCGGTCATTTTCGCCTTCGGGTGGGTTTCGGGCTGGTTCAGGTGTGATCAGGTGAGGCCGGGTGGGTTCAGGTGAGTTCAGACCGCGCGGGCGAGCGTCGCCGACACGGCCATGTGGTCCTGGTACTGCTCGTACGCCTCGGCCGCGGACAGCCGGCCGTGGATGATCTTCGTCAGATGCCGGGTCAGCGTCGTCGGATCGCTGTGCTCGAAGACGTTGCGGCCGATCGACACCCCGGCGGCCCCCGCGTCGAGGGCCTCGTGCACGGTGGTGAAGAGCCGTGCGACATCGCCGTACGCGGCGCCGCCGGCGATCAGGACCGGCGCCGGGCACGCCTCGACGACCTCGGCGAACGACTTCGGGTCCCCGGTGTAGTGGCACTTGACCAGGTCGGCGCCCAACTCCGCGGCCATCCGCGCGGCGTGGCCCACCTTGGCGGGGTTCAACTCGTCCTCGGGCGCGGAGCCGCGCACGTACACCATGGCCATCAGTGGAATGCCCCAGGCGTCGCACTCCGCCGCGATCCGAGCGGTGTCCACGATCTGCTCGGGCTCGGTCTCCGAGCCCGCGTTGATGTGCACGCTCACCGCGTCGGCGCCGAGCCGTGCCGCCTCCGGCACGGTGCACACGGCCACCTTGCGGTTGACATGCGGGCCGAGTGTCGTCGACGCGCTCATGTGGACGATCAGCGACGTCGACGGCCGCAGCCGCGGCGCACAGGTCTGCACCAGCCCCTTGTGCAGTACCACGGCGTCCGCGCCTCCCGCGGAGATCTGCCCCACGGTGGCGGCGATGTCGCGCAGCCCCGTGCCGGCGCCGACGCTCATGCCGTGGTCCATCGGTACGACCAGCGATCGTCCCTGATCCGATATCAGGCGCCGCAGCCGGAGCCTTTTGCCTTCGCTCACTGCTGGCTTCCCCTCACTTCGCTTGGGTTGGGATGGGTGGGGTCCTCTTGCGTCGCGTCGCGTCGCGTCGCGTCGCGTCGCGTCGCTCGGGTCGGGCCGTGGTGCCGGCCCGTCGGCACGTCCCCTGTGCGTGCCGACGGACCGACGCCGTCCTGGCGGACGGCCGGGCGGCACCCGGGTCAAGCGGCGCCGACGGCGGAGGAGGCGCGCGCGGTCGCCGGGTCGAAGCGGCGCTCGACCGGCAGGAACTTGCCGGAGGGCGAGGCGGGGATGGCGTCGACGACGGCCACCTCCACGGCGCAGCCCTCGCCGAAGACCGGCGCCACCCGCTGCGCCACGCGGTCGGCGAGGCCGGCGCCGCCCCCCGGCAGCGGCTCGACCAGGACGGACACCCGGTCCACGGCCTCCTGCACCAGCCGGAACCGCTTCACGCCGGCGATGTTCTCGAACAGCTCCATGAACACGCCCTGCGGCACCGGCCGCAGGTCCCGGCCGCTGCGCCGGTACAGCAGGGTGTTCTCCCGGCCCAGCAGCTCGCCCACCACCGGCAGGCTGCGCCCGCAGCCGCACGGCTTCTCGGCCACGGAGATCAGATCGCCGAGCCGATAGCGGACGATCGGCAGCGTCCGGTGCCAGAAGCTGCTGATCACGATCGAGCCCACCTGCCCGGCGGGCGCCGGCCGGCCCTGCTCGTCGAGGATCTCGATGAGGGCGCAGTCGGTGTTCAGGTGCATGGAGCCCTGCTCGCAGGTCCACGCCAGATACCCGGTGTCCGTGGAGCCGTACAGGTCGAAGACGCGCACGCCGTCGAACGCCTCGGCGGCCCGCCGGATCAGGTCCTTCTCCAGCGTCGCGCCGGTGTTGATCAGCGCGAGGGGCCGCCAGGAGAACGCCGGATTGGCCTCCTTGTACTCGACGAGCATCCGCAGCGTCGAGCCGAAGCAGGTCAGGACGTGCGGGGCGAACTCCTCCAGCGACGCCGCCGTCTCCTCGACCGTCACGGGTCTGCCGTCCCGCAGCACCGGGATCAACCGGAAGAACTCCGGCGGCAGATGACGCTGCATCTTGTAGCCGATCATGTGCGCGCCGGTGACGATGATCGCCGCCGAGCGCAGCGGACCGGCCGGGCGGACGGCGGCCAGCACCGCCCGCATGAAACGGAAGTACTGGGCCCTGATGTGGGCCTGTTCGGCCCGGTCGTAGACGAAGTGGCCCGGCTTGCCGGAGGTGCCGGCGGTGCTGACCACCAGAAGATCGTCCGCGGAGTTGAACGGCTCGTCCGCCCTGGACCGGTCGTCCAGGTACGCGCCGACCGCTTGGTGCGGAATGTCCTGACGGGTCCGCACGACGTCGAAGTTCTCCAGCAGCGTGGCCTTGTCCATGAAAGGCAGGTCCTGCCACCGGTCGGGGGAGAGCAGTTCCCCCGTCGGCACGCCGCGCAGCAGATTGCTGAAGTAGGGCGATCTGCTGCGGGCGTATTCGAGCTGATGATGCAGCAAATGACGCTGACGGGTCACGAGTTGCTGTTCCGTCAGCCGCTCGTTCTCTTCCAGAAAATCGTAGACCCCCAGAACGGAGGACTGTCCCGCGATCATTCGGTCACGTATGACGTCCACAGGTTGCGCCTTTCCGTGCTCGCGTACTCCTCATTATTGGGAGTCGAGCCGAGCCGGGCTTCTGCACAACGTGGAAGAGAAATCGGGGGTCTTGCGACTCTGGGAAGCGCGCCGCCCCGTCAGGGGGCGAGGCGTTCCAGTACGACGACGGGGAACACCCTGGACGTGAGCTTCTCGTACTCCCGGTACACGGGGAAGAGCTCGACGTGCCGCGCGTACAGCCGGTC
Source organism: Streptomyces sp. NPDC001858 (assembly GCF_053594615.1). Taxonomy (NCBI): domain Bacteria; kingdom Bacillati; phylum Actinomycetota; class Actinomycetes; order Kitasatosporales; family Streptomycetaceae; genus Streptomyces; species Streptomyces sp. NPDC001858. The sequence goes on from NZ_JBSFEV010000043.1 coordinate 31,571, forward strand.
GCGTTCGCCGCCTGCGACGATCGTGGCGCGGGCCCGGAACGTCTCGGGGCCGAGCTCCACCGTCGCCTCCGGGTGCGCGCGCAGGTTGTGGTACCAGTCCGGATGGGTGGGCGCGCCGCCCTTCGCGCCGACCACGACCAGCAGGCCGCGGTCCGTGTGGTGGCCGAGCGGACTCGTCCGCTCCTGGCCGCTCCGGGCGCCCGTCGTCGTCAGCAGCAACAGGCCCGCGCCGTTGCCGTCGGGCCCCTTGAGGCGCCGGTTCGCGCGGTACTCCTCGATGATCGGGATGTTGTACTCGGGCCGGCCGCCGAACGCCTGCATGCCCTCTCCTCGGGGTGGGGGGTGGATGTAGCAGGCATCATTCCGGTTCCGCTTCGCCGGCGGGCCCGGAAACCGGCGGGGCTGCACACACGAGAAGGGCGGCCGACGACTCTGCTGCATTGGGAAATTGTCCCGGCGCCGACCCCAGGTCAGGGTGTGAAGAGAAGAGAAACCGACCCCCTGCGGCGTACCGGAGATCCGGGGCCCGACCGAGCGAGGATTCCGTTGGTCGAAAACAGTGTTCAGTCCGCATCTGGGAAGCCCGGAAAGGAACCCATCCGTCATCTCCTGACCCCGATATGGGGATTCATCGTGGCGATGACGGTGTCCGCTCTCGACTCCACCATCGCCGGGACTGTCACTCCGACGATCGTCGCGGAATTCGGCGGTGTCAGCCTTTCCGCATGGGTGTTCGGCAGTTACATGCTGGCGCTGACCGCACTGCTTCCCCTGTACGGAAGACTGTCGGACCACTTCGGCAGGAAGCCGACCATCTATGTCGGCATCGCCATTTTCCTCGTCGGTTCCGTCTGGTGCGGCGCCTCCCGCGGAATGGTGGAACTGATCATCGCCCGCGCGGTACAGGGACTGGGGGCCGCGGCGCTGTTCCCCATCGGCATGGCCGCGATCGGCCTGCACTTCCCGCCCCGGCTGCGCAGCCGCCTCCAGGGCGTCTTCGCATCGGTGTTCGGACTCGCCAGCCTCCTCGGCCCGCTGGTGGGCAGCGCCCTGGGCGAGTACGTGGGCTGGCGCTACGCCTTCTACATCAACCCGCCGCTGCTGCTGCTCTCGGCGTGGCTGATCCACCGTCACTACGAGGACCCGAAGACCGAGGCGAGCGGGCAGAAGCTCGACCTGCCCGGCGCCGTTCTGATCACGCTGTCCACGGCCGGCGTGCTCTTCGGCGTCTACCGGCTCGGTGAACAGCGGGACTGGGCCGATCCGCTGGTGTGGCCCTTCGTGCTGGGCGGGATCGCGGCCTTCGTGCTGTTCCTGCGGGTCGAACGGCGGGCCGAGGTGCCCATTATTCCGCTCAGCCTGTTCTCCAACCGGGCCCTGACCGCCGCGTTCGCCGTGAACTTCGTCATCGGCCTGGTGATGTACAGCGCGATATTCTTCGTGCCCGTCTTCGCCCAGGGCGTCACCGGCGGCTCGATCGGCAAGACCGGTCTGACCCTGTTCCCCTTCCAGGTCGCCAGCATGGTGGGCAGCCTGTTCGCCGGACGGATGGTCTTCAAGTCCGGCATCCGCGCCATGGGCGTGCTGTCCATGGCGCTGCTGTGCGGCGGATTCCTGCTGCTGGCGACGATGGACACCAGCACGACCGGCTGGCAGACCGCGGCGTTCACGCTGGTCATCGGGGCCGGTACGGGCGTCGGCCTGCCGGTCCTGATGATTGCGGTCCAGTCGGCGCTGCCGCCGTTCCTGATGGGCGTCGGCTCCTCGCTCACCCAGCTCTTCCGGGAGTTCGGCGGCGTCGTCGGGGTGAGTCTGCTCGGCGTGCTGCAGTACTACCTCTTCGTCGGCGAGACCCAAGGACTCGACGGCTCCGCCGAACGCCTGGTCACCGAGGCGGGCCCCAGCGGGGTGAGCGAGATGCTCTTCTCCGACCGCTCCGGCTTTCCCGCCGAACTCGTCGAGACGCTGCGGGACGCACTGAGTTCCGCGTTGTCCACGGTCTTCCTGGTGACCGCGGTCCTGTGCCTCATCGGCACCGTGACCAGCGCGAAGCTCGTCAAAAAGCTCAACCGGCCGGGGCCGCCCGGCGGCCCGGGCGGCCCCGGGGGCCGCCCCGCCGGCGCAGCAGCCCCCGGCGGCGCGGCCGACAGCGGCCCAGCCTGAACCGCCGGCACGGCCATCGACCTCGGCGGTCAGGTTGCGCCGAAGATGCCAACCCCGGGTCGGACTGGCCAACTGGCCTGGGGCTGGGCGGCCTTGGCGGCTGACACGGGCGGGTGCGGTCGCGCACTTGGGGGGCGGGGTGGCCGAGGGCCGGGGGGAGGGTTGCCGGGTGCGGCGGTGGCTCGGGTTTGAACTGGCGGGGGATTGGGGGGCCTTGGCCGTCCGGTCCGGGTGGCCGCAGCGGCGACGGCGGCTCCCGGTTTGAACTGGCGGGGAGCTGGCAGGACTTGGCGGTCCGGGTGACGGCGGCGGCGTTCTCGCGGGGGCTGTGCCCGGCGGCGGGATCGCAGGTGGCCCGGGCTGAATCCGCCGGCCCGGCCCGGCCCGGGCCTGGATTGGCCGGGCAGCCGGAGGCCCGGGGCGGGGGACGGCTACGAAGGTTGCCTCGCGGCGCGGACGGTAGCCCGGGCCTGAACTGGGCGCTCCGCTGGAAGTGCCGCGATGTGCGGTCTTTTCGCTGCGGCGCCGTCGTGGCTGGTCGCGCAGTTCCCCGCGCCCCTTCAGGGCGCGGCCGACTTCGCCTGACCCGCTTAGCCGGGCCGGGGGTGCAGGTGGGGCTGGCGGTCGCCCCTGGCGCGAACGGTGGCCGGGGTTCGTACCGGCCGGGCACCTGGAGGCCCCGGGGGCGAGGGCGGCCCCGGCGGTCGCCCCACGGTGCCGACGGCGGCCCGGGCCTGAACTGGCCGGGAAGTCGCAGACCTCGGCGGCCAGCCGCAGGCGCGGTCGCGCCCGGTGCCGTCGGTGGCCCTCGGCCCGCATCGGCCGAGTGTCCGGCGGCCCCGGGGGAGCCTCGCCGGTCCCGGCGGGGCACCCCGCCCGCGCCCGGTGCGGTCGTGGGCGGCCACCCGGCGGGCCGATTGGCCGGGGCCCTCGGCCTGGATCGGCCGGGTGTCCGGCGACCGCGGCGGTGTCCCGGAGGCCCCGCCGGTCGCCGCGGCGCTCGCCCCGCAGCCGGCTGACGACCCACCCCGGCAGCACCGCCCCGCACGACGGCGACCGGCACTGGAAGCACCGCCCGCACGACTAGGACCGGCACTGGAAGCACCGCCCCGCAAGACCACGACTGGCCCCGGCAGCACCGCCCGCGCGACGGCGACCGGCACTGGAAGCACCGCCCGCACGACTAGGACCGGCACTGGAAGCACCGCCCCGCACGACCGCGACTGGCCCCGGCAGCACCGCCCGCACGACGACGACCGGCCCTGGCGACAACGCCCCGCACGACCACGTCCGCCCCGGCAGCACCGCCCGCATGACCACGACCCGGCCCGCTTCTGACCGTACGACCGACTGGACTGGAAGAGAACTCGCATGCCAACCAACCATGTGCCCGTCCTGATCGTGGGAGGTGGCACCGTCGGCCTTGCCACGGCCGTCTTCCTCGGCCACCACGGCATCCCCGCGACCGTCCTGGAGCGTCGGCCGGGCCCGCTCGACCATCCGCGCGCCCTGGGCATCAACGAACGCACGCTCGAACTGCTGCGCGAGGTCGGCCTGCGCGAGCAGGTGGAGGAGGCCTTCGGCCGGCTCCCCACCGCCGCCTGGCGAGGGTCGGTCAACACCCTTGCGGAGTCGGCCTACCCGCCGCTCGGCGACGCGCTGGACTTCCGTACCGCGACCGTCGCCGAGGTCTCGCCGGCCGAGGTGCTCGGCACCTGCCCACAGGACCGCCTCGACGCGATTCTCCTGCCCGCGGCCCGTGCGCACGGCGCGACCGTCCGCTTCGGGGCGTCCGTCGCCTCCGTCGCGACGGGCCCCGACGGCGCCACGGTGACCCTCGCCGACGGCAGCGTGCTGCACGCGGACCACGTGATCGCCGCGGACGGGGCGTCGAGCACCGTGCGCGAAGCCCTCGGCATCGCCGCCCAGGGGCCCGGCACGCTCGGCGTCCCCAAGATGAACATCGTCTTCCGGGCCGAACTCTACGAACGGTTCGGCAGCGTCCCGTTCATGACCGACATCACCTCGCCCGGCGCCTGGGCCGTCCTGATCGCCGTCGACGGCACGGACCGGTGGATGCTGCACGTCGACTGCGACCCCGCCGCCGGCGCCCACCCGGACGACTTCACCCCGGAGCGGTGCGCCGCCCTGGTCCGGGGCGCGCTCGGCGCCGACGACATCCCTGTCGAGCTGCTGAGCGTCGCCTCCTGGCGGCTCACCGCCCGCGTCGCCGAACGCTTCCGGGACGGCCGCTTCTTCCTCGTCGGCGACGCCGCCCACACCATCCCCCCGCTCGGCGCCTTCGGCATGAACACCGGTGTCGCCGACGGCCACAACCTGGCCTGGAAGCTCGCCGCGGTGCTGCGCGGCGACGCCGAGGACGCGCTGCTGGACACCTACCACACCGAACGCCACCCGGTCGCCGAATTCACCCTGCGCCAGGCGATGGCGAGGCTGCGGAACCCGGCGCTGCACTGGAATCCGTTCGCCGCCGCGGAACGCCAGAAGGCGGGAGCCGTCGCCACCCCGGTCGTGCAGCTCGGCTATCGCTACGACTCCACGGCCGTCGTCGGGGCCGATCTGAAGCTGCCGTCCACCGAGGACGTGCGTCAGAACCTCGACGGCTCCCCGGGCTCGCGGATGCCGCACCTGTGGGTGGAGCGCGACGGGGAGCGCCTGTCGACGCTCGACCTGCCGGGATCCCGTTTCGCCGTGCTGACCGGACCCGTCGGGGACGGCTGGTACGAGGCCGCCGAGGCGCTGGCGGCATCCCGCAGCGACGGCCTGACCGTCTACCGGATGGGCGGGGGCGGACTGGACGTGCCGGAGGGCCGCTGGCTCGCCCTCGCCGGAACGGGCCCCGAGGGAGCCCTGCTGGTCCGGCCGGACGGCTTCGTCGCCTGGCGCGCCACAACGGCGGCCGAGGACGCCAAGCATGTGCTCGGCGAGGTACTGGACCGGGTCCTCGGACGCCGCTGAAACCTGCCCCGACTCATCCCCCCGATACAACCCGATCCCACCCCATCTCACCCCATCTCACTTCATCTCACCTCACCCCACCTCATCCCAGAGAGGAAATTCCGTGGAAGCGGTTTCTTTCACCGCGCAGTGGACCGCCGCCGCGCGTGCCATCGAATCGGAGCGTGCGGACGGCCTGTTCACCGACCCGTACGCCCGCGCCCTGGCCGGCGAGAGCGGATTCCGCCTGCTGGATCGCTACGCCAGCCCGGTCACCGTCGAATACCTGGCGCTGCGGACCGCCTACCTGGACCGGCAGGTCCTCGCGGCCGCCGAACAGGGCATCCGGCAGGTCGTGTTCGTCGCCGCCGGCATGGACACCCGCCCCTACCGGCTCTCCTGGCCGGACGGGACCACGCTCTACGAACTCGATCACGCCGAACTCCTCAAAGCCAAGGAAGAGGTGCTCGCCGAGCACGCGCCCAGCCCCGGCACCACCCGGGTCACGGTGCCCGTGGACCTCGCCGGCTCCTGGGAGGACGCGCTCAAGGACGCCGGCCTGGACACCGCCTCCGCGACGCTGTGGGTGGTCGAAGGCCTGCTGTACTACCTGCCCGAGGACGCGGTCCGCCGACTGCTGCAGACGGCCGTCCGGCTGTCCGGGCCCGGCAGCGTGCTCTGCGGCGACCTGGTGAGCGTGGCGGCGCTGGAGAACCCGGTGGCCCGCCCCTTCCTCCAGGCGCTGGCCGAGGACGGCGCGCCCTGGCTGTTCGGCACCGACGAGCCCGAAGAACTGCTCGCGGGCTGCGGCTGGAGCGTCACGGAGGTCATCCAGCCCGGCGAGGACGGCTCCGGCCGCTGGCCCTACCTGGTGCTTCCCCGCCATGTGACGGCCGTCCCCCGCAACTTCCTGCTCACCGCGACGCTCGCGGACTCCCCGGACGCATCGGACTCCCCGGACTCCCCGGATGTGCCGGACGCGCGCTGAACTGCCGCACCGACCCGCCGAGTTGACCCGCTGCCCGGCTGCCCGGCTGCCCCGCTGCCCGGCTGCCCGGCCGCCTGACTGCCGCGCTCAGCGGCGCACGCACGCACGCACCCACGACGCCGCGAACCGAGAAGGGAGCACGACCCCGTGGCCAATCGCTTTCTGGAAGGGCTCATCGGCCCGGTCTCCGAGGAGGTCACCGCCCACGATCTCCCGGTGACCGGCCGGATTCCGCCGGAGCTCAGCGGCCGCTATCTGCGCAACGGCCCCAATCCGCTGGGCATCGAGGACCCGGAGGCCTATCACTGGTTCACCGGCGACGGCATGGTGCACGGCGTGCGGCTGCGCGACGGCAGGGCCGAGTGGTACCGCAACCGCTGGGTGCGCTCTCGGAGCATTGCCGGGAAACTCGGTGAGCCATGGCCCGAGGGCCCGGTCTTCGCGGACCGGGACGCCGCGGCCAACACTCATGTCATCGGCCACGCCGGACGGACGCTCGCCCTGGTCGAGGCAGGCATCCGGCCGTACGAACTCGGCTACGAGCTGGAGACGCTCGGCCCGTGCGACTTCGACGGCGGGCTGCCGGGCGGATACACGGCCCACACCAAGCGCGACGCCGTCACCGGCGAACTGCACGCCGTGGCCTACTACGCCGGCTGGGACTATGTGCAGTACATCGTCATCGACGCCCAGGGCGCCGTCACCCGCACGGTGAACGTCCCGATCGCGGACGGGCCGATGATGCACGACTTCGCGCTGACCCAGCGGTACGCGGTGCTCTACGACCTGCCGATCACCTACAACGCCGGTCTCGCGCGCGGCGGTTCGCGGCTGCCGTACGCCTGGAACAACGCGCATCAGGCGCGGATCGGTCTGCTGCCGCGCAACGGCGCCGCCGAGGACGTCCGTTGGTTCGAACTCGAACCCTGCTGGGTCTTCCACACCCTCAACGCCTACGACGAGGGCGACACGGTGGTGGTCGATCTGACCCGGTTCCCCCGCATGCTGCAGAAGGGCGGCCTGGACGGCAACTCCGCACCGGTACTGGACCGTTGGACCCTCGACCTGACATCCGGCAAGGTCCTCCAGGAAACGCTCGACGACCGGAACCAGGAGTTTCCACGGGTCGACGAGCGGGTCGTCTCCCTGAAACACCGTTACGGCTACACCGTGGCCTCCGACGCGGTCTTCGATACCGGTTCGGGCGAGGTGATGTTCAAGCGCGACTATCTGAACTCCACCACCGAACGGCGGACGTTCCCGGTCGGATCGGCGATCGCCGAGGCGGTGTTCGTGCCGGCGGAACCGGGCGCGGCCGAGGACCACGGCTATGTCATGGCCTATGTGTTCGACCCGGAGCGCGGCGGAACCGATCTGCTGATCCTCTCCGCGCAGGACTTCACCGGAGAGCCGGTCGCCAGGATCCACCTGCCCGCCCGGGTGCCGCCCGGCTTCCACGGCAGCTGGGTCCCCGACCTGGACTGACCGCCCGCGAAACGGGTACGGGTCGGCAGCCTCGTCGTCGAGGATGCCGACCCGTTCGTCATGCGCCGGCGGGCAGATTGCGCGCCGTGAGGGCCAGCGTGAGCGACTGGATGCCCCGGGCCCGCACCGGATTGATCCCGGTCAGCTGCTCGATCTTCTCGATGCGATACGTCAGCGTCCGGCGGGCGACGTTCAGCCGCCGGGCGGTACGCGTCCGGTCGAGATCCATCGAGTACAGCGTGCGCAGTGTGTCGATCAGATCCGGGTGCTGCCGCAACGGAGCGATGAGCCCCATCAGTTCCTCCTGGTAGGAGCGGTCGCGGAGCATGGCCAGCTCGCTGATGATCTCGTTCTCCTCGACCACCGCACCGGCCAGCTCCGCCGCCGCGGCGAGCGACTCCACGGTGATGGCGCGCTGGGCCGCGTCGTCCAGCTTCTCCCGGAAGGCGACGACCGAGCCGACCGGCAGGCGCACCGGAAGCTCCGCCTGCCGCAGTTTCTCCAGCACGCGCGCACCGATGCCGGGCGCGGTCTCCAGGGAGCGCAACGGGACCAGTACGCACAGGTGTTGCCCGACCTGACAGCACAGTCCCGCGTCGCCCGCCGCCAGGGCCGCCGCGCCCAGGGCGACGGTGGCCGGCCCGGGTGCGATCCCGTCGAGAAGGCCGAAAGCCATCACCAGATACCGGTCGGCCGGCTCGTGATGCGCGGCTGCGGCGAGCTCGTCGTTGACGGAACCGCTCACCATCATGTCGGCCAACACCCGCCGTGGCAGGCCGAGTCCGGTCTGTTTGAGGGTGTGGGAGTAGGCGGCGGCGATCTCCGTGGTGATGCCCGAGACGGTCCTGGTGATCCAGTGGGTGAAGGCCGCGAGCTGTCGCTGTTCACCGCTCAGGGCCCGGGCCCAGTACTCCGCGAGCAGGGTGGAGCTCCCCAGCTCCCAGGCCTGCAGCAGCGGGCTGATGCGCACGCCGTGCTCGGCGAGCCGGACGGCGGGTTCGGTGCACCGCATCAGATCGCCCGCGGTGATGTCCTGTCCGCGGCGGAACAGGTCGATTGCCTGACTCAGTGTCAGGGCCAGGTCCGGGGGCGTCGTTTCGGGTGGGGCGTCGCACATCGCCTCGCATGGATTGAGCAGTGGGCGCACTTTCGCCCAGACGACGTCGGCGATCTCCGCCGACTGCGCCGCGAGCCGGTCGAGCAGATCCGTTTGTTTATGGCTCATCGCTTTCGTGATCCCCCGTTGGATTTCGTACGATGTGTATCTTCGAGCCCTCGCAGCCGATGCTGAACGTCCGGCCGGGCCCGGTGATCTCCACGCTCGAGAAGCCGGCCGGCTCCGCCTGCCGCATCCGGATGACACCGTCGGACAGTTCCAGGACGGCCTCCTGGCCGCCGACCGTGATCCGGTCCTGGGGCACCCGGTACAGCTCGGCGTAGCGATCCACCTCGGGCTGCAGCTCGGGGGCGTTCAGACAGACCCCCGTCAGGGCCAGCTCGCCCGGCACCTTGGGCAGTTCGCCGTCGTAGGCGATGACCCAGGGCGTCAGGTGGTACTGCCCGAAGAAGAGTGACGAGAAGTTGATCTTGGTGCCGTCGGGCTGGGGTACCCAGGTGGTGATCGGTCCGCAGTGCCGCACGTCTTCGGGCAGTTGAGACGTGAACGAGGAGAGGTCCTCCTCGGTGCGCAGGGTCACGGAGAAGATTCCGCCGCCGCGTGTGTCCACGTAGTCGACGAACTTCTGGCCGAACGGCGCTCGTCGGGCCTCCTCCCGGTCATGGACGGCCATCACCTCGATGAAGCCGGTGTCCAGGACCGCGACCCGCCCGGTGATGCCGGGGATGGTGCCGGTGGGGGCCTCGAACCGTACTCCGAGGGAGTGTTCCACTCTCTCCACGGCGTCATCCAGGTCGACGAGGGCCAATGTGACGTGATCGAGGAACACGTTCTTCCGTCTCCAGTGTCTAGAAGCGCGCAAGGTCGGCGACGGGTGAGAAGCGAACGCACGTACTGGGTTCCCCCGTTGCTTTGTTAAATATACTGTACGAGCGGCTCTCGGGGGTGGGTCAACAGAGTGATATAGTTTTCAACTGTCGGCCCTGGTGGGCGGGTCACCTCAGGGGCGGAGCAAGGAGCCGGGAAGTGGACAAGGACAACGCGGCAGGGGCGTCGCCCCCGCCGGTGCGCGGGCTGGCCGATCGCCTCAACGAGCTCTTCGCCACCGTGACGTACGTGGACGAGCGCGGACGGCGCCGCGAGTACTCCACGCCCCAGGTGGCGAAGGCGATCAGCGACGACCCCGGGCACGACACCACCGTGTCCCGGGTCTACCTCGCCACCCTGCGCTCCGGCGCCAACACCAACCCGACGATCTCGGTCGTCCGGGCCATCGCCAGGTTCTTCGACGAGTGCCGGGGGCCCGAACACCCGCCGGTCACCGCCGCGTTCCTCCTCGGCGAGGACGAGGCCGACGAGGACAGGGAGCTGCGGCGCCGGCTCGCCGACCATCAGGTCCGGGCGATCGCGATGCGCGCCGGCGACATGAGCCCGGCTCTGCGCCGTCAGGTCCTGAAGATGCTCGACGTGCTCGACGAGGCGACGACCGAGGAGTCGTCGTAGATCTTCCGCACCGCCCGCGCCAGCCGGGCCAGCCACTGCGCGTCCGACTGCAGGTCGGCGCCGCCGCCGGTCGGGGTGGGGTACGGACGCTCGGCGGGCCGGTCCGCCGCCTTGCGGCGCAGCGCGTCGACCGTGAGCTCGGCCTGGACATGGATGTCCAGATCCGTGTCGGTCAGCCCGGCCGCGCGACCCGAGGTGTGGGCCCGCTCGGCGGTGTCGGCGTCGTAATAGGGCGTCAACTGGACGATGCCGTCGCGAATTTCGATGATCCGGCGGTAGTAGGCGCGGTGCGTCCAGGGCAGCCAGGGCGCGGACCGGCGGACCGACGACGCGGGCGTGGCCCGGGGCAGGACCAACTGCGGGAAGGCGTCCCGCAGTTCAGCCCACAGCGGCTCCAACTCGTGGAAGGTGCGCCGCCGTTGACGCAGCACCGGCCAGCGGGCCAGCACATCGGCGACGGCCGGGTAGGTGACGCCGACGGCCAGCAGCAGCGAACCCGTCATGGCGAGCACGGCATAGGTCACGTTCAGCGCCGACGGCGCCGGAGTGGGATGGATGACCGCCTGGATCACCGCGAGCAGGCTCTTGATGACGGCCGCGCCCAGCAGGGCGATCAGCGCCCCGGCGACCATGCGCAGGCCGTTGCGCAGCTGTCTGCGCGTCGTCGCGCGCGAGTAGGCGACACAGGAGCGCAGCGCGAGCGACAGGCCGATGCCCATATAGCCGAGGGCGGCCAGCACGAACACCGTCGCGTGCGGGTCCCCGCCGTTGGCGAGATCGGCCGGGTCGGCCCGCACCGGTGCGGGCGCGAGCGCCCACGCGCACGTCAGCACGGCCAGGGTGGCGCCCAGCGGATACAGCTGCACCCGTACCGCGCGCCGCGCCGCGGGCCCGTGCACGGCGTAGCGGAAGAACGCCATCAGCCAGTACGTGGCGTTCAGCGTCACCACGTTCAGCAGCAGCCGGTCCAGCCCGGTCAGCCACCCGTCGAGCGTGGTGTGCACCTGGGGCAGGGAGAAGAACGGGGCCAGGGCGGTGCAGACGATGCAGGCGGTGAGGGCGCGCAGCGAGAGATCCGAGGGCGTCCTGCGCAGATAGACCAGCTTGGTCAGGGCGGTGGCCCACAGGGCCGTCTCGAGACAGCCGAAGACGATCAGTCCGGTGCCCATGTCGTCACAGCCAGCTGGATCGATGGGCGAGGGCGTGTTCGATCCGGACCAGCGACGGATCCTCCGCCGGAGCAGCGGCGTCCGTCCCGCGGAGCTGGTCGGAGAAACTGGCCCGTTCGAGGATGATCGTGGCGATCAGCTCGGCCTCCCGCTCGTGCCGGGAGTCGTAGCAGGTGCGCGGCAGTCCGCGGGGCAGTCCACCGGGCAGGAGGCCGGCGGCCGGATCGTCGCCCGGCGTCCACACCTGCTCGTCCTTGTGGTCGGCGATGATGTGCCCGACCTCGTGCAGGATGATGTGGTCCTGGTGCGCCCGGGTCGTGTCCTGCTGGTAGAAGACGATGTCCGCGCTGTCGGTCATCAGCCACAGCCCGAACGGGCCCGGGGCCTCGATCGGATAGGGCATCAGCCTGATGGGCCGGCCCCGATGAGCCCCCAGGCGCCTGCATAACTCCGGAGTGTCCAGCGGCGGCCTGATGTCCAGCTCGCGCAGCAGCCGACGGCATTGCCGGCGCAGTCTTCTTTCCCTCGTCATTCCCCGACCCCGAATTCCCCGTTGGCCCGGCGGTTCCGTTCTTCGCGACGGCCTCGACGCCCGCAGCGCGTAGCTCGTCCGCTCCCGTCGGACGGTTCTGCGCACGGATACGGGCCGGGCCTGTCGCAAAGGGAATCTCTGTCGCCCGGATTGAACTGACATCCGCGTCCGGATGTTCGAACGCCGGGAATGCTAACAGGCCGTTCTGAGTGAGCTACTCGGTGTCGATCACCGGGGCGAGGTTGGCCGAATCTGGTCCTTGTCCCGGTGGGCCACGGCCGTCCGACCGCGACTCGGAGCTTCCCAGGGTGCGTCGGTACGATGCTCGCGCGCGGTGTCTCACAGGTGTGAAGGCCGCCGCATCGGATCTTCGCGAGGCTGCCACAACGTGGGACGGCCTGCACGGGGTTCCGACCTAAGCACATGAGAAATTCGGAGATGTGGGAGCGTGAGTCGGGTGAGCGAGAGTACGTCCAACACCCTGCAATACCGCTTTGACGGGCCGGAAGAGGCGCCAGTGCTGATCCTGGGCCCCTCGCTCGGTACGACATGGCACATGTGGGACCGCCAGGTTCCCGAGCTGGCTCAGCAGTGGCGGGTGTTCCGGTTCGACCTGCCCGGCCACGGCGGCGCCCCGGCCTATCCGGTGGGCTCGGTCTCCGACCTCGCCGCCCGGCTGCTCGCCACCCTGGACGGGCTCGGCGTCCAGCGCTTCGGCTACGCCGGCTGCGCGCTCGGCGGCGCGGTGGGCGTGGAACTGGCCCTGCGGCACCCCGAGCGCGTCGCCTCGCTCGCGCTGATCGCCGCCTCGCCCCGGTTCGGCACGGCCGACGAGTTCCGCCAGCGGGGCGTGATAGTGCGCACCAACGGCCTCGACCCCATCGCCCGCACCTCGCCCGACCGCTGGTTCACCAGCGGCTTCGCCGCCGCGCAGCCCGCCATCACCGAGTGGGCCGTGCAGATGGTGCGCACCACCGACCCCGGCTGCTACATAGCGGCCTGCGAGGCGCTCGCCGCGTTCGACGTACGCACCGAGGTCGGCCTCGTGACCGTGCCGACGCTGGTCCTCGTCGGCTCGGACGACCAGGTCACCGGCCCCGCGGAGGCCCGCACCCTGGTCGCCGGCATCCCGGACGCCCGGCTGGCCGTCGTACCCGGCGCCTCGCACCTGGTGCCGGTGGAGCAGCCCGCGGCCGTCACCGAGCTGCTGGTCCGCCACTTCTCGACCGCGTGGCAGCCCGCCTACGACTCCGCCACCGGACAGACGGCCGTCCCCGGCATCCCCGTCCGAGCGGTTGCGACCACGCCTGCGCCGGTGCAGCCGGTGGCGATCGCGGAGATCGCGCCCGCCCCCGTCCTCGAACCGTCGCTGGTCATGGGCCGCCCCGATCCCTACGACGCCGGGCTGAAGGTGCGCCGGGAGGTGCTGGGCGACGCCTACGTCGACCGGGCCCTGTCGCAGGCCGACGACTTCTCCGGCGACTTCCAGGAGTTCGTCACCCGCTACGCCTGGGGCGAGATCTGGGACCGCCCCGGCCTCGACCGGCGCTCACGGTCCTGCGTCACGCTCACCGCGCTGGTCGCCGGCGGCCACCAGGAGGAGCTCGGCTTCCACGTGCGCGCCGCGCTGCGCAACGGCCTGACCCCGGACGAGATCAAGGAGGTGCTGCTCCAGGCGGCCGTCTACTGCGGCGTGCCGGCGGCGAACAGCGCGTTCAAGGTGGCGCAGCAGGTCATCCGCGAGGAGACCACCCCGCAGGAGTGAGCGCCCGCGCCGCGCGAGCGGCAGGATGGAACTCATGACGACCATGAGGCTCACGAAGAAGTCGCACGCGTGCGTGCGCCTGGAGAAGGACGGCCGCACCCTCGTCCTCGACCCCGGCGGGTTCAGCGAGACGGACGCCGCGCTCGGCGCGGAGGCGATCCTGGTCACGCACGAGCACCCCGACCACTTCGACGAGGGGCGGCTGCGCGCCGCCATGGAGGCCGATCCGGCCACCGAGATCTGGACCCTGCGCTCGGTCGCCGAGAAGATCTCCGCCGCCTTCCCGGGCCGCGTCCACACCGTCGGCCACGGCGACGCGTTCACCGCCGCGGGCTTCGACGTCCAGGTCCACGGCGAGCTGCACGCCGTCATCCACCCGGACATCCCGCGCATCACCAACGTCGGCTACCTCGTCGACGGCGGCCGCGTCTTCCACCCCGGCGACGCGCTCACCGTCCCCGACCGGGCCGTCGAGACGCTGATGCTCCCGGTGATGGCCCCCTGGAGCAAGATCTCCGAGGTGATCGACTACGTCCGCGAGGTACGGCCGCAGCGCGCCTACGACATCCACGACGCGCTCCTCACCGACCTCGCCCGGCCGATCTACGACCACCAGATCGGCGCCCTCGGCGGGGCGCCGCACCTGCGGCTGGCCCCGGGGGAGAGCGCGGCACTGTGAGTGTCAGTGGCGCCCGGTAGGTTGTGAGGCATGCGCATCGCGACCTGGAACGTGAACTCGATCACCGCCCGCCTGCCGAGGCTCCTGGCCTGGCTGGAGAGCAGCGGCACCGACGTGCTGTGCCTCCAGGAGGCCAAGGTCGCCGAGGCGCAGTTCCCGTTCGACGAGCTGCGCGAGCTGGGCTACGAGGCGGCGGTGCACGCCACGGGCCGGTGGAACGGCGTGGCGGTGATCTCCCGCGTCGGCATCGAGGACGTGGTCAAGGGCCTGCCCGGCGACCCCGGCTACGAGGGCGCCACCGAGCCCCGCGCGATCTCGGCGACCTGCGGCCCGGTCCGCGTCTGGTCGGTCTACGTGCCCAACGGCCGGGAGGTCGGCCACCCGCACTACGCCTACAAGCTCCAGTGGTTCGAGGCCCTCAAGGCCGCCGTCGCCGGGGACGCGGCGGGCAGCCGGCCCTTCGCGGTGATGGGCGACTACAACGTGGCGCCGACCGACGACGACGTCTACGACGTGGCCGCCTTCGAGGGCCTCACCCATGTCACCCCGGCCGAGCGCGCCGCCCTGACCTCCCTGCGCGAGGCCGGCCTGACGGACGTGGTGCCGCGCCCCCTGAAGTACGACCACCCCTTCACCTACTGGGACTACCGCCAGCTCTGCTTCCCCAAGAACCGCGGCATGCGCATCGACCTGGTGTACGGCAACGAGCCCTTCGCCAAGTCGGTCGAGGACTCCTACGTCGACCGCGAGGAACGCAAGGGCAAGGGCGCCTCGGACCACGCCCCGGTCGTGGTCGACCTGACGGTGTAGCCCCCCGTCGGGTCGGGGGCGCGGCAGGCGCGGCGGGGCGGGAATTCGCCCCTCGGCGCGGGCCAGCGCGCCTGTGGTGCGTGCGCGGGTGAGGGTGTCACGCTGGAGCAATGAACATCCCTTTCCTGGGCAACAGGAGCAAGAAGTACCGCGCGGCGGTGCTGGCCGAGGACCCCGAGGGGATCGCCGAACTCCTCTCCGAATGCGAACTGTTGCGTTCGCACGCGGCCCGGGAGGGGATCGGACTGGACGACACGGCCGCGTCGTTGGAGGCGCTGGACCAGCTCCCGCCCCGCTGGCGCGACGACGAGGAGACCCTGCCCTGGTTCGGCCACGACGCCGGGCTCTACCTGGGGACGGTCGTCGTGCGCACGGTGCCCGGCGCGGCCTGGGCGATCCGGCCCGGCGGCGAGGCGGTCGTCCGGCTGGTGTCCGGCCGCGAGGTGGACGTCGTCACGGCCGGGCGGGAGTGGGCCGCGACCGGCACCCCCGAACTGTCGCAGCTGTACGCCGAGGTGGCCGAAAACTGAGGAACAGCCGTCGACAGGGCTGATACCGGAAAAGAGTAGGGCTGCGAATGGCCGTCGATCCATTGATCGAGCTGCGTGACGTCAACAAGTACTTCGGGGAGCTGCACGTCCTGCAGGACGTCGACCTCGTCATCGGCCGGGGGGAGGTGGTCGTGGTCATCGGCCCCTCGGGGTCGGGGAAGTCGACGCTGTGCCGGGCGATCAACCGGCTGGAGCCCATCCGGTCCGGCACGATCACGCTGGACGGCCGGCCGCTGCCCGAGGAGGGCAAGGCGCTGGCGCAGCTGCGGTCCGAGGTCGGCATGGTCTTCCAGTCCTTCAACCTCTTCGCCCACAAGACCGTCCTGCAGAACATCTCGCTGGGCCAGGTGAAGGTCCGCAGACGCAAGAAGGACGCCGCGGACAGACGCTCCCGCGAGCTGCTGGACCGGGTCGGTCTCGCCGACCAGGCGGACAAGTACCCCGCGCAGCTCTCCGGCGGCCAGCAGCAACGCGTCGCGATCGCGCGCGCCCTCGCCATGGACCCCAAGGCGCTGCTGTTCGACGAGCCCACCTCCGCCCTCGACCCCGAGATGATCAACGAGGTCCTCGAGGTGATGCGGCAACTGGCCCGCGAGGGCATGACGATGGTCGTCGTCACCCACGAGATGGGTTTCGCGCGCTCGGCGGCCAATCGGGTGGTCTTCATGGCCGACGGCCGCATCGTCGAGGACCGCACCCCCGAGGAGTTCTTCACCGACCCGCGCAGCGACCGCGCCAAGGACTTCCTGTCCAAGATCCTCAAGCACTGAACGACGGCGGCGGAGCCGGCGGCTCAGGAGGCGCGATGCGTCGAGCGGGTGGAGACCTCCTGGGCGGGCGGCAGGGGAGCCTGGGCCGCCCGGGTCACATCGGCGACCAGCTCCACCACGTCCGGACCGTACGCCTGCGAGTTGACGACCTTCAGCAGCAGCACGAACGAGCCGTTGCCGTGCTTGCGCGCCAACCGCTCATGGTTGCGGGCGAGATAGCGGGTGGCCGCCTGGTTGTTGATCGCCCGCTGGCCGCAGAACAGGAACACCGGCCGCGCCTCACGCCGTTGGCCCGCGGTGAGCCGGGCCAGCAGCACGTACTCCGTGATGCCCGGGTCCAGCCGGTAGCGCTCGGCGCCGATCTGGAACGCGCCCCGGTCCGGCCCCGGCTCGGGATCGATGTTGACGCGCACGCCGGGCAGCATCGCCGACATGTGCGCCATCATGCGCCGGTTGGACGAGGGGCCGCCCACACAGAACTCGGTGCGCTCGCCGAAACCCTGCTGCGCCGTGTCCTGCGTGACCACCTGGACGTTCGCGCCGCAGTCCTTGATCAGCGCGGAGAGCTCCAGCAGCGCGAACACGTCGAACCGGTGCACCGCCGGCTCGGAGGACGCCGGGTCGCGGTTGACGACGAGCAGCGTCTCCGAGTTCTCCGGCAGCCCGAAGAACGCCTGCTTGCGCCGGAGCCTGCGCTTCCACAGATAGGTACGGGCGAGCCAGCCGAGCGCGGCGCTGATACCGGCCGCGACGACCCCGAGGGCGATGTTGCGCACGTCGTCGTTCATGGGCGCGCATGGTAGCGGGCGAGCATGACCGGTACGTACCCGTGTTCGAGGTGTGGCAGTCGTATGACACTGCCCGGAACGAGGCTGTCGAGGCCCTGTGAATGTGGTTACGCTGCGCGGACGGTCCCGGACTGGAGGCATGGATGGGTCGCTCTGTCGCGCGAAAACTGTCGGTCCTGGCGGTCTCGGCCGCCGTGGTCACGGTGGGGGCGGCGGCGCCACCCGCCGCCGGGGGAACGACAGTCGAGAAGGTCCCGGTCGCCGTCGGCTACGGCGGCGCCGTGGCCAGCGTCGACGCGGACGCCTCCGCCGCCGGCATCGAGGTGCTCCGCAAGGGCGGCAACGCCGTCGACGCGGCCGTCGCCACCGCCGCCGCCCTCGGCGTCAGCGAGCCCTACTCCGCCGGCCTCGGCGGAGGCGGCTACTTCGTCTACTACGACGCCAAGTCCCGTACGGTGCACACCATCGACGGCCGCGAGACCGCCCCGCTGAGCGCCGACTCCGGTCTGTTCCTGGAGAACGGCGCACCGCTCGCCTTCGCGGACGCCGTCAGCAGCGGCCTGAGCGTCGGCACCCCGGGCGCGCCCGCGACCTGGGCGACGGCGCTGAAGCAGTGGGGCAGCCGGCAGCTCGGCACGGTCCTGAAGCCCGCCGAGCGCCTCGCCCGCGACGGCTTCACCGTCGACGACACCTTCCGCTCCCAGACGGCCGGCAACGAGACCCGCTTCCGCTACTTCCCGGACACCGCGAAGCTGTTCCTGCCGGGCGGCCAACTCCCCGTCGTGGGCTCGACGTTCAAGAACCCCGACCTCGCGAGGACCTACGCGGAGCTGGGCCGCAAGGGCGTCGCCGCGATCTACCGGGGCGACCTCGGCAAGGAGATCATCTCCACCGTCAACAACCCGCCCGTGGACCCGAGTTCGGGCTGGAAAGCCCGGCCCGGCAAGCTGACCGCGCAGGATCTCGCGGCCTACCGCGCCAAGCTCCAGGCGCCCACGAAGACCTCCTACCGGGGCCTGGGCGTCTACTCCATCGCGCCCTCCTCCTCGGGCGGCACCACGGTGGGCGAGGCCCTCAACATCCTGGAGAACACGGACCTTTCGAAGGCGAGCGACGTCCAGTACCTGCACCGCTACATCGAGGCCAGCCGGATCGCGTTCGCCGACCGCGGCCGCTGGGTCGGCGACCCCGCCTTCGAGGACGTCCCCACCCAGCAGCTGCTGTCGCAGAGTTACGCCGACTCGCGCGCCTGCCTCATCAAGGACGACGCGGTCCTCACCAGCCCCGTCGCGCCCGGCGACCCGCGCAACCCGGCGGCCTGCAACACGGGCGGCACGGCGGCGCCGACGACGTACGAGGGCGAGAACACCTCGCACCTGACCGTCGCCGACAAGTGGGGGAACGTCGTCGCCTACACGCTCACCATCGAGCAGACCGGCGGCAGCGCCATCACCGTCCCCGGCCGTGGCTTCCTGCTCAACAACGAGCTGACGGACTTCTCCTTCGCCCCCGCCAAACCGGCCGTCCACGACCCGAACCTGCCCGGCCCCGGCAAGCGGCCGCGGTCCTCGCTGTCGCCGACGATCGTGCTCGACCGGCACGGCAAGCCCGTGGTGGCGCTCGGCTCGCCCGGCGGCGCGACCATCATCACCACCGTGCTGCAGACCCTGACCCGGTTCCTCGACCGCGGCCTGCCGCTCGTCGACGCGATCGCCGCACCGCGCGCCAGCCAGCGCAACGCCGCCCAGACGGAGCTGGAGCCCGCGCTCTTCAACGACACCAGTCCCGGCGGCCTGAGGGCCCGGCTGGAGGCCATCGGGCACTCCTTCAGGCTCAACCCCGAGATCGGCGCGGCGACCGGCGTCCAGCGGCTGCCGAACGGCAAGTGGCTCGCCGCCGCCGAGACCGTCCGACGCGGCGGCGGCTCGGCGCAGGTGGTGTACCCGGCGCCGTAGCGGTTCAGGGAGCGGGGGCGGGCGGCGGCTCGCCGGTGTCCGCACGGGTGCCGGGGCCGGGGCCGGGGCCGGCGTCGGTGCGGAACGTGAGCCGTCCGTCCTCGACCTCCACCGTCACCCGGTCGCCGCTCTTGACCCGCCCGTCGAGCAGCAGCCGCGACAGCTCGTTGTCGACCTCCCGCTGGATGGTGCGGCGCAGCGGGCGCGCGCCGTACTCGGGCTGGTAGCCGCGCCGGGCCAGCCAGTCCACCGCGGCGTCGGCGAACTCGACGGTGACGCCCTGCGCGTGCACCAGCCGACGCGTCTTCTCCAGCAACAGGTCGGTGATCTGCCGCAGTTGCTCACCGCTGAGCTGCCGGAAGACGACGATCTCGTCGATCCGGTTGAGGAACTCCGGGCGGAAGTGCTCGCGCAACGGCCGCAGGATCTGCTCGCGCCGCGCCTCCTCGTCGGCGTCCGCGCCGCCCGACCCGAAGCCGATGCCGGCGCCCCGCCGGGTGATCGCCTCCGAACCCAGGTTGCTGGTCATCACGATGACCGTGTTGGTGAAGTCGACCGTGCGGCCCTGGGAGTCGGTCAGCCGGCCGTCGTCGAGGACCTGGAGCAGGATGTTGAAGACGTCCGGATGGGCCTTCTCCACCTCGTCCAGCAGGAGCAGCGAGTACGGGTGGCGCCGGACGACCTCCGTCAGCTGCCCGGCCTCCTCGTGCCCGACATAGCCGGGCGGGGCGCCGACCAGCCGGCTGACCGTGTGGCGCTCCTGGTACTCGCTCATGTCCAGCCGGACCATGCGCTCCTCGCTGCCGAACAGCGACTCGGCGAGCGCGCGGGCCAGTTCCGTCTTGCCGACGCCGGTCGGGCCGAGGAACAGGAAGCTGCCGATCGGCCGGTCGGGACTGGCGAGACCCGCGCGCGAGCGCAGCACCGCGTCGGCGACGACCCGTACGGCCTCCTGCTGGCCGACGATCCGCTCGTGCAGATGGTCCGCCAGACCGAGCAGCCGGTCCTTCTCCTCCTGGGTGAGACTGGCCACCGGAATGCCGGTCTGCCGGGACACCACCTCGGCGACGGCCTCCGCGGTCACCTCCAGATGCAGTCCCTCGTCGGCCGTCCCCTGGCCGGTCGCCGCCGCGATGCGCTGCTTCAACTCGGCGATGCGGTCCCGTAGTTGGGTGGCCTGCTCGTACTGTTCGTCGGCCGCAGCCTGGTCCTTGTCGCGGGCCAGCTGCTCGGCCTCGCGCTCCATCGCCCGCACGTCCGTGCCCTTGGTCCGCGAGCCGAGCCGCACCCGGGCGCCGGCCTGGTCGATGAGGTCGATCGCCTTGTCCGGCAGCCTGCGGTCGGTGAGATAGCGGTCGGACAGCTCCACGGCCGCGACGAGCGCCTCGTCGGTGTAGCGGATCTGGTGATGGGCCTCGTAGCGGTCGCGCAGCCCGCGCAGGATCTCCAGCGCGTCCGCGACGGACGGCTCCGGCACCAGGATCGGCTGGAACCGGCGGGCGAGCGCCGCGTCCTTCTCGATCCGCCGGTACTCCTCCAGCGTCGTCGCGCCCACGATGTGCAGCTCGCCGCGGGCCAGGGCCGGCTTGAGGATGTTCCCGGCGTCCATCGCCCCGCCCTCGCCGCCCCCGCCCGCGCCGACCACCGTGTGCAGCTCGTCGATGAAGACGATCAGCTGGTCGGAGTGCGCGCGGATCTCGTCGACGATCGTGTTCAGCCGTTCCTCGAAGTCGCCCCGGAAGCGGGTGCCCGCGACCACGCCCGTCAGGTCCAGCGCGACCACGCGCCGGGCGACGAGGACGTCCGGCACGTCCCCGTCCGTGATCCGCTGGGCCAGCCCCTCCACGATGGCGGTCTTGCCCACGCCCGCGTCGCCGATCAGCACCGGGTTGTTCTTGCCGCGCCGGGACAGCACCTCGATGGTCTGCTCGATCTCGTCCTCGCGGCCGATCACCGGGTCGATCCGGCCCTGCCGGGCCGACTCGGTCAGATCGCGGCCGTACTTGTCGAGGGTGGGCGTGTCGGTGGCCCGCTGCCGGTCCGTCGCCCGCGCCGGCTGCACGGTGTCCGGCGCCTCGGGCGGCAGGCCCGCGGCGGCGGCGAAGCGGGCCGCGTTCAGGATGTGCCCGGCCGCCGAGTCGGGGTTCGCGGCCAGGGCGCTCAGCACATGCTCCGGGCCGATGTGGCCCGCGCCCCGGGAACGGGCCAGGTCGTGCGCGTCCAGCAGGGCGCGTTTCGCGGCCGGGGTCAGGGACAGCGAGGTCGGCGGCGGCACCTCGCCCGGCGGATGCTGCACCGGGCCCGACCGCTCGTCGATCTCCGTCGCCAGCGAGTCGGGATCCGCGCCGGCCCGGCTGAGCAGACTGCGGGTCGGCTCCGCGCTGAGTGCCGCCCGCAGCAGATGCTCGGTGTCCAGGTCCCGGCTGCCGTGCTCGGCGGCGTACTGGGCCGCGCCGCGGACCAGATCCCTCGCGGGGCGGCTGAGCAGCTGGCCTATGTTGACCTGGCGGGGGCCGGGTCGGGGCCCGCCGAAGAAGCGGGCCAGGAATTCACCGAAGGGGTCGCCGTAGCCCTCCGGGCCGGTGAAGCCGTTGGTCATCGCGTTCCGTTCGATCGGGGCACCGGATCGACACGCGGGTGCCCGTCCCTGCGGGGCTTAGACCACCATGGCATGCCCGGGAGTGGGCGGCATTTCCTACCGGTTGCGCGGCAGGGGCGGGGGCTTTGTGTTGTCTGGCGGCTGCGGGTCCGTTGTGGCTGGTCGCGCAGTTCCCCGCGCCCCTGGGCGGGGGTGTTCTACCGTCGCTCGGTCAGTACTCTCGGTCCACGTTCCGTGATGGCGACCGTGTGTTCCGCGTGGGCTGCGCGGGAGCCGTCGTTCGTGCGCAGGGTCCAGCCGTCGGGGGCCGCGTGGTAGCCGTCCTTGCCGCCGGCGATCAGCATCGGCTCGATCGCGATGACCATGCCGTGGCGCAGCGGGAGGCCGCGGCCCGGGCGGCCCTCGTTGGGGATCCCGGGGTCCTCGTGCATCTGACGGCCGATGCCGTGGCCCCCGAAGCCGTCCGGGATGCCGTAGCCGGCCGCCCGGCACACCGTGCCGATCGCGTGCGCGATGTCGCCGACGCGGTTGCCGACCACCGCCGCCTCGATGCCGGCCGCGAGGGCCCGCTCCGCGGTCTCGATCAGCCGCACGTCCGCCGGGCGCGCCGTGCCCACGGTGAAGCTGATCGCGGAGTCGCCGGCCCAGCCGCCCAGCTGCGCGCCGAAGTCGGCCGAGAGCAGATCGCCGTCGCGCAGCCGGTAACCGGTGGGGATGCCGTGCACGATCGCGTCGTTCACGGAGGCGCAGAGCACGGCCGGGAAGGGCGTCGGCGCGAAGGACGGGCGGTAGCCGAGGAACGGCGACGTCGCCCCCGCCTCCCGCAGGACGTCGTGCGCCAGTTCGTCCAGCTCCAGCAGGGAGACGCCCACGGCGGCGGCCTCGCGCACGGCCGTCAGGGCGCGTGCGACGACCTGCCCCGCCTCGTACATGGCGTCGATCGATGTGTCTGTCTTGAGTTCCACCATGCCAATTACTATACCGGTATTAGAATGACGGCATGGTGCGCACCCCACTGACCCCCGAAGAGCGTGAACGCGGCGAACGGCTCGGGCGCCTGCTGCGCGCGGCCCGCGGCGGCCGGAGCATGACCGAGATCGCGGCGGGCGCGGGCGTCTCCGCCGAGACCCTCCGCAAGATCGAGACCGGCCGTGCGCCGACCCCGGCGTTCTTCACCGTCGCCGCGCTCTCCCGAGTGCTCGGCCTGTCGATGGACGAGCTGGCGGAGCTGTGCACGCCCGCGCCCGTGTGACCCCGGGGGCGGCCGCCCTCGCCTCGGTCAAGACCGGGCAATGAACGCGTCGCGTCCGCTTTGAAAACTCGTCGTAGCCCCGCTGTAACACAACTGGTGTTTTCTACGAAGCCGGAGTGTTCCGGGTTGGGCGGGAGTTGGGCGATGACAGTGGATCAACTCCCGGGCCGGGTGCGGGAGTTCGTGAACCATCTGAACGAACTGCTGGCGCGCCTCGATCAGCGCGCCGGCTGGTGCGCCGTGTTCTGGCAGCGCGATCCCGACGGTATGCAAGCCTGCCTCGACGGACATGAGATACCCCCCTGGGACGTGGTCGAGGCGGTGCTCCAGGACCTCGCCGCCGAGTACGGCCCCGAGGTCGCAGGGCGCGAGGCGGAACGGGTCCGGCCGCTGCACGCCGGCGCGCTCGCCGCCCACGACGCCCGTCCGGGCGGCCGCGACGCCCTCGGGGACCGGCTCGACGTCATGCTCCGCGAGCAGCGCTACGCCGCCGAACGGCTGGCCGAACTGGGCCGCCGTCTCTCCAGCGCGGGCACCCGGGACCAGGCGGACGCCGTCCGCCTCGACCTCGCCTGGGCCCACGACGACCATGAACGGGCCACCGCGCGTTGCGCGGAACTCCGGCACCGGATAGCCGAGTTCGACCGTCTCCCGCCCTCCACCCCGAGCCGCGAACAGACCCCGCACACCGCCGCCGGGGCGGGGTACGCCGGTGCCACCGAGCCGGTGGCGGGCCGGACGGCGGACGTGTACGACGTCCATGACGCAGCGGTCCCCGCCGAGGTCGAGGTGCCCGCCCCGGCCCCTGTGCCCAAGCAGCGCAAGCGGCGGCGCGGTAGCGCTCGGTTCGCCGGCATGGTCGAGGAGGAGGACGCCGCCGCACCCGTCGTCCAGCCGCCCGCCGCCGGACCGGCGGCGCCCGCGCCCGCCCCGGCCGCCCGCCGCACCCCGCGCGGGGCCCGGTTCGCCGGAGCCGCGGCCGACGGCCCCGAGGGACGCTCCGAGCCGCAGCGGCGCGAGCCGGTGGACGCGGCGGCCCGGCAGCAGACCGTCGAGGTCGTGGAGCGGCTGGTGCGGCTGCGCGGCGAAGGCCGCAGCGGCGAGGCGCACGCCCTGCTCGTCGAACTCGCGTACTGGCCGGCCGCCCGCATCCCGCTCCTCGCGGCCGAACTGCAGCGCACCGGGCTCACCGCCGACTGGACCACCCTGCTCTGGGAGGCCGCCTCCCTCCCCGCCGACCGGCTCGTCGCCGCGGCCGACGCACTGGCCGCGGTGGGGCGCACGGCCGACGGCGAGCAGATCCTGCGGCAGGGCGTCGCCCGGCCCGCCGTGGAGATCGGACAGGCCGTCCTCGGCCTGGTCCGGGACGGCCGACCGCGCGACGGCCGCGCGCTGCTCGACGCCTATGTCCGGGTGCGCACCCCCGAGGAGGCCGCCCGCAGCGTCGCCCCGGACCCGCAGGCACTCGTCCCGCTGCTGCTGGCCGCCGCCCGTGCGGTCTCGGAGCAACGCCACTGGGACCTGGTGCACGCGCTCAGGGTCGCCGGCTTCACCGCCTGACCGGCCGCACCGCCTGACCGGCCTCACCGCCTCGGAGCGGTCGCCGCCCGACCGGCTCGACTGCCCGGCGCGGTCGCCGCCCGGGCGCGGTCGCGTCCCCTCTGTCGTACGGCACCGCGACTTAACCCACCGGAGTGTGAAACGCGATCGACTCCGCGGGTTAACGACGATGGTCTTGGCAAGGCTGTCCCGGAGGCTTACGTTCATCCCTCTACGACCTTCGTCTACGGGCGTAGAGGCTCTGACGGAACCGTCGAAGGAGCAGCTCATGGCCAACGTCGTACGTGCCGCACTGGTTCAGGCCACCTGGACCGGCGACACCGAGTCCATGGTGGCGAAACACGAGGAGCACGCCCGCGAGGCGGCCCGCCGGGGCGCGAAGATCATCGGGTTCCAGGAGGTCTTCAACGCCCCCTACTTCTGCCAGGTCCAGGAGCCGGAGCACTACCGCTGGGCCGAGCCGGTGCCCGACGGGCCGACCGTGCGCCGTATGCAGGAACTCGCGCGCGAGACCGGCATGGTGATCGTCGTCCCGGTCTTCGAGGTCGAGCAGTCCGGTTTCTACTACAACACCGCCGCCGTGATCGACGCCGACGGCTCGTACCTCGGCAAGTACCGCAAGCATCACATCCCGCAGGTCAAGGGCTTCTGGGAGAAGTACTACTTCAAGCCCGGCAACCTCGGCTGGCCCGTCTTCGACACGGCCGTCGGCAAGATCGGCGTCTACATCTGCTACGACCGGCACTTCCCGGAGGGCTGGCGGCAACTGGGCCTCAACGGTGCCCAGTTGGTCTACAACCCGTCCGCCACCCACCGCGGCCTCTCCGCCCACCTCTGGCAGCTGGAGCAGCCCGCGGCCGCGGTCGCCAACGAGTACTTCGTCGCCGCGATCAACCGGGTCGGCGTGGAGGAATACGGCGATAACGATTTCTACGGGACCTCCTACTTCGTCGACCCGCGCGGACAGTTCGTCGGCGAGGCCGCGAGCGACAAGGGCGAGGAACTCCTGGTCCGCGACCTCGACTTCGACCTGGTCGACGAGGTCCGCCGGCAGTGGGCCTTCTACCGTGACCGCCGTCCCGACGCCTATGAAGGGCTGGTGCAGCCGTGAGTGACCTCTACGCCCGCCATCGCAACGTCCTGCCGGACTGGCTCGCCCTGTACTACGAGGAGCCGCTGGAGATCACCCACGGCGAGGGCCGGCACGTCTGGGACGCCGAGGGCGCCAAGTACCTCGACTTCTTCGGCGGCATCCTCACCACCATGACCGCGCACGCGCTGCCCGAGATCACCAAGGCGGTGAGCGAGCAGGCCGGGCGGATCGTCCACTCCTCGACGCTCTACCTCAACCGGCCCATGGTCGAACTCGCCGAGCGCGTGGCCCAGCTCAGCGGCATCCCGGACGCGCGCGTCTTCTTCACCACCTCGGGCACCGAGGCCAACGACACGGCGCTGCTGCTCGCCACGACCTACCGGCGCAGTAACACCGTCCTGGCGATGCGCAACAGTTATCACGGCCGTTCCTTCAGCGCGGTCGGCATCACCGGCAACCGTGGCTGGTCGCCGACCTCGCTGTCCCCGCTCCAGACGCTCTATGTGCACGGCGGAGTGCGCGGACGCGGCCCGTTCGCCGATCTCAGCGACGCCGCCTTCATCGACGCCTGCGTCGACGACCTGCGGGACATCCTCGGCCACACCCGCGCGCCCGCGGCCCTGATCGCCGAGCCCATCCAGGGCGTCGGCGGATTCACCTCGCCGCCGGACGGACTGTATGCAGCATTCCGTGAAGTGCTGAATGCATACGGGATCCTGTGGATCGCCGACGAGGTGCAGACCGGCTGGGGCCGCACCGGCGAGCACTTCTGGGGCTGGCAGGCGCACGGGCAGAACGGTCCGCCGGACATCGTCACCTTCGCCAAGGGCATCGGCAACGGCATGTCCATCGGCGGCGTCATCGCCCGCTCCGAGATCATGAACTGCCTGGACGCCAACAGCATCTCCACCTTCGGCGGCACCCAGATCACCATGGCGGCCGGTCTCGCCAACCTCTCCTACCTGCTGGAACACGACCTCCAGGGCAACGCGCGGCGGGTCGGCGGCCTGCTCATCGAACGGTTGCGGGCCGCGGCCGCCCAGGATCCGGGCGTACGGGAGGTGCGCGGGCGCGGGCTGATGATCGGCGTCGAGCTGACCAAGCCCGGCACCGACCGGGCCGACCCGGAGCGGGCGTCCGCCGTTCTCGAAGCGGCCCGCGCCGACGGGCTGCTGATCGGCAAGGGAGGCGGCCACGACACCAGCGCCCTGCGCATCGCCCCGCCGCTGTCCCTGACCGTGGCGGAGGCCGAGGAGGGCGCCGCGATCCTCGAGAGCGCGCTGCGCGCCACGCGGTAGCGCCGGCCTGAGCCAAGGGAAACACATCGCCATGACCCTCACCGTGGAGCCCTGGGGCCCCGTGGAGCCCCTGGAACCCGCCCTGTCGGTCCGTCAGGTCCTCGCTCTGGAACGGGTGTCGGCGGGCGAGCCCGAGGTGGTGGCCGGCGCCGGCCAGCTCGACCGGCCGGTGCGCTGGGTGCACGTCGCCGAGGCCGCGGACGTCGGGGTGATGCTCAGCGGCGGCGAGATGGTCCTCACCACCGGGGTGCTGCTGGCCGGTGACGAGGGCGCGCAGAGCGAGTACATCCACTCCCTGCACCGGGCGGAGGCCGCCGCCGTGGTGCTGGGTCTCGGGCGGGCCTTCCCCACCCCGCCGGACGTGATGCGGCGGGCCGCCGAGCGGTGCGGGCTGCCGATGGTCGTGCTCCATCGTCCTTTCCCCTTCGCCGAGTTGACCGAGGAGGTCCAGTCCCGGCTGGTCCAGCGCAAGTTCGCCGCCGTCAGCCTGTCGGAGGCCGTACGGACCGCGCTCACGGGACTGATCACCGCGGGCGCCCCGCTGCAACTCCTGCTCGACGAGATCGCCCACCACACCGGCTGTCCCGTCGTCGTCACCAACCTCGCCCACCGGGTGCTGGCGACGGCGGGGGAACGGTCCGCGGTCGACGACGTGCTGCGGGACTGGGAGCGCATCGCCCGGCAGGCCGGCGGCAGCGAGGGCGACGGCTGGATCCGCGCCGAACTGGGCGGCCGCGGCGAGCGCTGGGGACAGATCATGCTCTGCGGTTACCGCGGCGACACCGCGGGCGGGCGGCTGCTCGCCGACCGGGCCGCCGAGGCCCTCGTCCTGCACCGCATGCTCGGCGGCGCCTCCGCCCACACCTGGGAGGAGCAGTCCGCGCAGAGCCTGCTCACCGATCTGATCTCCGGGGTCGTGCCGGCCCGGCAACTGCTGCCCCGGGCCCGGGCGGCCGGCCTCCCCGTCAACCGCCGCACCTTCGTCCCGCTCGTCGTACGCGACGGTGATACCGCTCAACTCGACCGGATGCTCCGGCTGTTGGGGCTGCCCGGGTTGGTCGCCGAGCTCGCCGACGGGGCCACCGCCGTGCTGCTCAGCCTCGCCCGCGACCAGGACGCCGAGGCGCTCGCCGCCCACTTCGCCGCCCGGCTGCGGACCGAGTCGGGCCGGACCCGCACCGTCGTCGCGGCAGCCGACCCGCGCATCGTCTGGGACGACCTGCCCGCCGGGCTGCGCGAGGCCCAGCACGTCGCCGACGCCGTGGCCGACTCCTCGGCCGCCCTCGACCTCCCGGCCGTCGTCCGCCTGCGGGACGTCCATCTGCGCGGCCTGATCCGGCTGCTGCGGGAGGACCCGCAGGTGCAGTCCTTCGCGGAGCGGGAGCTGGACGGGCTGCTGTGCGCGGCCGACGAGGACCTGCTCGCCGTGCTGCGGACCTATCTGGCCACCGGCCGCAACAAGTCCCGCACCGCCCAGCTCCACCACGTCTCCCGGCCGGCGCTGTACCGCCGGCTGGAGGCGATACAGGGGCGGCTGGGCGTGGACCTCGACGACTTCGAACAGGCCGCCTCGGTGCACATCGCACTCCTCGCGCACGATGCGCAACAGGCCTGAAACATGCGACGACCTGGGAAAACGGCGGTGAAACATGGATCCACGACAGGGTGACACCGTGGCACGCCCCGGCCCCCCAGACGTGACACGCTGCAACTCAAAGCCGGATTTCGGACTTCCTAGTCTTCTGGGGCGGGCGCCGGAAGTTCCGTCTGCCCCACGACGCCCAGCACGCACTCTCGCCGCACCGCGGACAAGCCCGCGTACAACCAGTACGAGGGCCCGTCCGCGGCACGCCGAGAGCACGCACCGGACGCCGCAGGGCCCGCCCTTCGGGCGAACGACGGAACTTCCGGCGCCCGCCCCAGCACACCCAGCGACCGGAGGTCCCGATGAGCAGAGTGATCCGTGCCGCCGTCTTCCAGACGGCCTGGACCGGCGACAAGGAATCGATGATCCAGGTCCACGAGCAGGCGGTCCGCGACGCGGCCGCGCAGGGTGCTCAGGTCCTGTGTTTCCAGGAGCTCTTCTACGGACCGTACTTCTGCCAGGTCCAGGACCCGCAGTTCTACGAGTACGCCGAGCAGATCCCGGACGGCCCCGTAGTCCAGCGTTTCCAGGCGCTGGCCAGGGAACACGGCATCGTCCTGGTGCTGCCGATGTACGAGGAGGAGCAGCCGGGCGTCCTCTACAACACCGCCGCGGTGATCGACGCGGACGGCTCGTACCTCGGCAAGTACCGCAAGCATCACATCCCGCAGGTAAAGGGTTTCTGGGAGAAGTTCTACTTCCGCCCGGGGAACGTCGGCTGGCCGGTCTTCGACACCGCCGTCGGGAAGATCGGCGTCTACATCTGCTACGACCGGCACTTCCCGGAGGGCTGGCGCGCGCTGGGACTGGCAGGCGCCGAGATCGTCTTCAACCCCTCGGCGACCTCGCGCGGCCTGTCCGCCTACCTGTGGCAGCTGGAACAGCCGGCGGCGGCGGTCGCCAACGAGTACTTCGTCGGCGCGATCAACCGGGTCGGCGTCGAGGAACTCGGCGACAACGACTTCTACGGGACCTCGTACTTCGTGGACCCGGAGGCCCAGTTCGTCGGCGAGGTGGCCGGCGACAAGGAGACCGAACTCGTCGTCCGCGACCTCGACATGGCCAAGCTGCGCGAGGTCCGCGACCGCTGGCAGTTCTACCGCGACCGCCGCCCGGAGGCGTACGGCCCGCTGACGGCTCCGTGACGAAAGCGGTTCCCCGCACTCGACCGGCCCAGGGGGCGGGGCTGTATCCCTATCCCTATCCCGATGCGGCTCCGCCGCCTGGGCGCGACCAGCCCCCCGACGACCAGCCCTCGAACGACCACCGCCCCCGACGATCCGCATCCGACCAACTACCTCTCCGGAGCCGGAACATGAGCAGCCGTAAAATCATCCGCGGCGGTCTCGTCATCACCGCGTCCGACGAGATCCACGCCGACGTCCTGATCGAGGACGGCCGTATCGCCGCCCTCGCCGCCTCCGGCACCCAGGCCGCCGAGGCCTGGAGCGCCGAGCAGGTCATCGATGCGACCGGGAAGTACGTGATCCCGGGCGGGGTCGACGCCCACACCCACATGGAGCTGCCGTTCGGCGGCACCTTCGCCTCGGACACCTTCGAGACCGGCACCCGGGCGGCCGCCTGGGGCGGGACCACCACCATCGTCGACTTCGCCGTGCAGAGCGTCGGACACAGCCTGCGCGAAGGACTGGACGCCTGGCACGCCAAGGCGGAGGGCAACTGCGCGATCGACTACGCCTTCCACATGATCGTCTCCGATGTGAACCAGGACACGCTCAAGGAGATGGACCTGCTGGTGGAGGAGGGCGTGACCTCCTTCAAGCAGTTCATGGCGTACCCCGGCGTCTTCTACAGCGACGACGGTCAGATCCTGCGCGCCATGCAGCGCTCCGCCGACAACGGCGGACTGATCATGATGCACGCGGAAAACGGTATCGCCATCGACGTCCTGGTCGAGCAGGCGCTGGCGCGCGGCGAGACCGATCCCCGCTATCACGGCGAGGTGCGCAAGGCGCTGCTGGAGGCGGAGGCCACTCACCGCGCCATCAAGCTCGCACAGGTCGCCGGGGCCCCGCTGTACGTGGTGCACGTATCGGCGATGGAAGCGGTTGTGGAACTGGCGCGGGCGCGCGACGAGGGGCTGAACGTCTTCGGCGAGACCTGCCCGCAGTATCTGTTCCTGTCGACGGACAACCTCGCCGAGCCCGACTTCGAGGGCTCGAAATACGTGTGCAGCACGCCTCTGCGGCCGAAGGAGCACCAGGCCAAGCTGTGGCAGGGACTGCGGACCAACGACCTCCAGGTCGTCTCCACCGACCACTGCCCCTTCTGCTTCGTGGGCCAGAAGGAGCTCGGCCGGGGCGACTTCTCCAAGATCCCCAACGGCCTCCCGGGCGTCGAGAACCGGATGGACCTGCTCCACCAGGCCGTCGTCGACGGGCACATCAGCCGCCGGCGCTGGATCGAGATCGCCTGCGCCACCCCGGCCCGGATGTTCGGCATGTACCCGAAGAAGGGCACCATCGCCCCCGGCGCCGACGCCGACGTCGTCGTCTACGACCCGCACGCCGAGCAGATCGTCTCCGCCGAGACCCACCACATGAACGTCGACTACTCGGCGTACGAGGGCAAGCGGCTCACCGGGCGCGTGGAGACGGTCCTGTCGCGGGGCGAACTCGTCATCACCGAGCGGGAGTACACCGGCCACGCCGGCCACGGCGTCTACACCCCGCGCTCCACCTGTCAGTACCTCAACTAGGAGCAGCGCACATGGACTTCGGACTCGTCCTGCAGACCGACCCGCCGGCCTCCAAGGTCGTCAGCCTGATGAAGCGCGCCGAGCGCAACGGCTTCACCCACGGCTGGACCTTCGACTCCGCGGTGCTCTGGCAGGAACCGTTTGTGATCTACAGTCAGATCCTGGCCAACACCAGCACGCTGACGGTGGGCCCGATGGTGACGAACCCGGGCACCCGCACCTGGGAGGTCACCGCCTCCACCTTCGCCACCCTCAACGACATGTTCGGCAACCGCACGGTCTGCGGGATCGGCCGCGGCGACTCCGCGATGCGCGTCGCGGGCCGCCACCCGAACACGCTCGCCCGGATCAGCGAGGCCATGAAGGTCATCAGGGCGCTCGCCTCGGGCCAGGAGGCGGACCTCGGCGGCACGGTCGTCAAGTTCCCCTGGATCAAGGAAGGCGCGAAGCTTCCCGTCTGGATGGCCGCGTACGGCCCCAAGGCGCTGAAGATGACCGGCGAGGAGGCCGACGGCTTCATCCTCCAGCTCGCCGACCTGTATCTCACCGAGTACATGGTGAAGGCCGTCCGGGACGCCGCCGTCGCCGTCGGCCGCGACCCGTCCGAGGTGAAGATCTGCGTCGCCGCCCCCGCGTACGTCACCGAGGACGACTCGCCTCAGGCCCTCGCGCACGCCCGCGACCAGTGCCGCTGGTTCGGCGGGATGGTCGGCAACCACGTCGCCGACCTGGTGGCGAAGTACGGCGAGCACTCCTCCCAGGTCCCCGAGGAACTCACCGAATACATCAAGGCCCGGCAGGGGTACGACTACTCGCACCACGGCCGCAGCGACAACCCCGACACCGCCTTCGTGCCCGACGAGATCGTCGACCGGTTCTGTCTCGTCGGACCGGTCGACCAGCACATCGAGAAGCTGACCGCGCTGCGCGAGCTGGGCGTCGACCAGTTCGCCGTCTACGACATGCACGACGCGCAGGAAGCCACCATCGACGCGTACGGGTCGCAGATCATCCCGGCCGTCAACGGCTGACCCGTCCCCCCTTCGCTCCGCTCGACTCCCCAACTCCCGAGCCCCCCACTCCAGTTCTCCCCTCCCCCCGTCGTCCCGGGGGGAGGGGACCGGAGACCCGCACGGCCTTTCCGGATCCGCCCCTCGTTTGATTGGCCTGCCCATGACCGACACCGCTCCCACGGCCATACCGCCGACCTCCCAAGTCACCCTCGCCGACGGCCGGGTGGAGATCGCCCCTGGTTCGCCGCAGCCCAGCGGCCCCTACGCCAACGAGGACCTGCTTCCCGTCCCCGTGGAGAAGCGCACCTGGACCACGTACAACTTCTCCGCGCTGTGGGTCGGCATGGCCCACAACACGGCGTCGTGGACGCTGGCCTCCGGTCTGATCGCCGTCGGCATGGACTGGAAGCAGGCGGTGCTCACCATCGCCCTGGCCAACCTGATCGTGCTGGTCCCGATGCTGCTCACCGGGCACGCCGGACCGAAGTACGGCATCCCCTTCCCGGTCTTCGCCCGCGCCTCCTTCGGCATCCGCGGCGCCAACCTCCCCGCCGTCGTACGGGCGTTGGTGGCCTGCGGCTGGTTCGGCATCCAGACCTGGATCGGCGGTGAGGCGATCTACTTCCTCGCCGGCAAGCTGATCGGCAACGGCTGGAGCGACGCCGGGAAGATCGGCGGCCACGCCTGGACGATGTGGCTGTCGTTCGCGATCTTCTGGGCGATCCAGGTCGCGATCATCTACCGGGGCATGGAGACCATCCGCCGCTTCGAGAACTGGGCGGCGCCCTTCGTCCTCGTCGGCGCGGTCGCCATGCTGATCTGGATGAGCAACAAGGCAGGCGGTTTCGGCCCGTTGCTCGACCAGCCCTCCAAGCTGGGCTGGGGCGGCGATTTCTGGAAACTTTTCTGGCCGTCTCTCATGGGCATGATCGGTTTCTGGTCGACGCTGTCGCTGAACATCCCCGACTTCACCCGGTACGGAAAGTCGCAGAGAGCGCAGACCTGGGGACAGGCTCTCGGTCTCCCCACGACCATGACGCTCTTCGCGCTGCTCTCGGTGATGGTCACCTCCGGATCGCAGGCCGTCTACGGCGAGACGATCTGGGACCCGGTACAGCTCGCCGCGAAGACGGACAACGTCTTCGGCCTGCTGTTCGCGCTGGTGACCGTGCTGGTGGCGACCCTGTCGGTGAACATCGCGGCCAACCTCGTCTCACCGGCCTTCGACTTCTCCAACATCGCGCCGCGGAAGATCAGTTTCCGGGCTGGCGCACTCGTCACCTGCGTCCTCGGCGTGCTGATCTTCCCGTGGAAGCTCTACTCCGACCCGCAGGGTTACATCTTCACCTGGCTCGGCCTGGTCGGCGGTCTGCTGGGCACGGTCGCCGGCATCCTCATCGCCGACTACTGGATCCTGCGCCGCGGCAAGCTCGACCTGATCGACCTGTACCGGGAGGGCGGCCGTTACTGGTACGCCAACGGCTGGAACTGGCGGGCCGTGGTCGCCTTCGTCACCGGCGGCGTCCTCGCCGTCGGCGGGGCGAGCTTCAAGCCGCTGATCGACGGCCGTCCCATCCCGGCGCTGGAACCTCTCGCCGACTACGGCTGGGCCGTCGGCCTCGGCACCTCCATGGCGCTGTACCTGGCCCTGATGCTGGCGCGCGGACGACAGGAACCGCAGCGGCGGGAAGAGCACGTGAAGCTGGTGAAGGACGTCGTCTGACGCTGCGTCATGCAGGAAACGGCCGGAAGAGCTGCAGAGCTCTTCCGGCCGTCCCGGGTTTCCGCTGCACCCGCTGTTTCCGCGCTGTTTCTGCTGTTTCCGTTGTCTCAGCTCTTCTTGGCGTTCTGCAGGGCGGCCACCGCTTCCTTCGCCGCCTTGATCGCACCCTTGTTGATCTCGTCGGTGGTGGGCGCCTTCTTCGTCTCGAAGTCGCTGCCGTTGTAGTTGACGACCACCAGCGCGTTGGACACCCGGGCGATGACGACGCCCTCACGGGTCTGCTGCTTGTCCTCCGTGGTCAGGTTCACTACGGAGTAGGCCTCGTTGCCGAGCCCCGGCACCGCGCCGCCGCCGCTCTTCTCAGTTGTGCGCTCCTTGTACGAACTCGTGGCCGCGTCGTCCGACTCCGTGATCTCGAAGGAGACGTCGAGCCAGCGGTAGTCGTAGCCCTTGAGCGCGTTCCACGAGCAGGTGCGGCGCAGTTCGGTGTCCGTGGACGGGATCTCCTTGCCCGCCACCTTGGCTCCGGGCACGAGCGAGGAGACGGTCTTCGCGGCCACGCCGGTGCAGGGGGCGGGCGCGGCGGCATACGTCTTCACGACGGCCTTGGAGGACGGGCCGGACGACTTCTCGGTCTGGGTCTTCTGGGTGTCCTTGGCCGCGGTGTCCTGCTCTTCGGTCAGCGGGCCGGACGACGACATCGCCCAACCCGCACAGGCGAGCACGACCACCGGGGTCAGACGCGCGGTGAGGGCGAGCGGCAGTGGGAGAGAGCGCACGGCGCACTTTCGTGGGGGACGGTGCGGACGGAGTCCGCAGTGCGGACAGGAGACGCCAGTGTCACACGACTCCCTGTGGGGCGGAAGTGCGAACTCGCTCCGTGCCTGCGCGGTGACGAAGGGGCCCGAACCTACTGGGACATCAGGGTTCTTCACCGGACATAGAGACGGCGAGGGTGTGGTGAGGGAGAGCCGAAGGAGGGGGACGGGGAGCGTGCGCTGGGTAGGTACGTACGATCGCGAGATCGGCCGCCGCGCAGTGAGGAGCCCGTTGTGTTCACCACCCGTCCCACCCTCCAGGGCACGTTCGGAATGGTGTCCTCCACGCACTGGCTGGCCTCGCAGTCGGCGATGGCCGTCCTGGAGGACGGCGGCAACGCCTACGACGCGGCCGTCGCCGGCGCCTTCGTGCTGCACGTCGTCGAACCGCACCTGAACGGGCCCGCCGGCGAGGTCCCGATCCTGCTCGCCCCGGTCGGCGGCGAGGTGCGGGTGCTGTGCGGCCAGGGCGTGGCGCCGGCCGGCGCGACGGTCGCCCACTACCGCGGGCTGGGCCTGGACCTCGTCCCCGGAACCGGGCCCCTCGCGGCAGCGGTCCCCGGCGCGTTCGACGCCTGGATGCTGCTCCTGCGCGACCACGGCACCAAGTCCCTCGACGACGTCCTGAAGTACGCCGTCGGGTACGCCGAGCACGGGCACGCGCCCGTGGACAACGTCGGCGCGACCGTCGAGACGGTCCGGGAGCTCTTCGAGACGGAGTGGACGTCGTCGGCGCAGGTGTATCTGCCCGGCGGGCAGGCGCCGCGGCCCGGCGCGCTGTTCCGCAACCCCGCCCTCGCCGCCACCTGGAAGCGGCTGCTCGCCGAGACCGCCGCCACCGCCCGGGCGGGCGACCGGGAGGCGCGGATCGAGGCCGCGCGGGAGGTGTGGCGGACCGGGTTCGTCGCCGAGGCGCTCGTCCGGCAGGCAGCCCGGCCCACGCTGGACACCAGCGGCGCGCGGCACACCGGCACCCTCACGGCCGCCGACCTCGCCGCCTGGTCCGCGTCCTACGAGGCGCCGGCCACGTACGACTGGAACGGCTGGACCGTGTGCAAGGCGGGCCCGTGGAGCCAGGGCCCCGCCCTCCTCCAGCAGCTCGCCCTGCTCCCGGCCGAGCTGCCCGGGTACGGCACCGCCGACTACGTCCATCTCCTCGTCGAGGGCTGCAAGCTCGCCATGGCCGACCGCGAGGCCTGGTACGGCGACGCGGCCGAGGTCCCGCTCGGCGAGCTGCTCGCCGCCGACTACAACGCGGACCGGCGGCGACTGATCGGCGACAAGGCCTCCTACGAGGTACGGCCCGGCAGCCCCGGCGGGCGCACCCCGCGGCTGAGCACGCACGCGTGCGTGGCGGCTGCGGACGACCCCGGCTTCAGCCCCCTGGGCGCGGGCGAGCCGACGGTCGCCCGGGGCCCGGCGTCCTTCGCACCGGGTGAGCCGGAGATCCGCGCGAACGGGGTCACCCGGGGCGACACCTGCCATCTCGACGTCGTGGACCGCTGGGGCAACATGGTCGCGGCGACGCCCAGCGGCGGCTGGCTGCAGTCCAACCCGGTCGTGCCCGAGCTGGGCTTCCCGCTCGGCACCCGGCTGCAGATGACGTGGCTGGAGGAGGGCCTGCCGAACTCGCTGACGCCGGGCCGCCGCCCCCGCACCACCCTGAGCCCCTCGATCGCGCTGCGCGACGGGGCACCGGTACTGGCCTTCGGCACGCCCGGCGGCGATCAGCAGGACCAGTGGCAGCTGCACTTCCTCCTCGCCGTCGCCCTACGCGCGCGTGTGCGCGGCGGCCTCGACCTCCAGGGTGCGATCGACGCCCCGAACTGGCACAACGACGGCTTCCCCGGCTCGTTCTACCCGCGCGGGATGCGGCCCGGCAGCGTCACCGTGGAGTCCCGGATGCCGGCGGAGGTGGTGGAGGAGCTGCGGCGGCGCGGCCACGACGTCACCGTCGGCGACCCGTGGTCCGAGGGCCGGCTGTGCGCGGTCGCCCGCGACCCGGAGACCGGGATCCTGCTCGCGGCCGCGAACCCGCGCGGGATGCAGGGATACGCGGTGGGCCGCTGACGGGAGCGCGTTCCTGTTGACGGGTGCGCGTTCCGGTTCTTCATCCCGATTCCACCCGTGATGCACCCTGCGGGCGGGGATTGTCAGTGGGGCGTGCTCTCATGGAGGCATGATCGAAGACAAGGAAACCATCGACGAGTTTCTCGCCCGCCGCTCGGCCGACGTCGAGGAGGCGGTCCGCGGGGCCGCCGCGGCCGAGATCATGCCCCGCTTCCGGCAGCTCGCGGCGCACGAGGTCGACCAGAAGAGCGGCCCCCACGACCTGGTCACGGACGCCGACCGGGGCGCCGAGCTGTTCCTCACCAAGGCCCTCGCCGCCCTCCTGCCCGGCTCGGTCGTCGTAGGCGAGGAGGCCGTGCACGCCGACCCGGCCACGTACGAGGCGATACAGGGCGACGCACCGGTGTGGATCGTCGACCCGGTCGACGGGACACGACAGTTCGTGCGCGGCGAGGACGGCTTCTGCACCCTGGTCGCACTCGTCCGCCACGGCGTCCTGCTCGCCTCCTGGACGTACGCTCCGGCCCGCGACCAACTGGCCACGGCCGTCAAGGGCGGCGGCGCGTTCCTGGACGGCGAGCGGCTGTTCGCCGGTCCGCCCGAGCCCGGCCGCGACCTGACGGTGGCCACCTCGCACCCCGACTACACGACCGACGCGCAGAAGCGCGCCCTGCTCGCGCTGTGGACGGACGGCGTCGCACCGCGCGCGTGCGGATCCGCCGGACTCGAGTATCTCGCCATCGCCCGGGGCGAGTTGGACGCCACGGCCTTCTCCTGGGAAGCGGCCTGGGACCACGCGGCCGGACTGCTGCTGGTCGAGGAGGCGGGCGGCGCCCACCTCACCCTCACCGGCGAGCCGTTCCGCGTCACAGGCGGCAACGCCCTGCCCTTCACGGCGGCCCGGGACGCGGCGACGGCCCGCAGGGTCTCGGGACTGCTCTCGGGCGTCGACCGGCTTCGCGACATCGCCTGAGCGGGGCGGGGCGGCGCGGGGCCGTGCGGGGCGGCGCGGGGCCGGTTCAGAGCAGCGCGGTACGGGGTGGCGCGTCGGGGTGTGGCGCGTTGGGGGCGGGCTGATGCCGCGCGGGCATCGTGCCGAGCGACCGGCCGCCCCGCCGAGCGACCGGGCGCAGCGCCGAGCGACCCGGACCCGTGCCGAGCGATCCGGGGCATCCTGCCGAGCCACACGGGCGTCTCGGCCGGTTCGGCGTTCCGGCCGGTTCGGGCCCCCGGGCCGCGGGCGTTGTCGTACCCCCGGCATATCCTGACTGCGGGGCCACCGGTTTACGGCGGTCACCGGCTGACGAAGGGGTCGAAGTGCCGTCGATGCTCGATGCGGTCGTGGTGGGAGCGGGGCCCAACGGGCTGACCGCGGCGGTGGAGCTGGCCCGACGCGGCTTCTCCGTGGCGATCTTCGAGGCGCGGGACACCGTGGGCGGAGGAGCCCGCACCGAGGAACTCACCCTGCCGGGCTTCCGCCACGACCCGTGCTCCGCCGCGCACCCCCTCGGCATCAACTCGCCCGCGTTCCGCGCCCTGCCCCTGGAGCGCTACGGCCTGGAGTGGCTGCACGCCGAGCTGCCCATGGCGCATCCGTTCCTCGACGGCAGCGCCGCGGTGTTGTCCCGCTCGGTCGCCGAGACGGCCGCGTCCTTCGGGCCACGGGACGCGGGCGCGTACCGCCGTCTGGTCGAGCCCTTCCTGCCCAGGTGGGACACCCTGGTCCGCGATTTCATGTCGCTGCCGCTGACCGCGCTCCCGCGCGACCCGGTCACCCTGGCCCGGTTCGGCCTGGTCGGTATGCCCCCGTCCAGCTGGCTCACCCGCCGCTTCCGGGACGAGCCGGCCAAGACCCTCTTCGCCGGCCTCGTCGCCCATGTCATGGCCCCGCTGAGCGGCTTCGCCACCGGCGCCGTCGGCCTGGTCTTCGCCCTCGCCGCGCACGCCCGCGGCTGGCCGGTGGCCCGCGGCGGCTCCCAGTCCATCTCGGACGCCCTGGCGGCCTACCTGGAGGACCTCGGCGGCAGCGTCCACACCGACTACGAGGTCAAGCGCCTCGACGATCTGCCGCCGGCCCGCGCGTACGTCTTCGACACCTCGCCCACCGCCCTCGCCCGTATCGCCGGTTTCGGCGACCACTACGCGGGCTACAAGTACGGACCGGGCGTCTTCAAGATCGACTACGCGCTCGACGGCCCGGTTCCGTGGACCGCGAAGGAGGCCCGCACCGCCGGCACCGTGCAGATCGGCGCGGACAGCGCGGAGATCGGCGCCGCCCTGCGCGCCCCGTCCCGGGAGGGCCGGGCGCCCGACAGACCCTTCCTGATCACGGTGCAGCCCAGCGTCGTCGACCCCACCCGGGCCCCGGCCGGCAAGCACGTCTTCTGGGCGTACGGCCATGTGCCCAACGGCTGGACGGGCGACCTCACCGACGCGATGGAACGCCAACTGGAGCGGTTCGCCCCGGGTTTCCGCGACCGCGTGCTCGCCCGCGCCACCGCGGGGCCCGCCGAGCTCGCCGCCCGCAACGCCAACTACATCGGCGGGGACATCGCCTCCGGCGCGGCCTCCGGGCTCCAGATCCTGCTGCGCCCCAAGCTGACCGCCTTCCCGTACGCCACCCCGCACCCGGCCGTCTTCATCTGCTCCGCGGCCACCCCGCCCGGCCCGGGCGTGCACGGCATGTCGGGCCACAACGCGGCCAAAGCCGTGTGGCGCAGCCTGCGGCGGCAACGGCGATAAAGGCGACAACGGCGATAAAGCCGAGCGATCGGCCGGTCCCGTTGCTATACACGCAGCCATGACCACGATCACGCTCGTCCAGGGCGACATCACCCGGCAGTCGGTGGACGCCATCGTCAACGCGGCCAACTCCTCCCTGCTCGGCGGAGGCGGTGTCGACGGCGCGATCCACCGCCGGGGCGGCCCCGCGATCCTCGACGACTGCCGTCGGCTCCGCGCCTCGCACTACGGCAAGGGCCTCGCCACCGGGCAGGCCGTCGCCACCACGGCGGGCGAACTGGACGCCCGCTGGGTGATCCACACCGTCGGCCCGGTGTACAGCGCGGGCGAGGACCGCTCCGAGCTGCTGGCCTCCTGTTTCCGGGAGTCGCTGCGGGTCGCGGACGAGCTGGGCGCGCGCTCCGTCGCCTTCCCGGCGGTCTCCGCCGGCATCTACGGATGGCCGATGGAGGACGCCGCCCGGATCGCGGTGGAAACGGTGCGCGCGACGCAGACCTCGGTGGAGACGGTCACGTTCGTCCTCTTCGACGAACAGGCTTACACGGCGTTCGCCGCGCGCCTCGGTTGAGCGCTGTGCTCCGCGCGCAGGCAGCCGACGCCCCGCTCGATGCCCCGCGACCTGCTGCACCGCATCCCCGGCCCGGCCGACGACAAGGGCGTGGCCCGTGAGGAGGTCCGGGAGCGACCGGCGAGCTGCACGAACCGTGTCTTCGGCGCGGGCTCGGCCGCGGCCCCCTCGCACTGATCCGGCCTGCGCCCGCCGGCTTCTGCTCTCGCTTCCGGTCCTGGAACCCCTGCGTGGCCGCCCAGGTAGCCTTCCTACCTGCGGAGCGGAAGGCGGCGCTCACACCCGGCCGCGCTGCGCTGTGCGCCGGGGTTAACTCCTGGCGGCCGGTCCGGGAGACACCTGCGTAATGCGCGGTTCGTACCGTCACAGAGGCTTGCAGAGGCTCTCACCAGGCCGATCGTCAGCAGGACCGCAGAACGAAAGGGGCGCCCGTGGCCGTGCCGGACCCGCGGACCGACAGCGCGACCGAGACGAAGGTGCGCACGGTCTGCTCGTACTGCGGCGTCGGCTGCGGCATGGTCCTCGACATCGGCCGCGGACCGGACGGCCGCCGTACGGTCCTGAAAGCGGTCGGCGACAAGCAGCACCCGGCGAACTTCGGCCGGCTGTGCACCAAGGGCGCGACCACCGCCGACATGCTCGCCGCGCCCGGCCGGCTGACCAGCGCCCTGGTCCGCTCGGACCGCGGCGAGGAGCCCGAGCCCGCCCCCGTGGACGCGGC
Organism: Streptomyces sp. NPDC001858; assembly: GCF_053594615.1. Classification (NCBI taxonomy): domain Bacteria; kingdom Bacillati; phylum Actinomycetota; class Actinomycetes; order Kitasatosporales; family Streptomycetaceae; genus Streptomyces; species Streptomyces sp. NPDC001858. The sequence goes on from NZ_JBSFEV010000043.1 coordinate 72,625, forward strand.
GGTCGCCGAGACGGCACGGCGGCTGCGCGCGATCGTCGACGAGCACGGCCCGGACGCCGTCGCCCTGTACGTCTCCGGGCAGATGAGCCTCGAAGCGCAGTACCTCGCGAACAAACTCGTCAAGGGTTACCTCCGCAGCAACCAGATCGAGTCGAACTCCCGGCTGTGCATGGCCAGCGCCGGAACCGGTTACAAGCTGTCTCTGGGCGCCGACGGCCCGCCCGGCTCGTACGAGGACCTCGACAAGGCGGACGTCTTCTTCGTCATCGGCTCCAACATGGCCGACTGCCACCCGATCCTGTTCCTGCGGATGATGGACCGGGTCAAGGCGGGCGCCAAGCTGATCGTCGTCGATCCGCGGCGCACCGCAACCGCGGCGAAGGCGGATCTGTTTCTGCAGGTCAAGCCGGGTACCGACCTGGCCCTGCTGAACGGTCTGCTGCATCTTCTGCACGAGAACGGGCACACCGACCCCGACTTCGTCGCCGCGTACACCCAGGGCTGGGAGGCGATGCCGGAGTTCCTCGCCGACTACCCGCCCGCGACCGTCTCGGAGCTCACCGGCATCCCGGAGACCGACCTGCGCGAGGCTGCTCGGCTGATCGGCGAGGCGGGGGAGTGGACCAGCTGCTGGACCATGGGCCTCAACCAGTCCACGCACGGCACCTGGAACACCAACGCCCTGGTGAACCTGCATCTCGCGACCGGCGCGATCTGCCGCCCCGGCAGCGGTCCCTTCTCCCTCACCGGCCAGCCCAACGCCATGGGCGGCCGGGAAATGGGTTACATGGGGCCCGGACTCCCCGGCCAGCGCTCCGTCCTCGTCGACGCCGACCGCGCCTTCGTCGAGGAGCTGTGGGGGCTCGAACCGGGCGCGATCCGCGCGGACGGCGTCGGCAAGGGCACCGTCGAGATGTTCCGGAAGATGGCCGACGGCGAGATCAAGGCCTGCTGGATCATCTGCACCAACCCGGTCGCCTCCGTCGCCAACCGCAGGACGGTCATCGAGGGCCTGGAGGCCGCCGAGTTCGTCGTCACCCAGGACGTCTTCGCCGACACCGAGACGAACGCGTACGCCGACGTCGTCCTGCCCGGCGCTCTGTGGACCGAGACCGAGGGCGTCCTGATCAACAGCGAGCGCAACCTCACCCTCGCCCGGCCCGCCGCCGACCCGCCCGGCGAGGCCACGGCCGACTGGCGGCTCATCGCGGCCGTCGCCCGAGCGATGGGTTACGAGAGCGGTTTCTCGTACGACAGCGCCGAGCAGATCTTCGAGGAGATCAAGCGCGCCCACAATCCGCAGACCGGCTACGACCTGCGCGGAGTGACCTACGAGCGGCTGCGTGACACCCCGGTGCAGTGGCCGGCCGCCACCGCCGACGGGCCCGACCGCAACCCGATCCGCTATGTGAACGAAGACGGTTCCCTCACGTTTTCCACGGCGTCCGGCCGCGCCGTCTTCCACCCGCGTCCGCACGTTCCGGCCGCCGAGATGCCGGACGACGACTATCCGTTCGTGCTGAACACCGGCCGTCTCCAGCACCAGTGGCACACCCTGACGAAGACCGCCAAGGTCGCCAAGCTCAACAAGCTCGATCCCGGCCCGTTCGTCGAGGTGCACCCCGAGGACGCGGCCGCGCTCGGCCTGGCCGACGGCGACTCCGTCGAGGTCGCCTCCCGGCGCGGGCGGGCCGTGCTGCCGACCGTCGTGACCGACCGCGTCCTGCCCGGCTCCTGTTTCGCGCCGTTCCACTGGAACGACCTCTTCGGCGAGTACCTGAGCGTCAACGCGGTCACGAGCGACGCCGTCGACCCGCTGTCCTTCCAGCCCGAGCTGAAGGTCTGCGCGGTGTCGCTGACGAAGGTGTCGACACCGGTTACCGTCCATGCTCCGGCAGCCGAGACCCCGGCCGGGCAGAACCTGGCAGTGCGGAACCCGGCCGCGCAGAACCTCGCCGCACGGCCGTCGGCGGCTGTCGTCCCCACCGCCGTCGGGCCCTCCGCCGTCCAGCCGTCCGCCGTCCAGTCTTCCGCGGCCGCCGTCTTCGGACTGGAGCCCAGCCCGCCGCCGGTCCTGAGCGAGCTGGAACGGCGCTATCTGGTCGGCTTCCTCGCCGGTATCCCGGCCGGCGCCCCGGGCGTGCCGGTCCTGCCGCCGGACGCGCCCTTCAGCCCCGAGCACGCCCTGTGGGTCAACGGCACCCTCGCCGGCATGTACTCCCGCACCGGGGCCGTACCGCCCGCGCCGACCGCGACCCCGACCCAGACCGCTTTCCCGACGCGGCGAGTCGTGATCCTGTGGGCCTCGCAGACCGGCAACGCCGAGGACTTCGCCGCCGCCACCGCCGAACGGCTCACCGCGGGCGGCCACGCGGCCTCCCTCGTCGCCATGGACGAGGCCGACCCAGCCGCCCTGCCCGCAGGCGCCGACCTGCTGCTGATCACCAGCACCTTCGGCGACGGCGACGCCCCCGACAACGGCGCCGGCTTCTGGGACGGCCTCGCCGAGCTGGGCACCGGCCGCCTGGAAGGCCGACGCTACGCCGTCCTCGCCTTCGGGGACTCCTCCTACGACGACTTCTGCGGACACGGCCGACGCCTGGACGACCGGCTGGACGAGCTCGGCGCGGTCCGGCTGGCCCCGCGCACCGACTGCGAACCGGACTACGAGACGGAGGCGGAGGCCTGGCTCGACCAGGTCGTCACCGCGCTCAAGGAAGCCACAGAACACCTCCCCACGGAACACCTCCCCACGGCACACCTCCGCACGGAACACCTCCCCACGGAACTCCCGCCCACGGCCCCGATGCCCCCGATGCCCGCCGTACCCGCCGGGTCCCCCGCCCCGGGGTCGCCGCCCGCGCTCACCCCGGACGCCGTTCCCGTCGTCGTCACAGAGGCCGTTCCCGCCGCCCCGCCCCGCGCCCGGCGTCCCGCCCCCGTCACGGCCCGCCTCACCGGCAACCGGCTGCTCAGCCTGAGCGGGTCCGGCAAGGAGGTCCGGCGGTTCACCTTCGACACCCGTGACAGCGAGACCCCGCTCGTCTACGAGGCCGGCGACGCGCTCGGCGTCCGGCCCCTCAACTCCCCGGAGCTGGTGGCGGAGTGGCTGACCGTCACCGGGCTCGACGCGCACGCGTGCGTGCAGGTGAACGGCGTCGGTGAGGTAGCCCTCGGCGAGGCACTGCTGCGCCATCTCGACATCACCCGGATCACCCCGGCCCTGCTCCGCTTCACCGCCGACCGCACCCGAGACCCGCGCGAGCTGCGCAAACTGCTGCGCCCCGACAACAAGGACGAGCTGGCGAAATGGTCCTGGGGCCGGCAGGCCGTCGACGTGGCGGCCGAGTCCGGCGTCCGGGCCGACGCACAGGAGTGGGCCGAGGTGCTGGGACGGCTGCAGCCGCGCCTGTACTCCATATCGTCCAGCCCGCTGACCGACCCCCACCTGGTCTCGCTCACCGTCTCCGTCGTCCGGTACGAGAACCTGGCCGGCCGCCCCCGGCAGGGCGTCTGCTCGCCCTTCCTCGCCGACGCCGCGCCCGGCACCGAGGTCCCGGTCCATGTGCAGCGCTCCCCGCACTTCCGGCCGCCCGCCGATCCGGCGACCCCGATGGTGATGGTCGGACCGGGCACCGGGGTGGCGCCGTTCGTCGGGTTCCTGGAGGAGCGCCGGGCGCGCGGGCACCGGGCGCCCAACTGGCTGTTCTTCGGCGAGCAGCACCGGGCGACGGACTTCTACTACCAGGACGACCTCACCGCGCTGCAGGCCGACGGCACCCTCGCCCGTCTGGACACGGCCTTCTCCCGTGACCAGCGCGTCAAGATCTACGTCCAGGACCGGATTCGCGAGCACGGCTCCCACCTGTGGTCCTGGCTCCAGGACGGCGCCCACTTCTACGTCTGCGGCGACGCCTCCCGTATGGCGAAGGACGTCGACCGGGCCCTGCGCGAGGTCGCGGTCGTCCACGGCGGTCTGAGCGAGCCGGAGGCGGCGGCCTATGTGAAGCAACTCGCCTCCGACAAGCGGTATGTGAAGGACGTCTACTAGAGACGCCTACCGACGGGTTTTCTCTGCATCAAGTCGCGTTGCGCCGAAGAGAGTTGATATTCGGTCATTTCGGCGCGTCAATGTTCGTTTTATCAACAGGAGTGGACAAGATCTGACGCACCCTCCGTCCGTGCGAAGCCGCACGGTTCGCCCTGAGGAAGGTCGTGGTCATGTCGCACCCGCATGTGTCGCCCATGGACCGGCCGGACCGCCTGCAGCGGGTGGAGCCGGACAGCCCCGAGCGGGTAGAGCCGGATCGCCCGCCCCGGGCGGTCGTCAGCCGTCGTCGTCTCCTCGAAGGGTCGGCGGCCGCCCTCGGCGCGCTCGCCCTGTCCGGACCGCCCACCGCCCACCGGGCCGTCGCGGCCGACGGCACGCCCGAGTGGAACGGCCGCATCGACGTCTTCCGCCTCGGCACCGAAGCGCCGCACACCACCCTGATGCCGTACGCCGACCTCGACCAGGCCCTCGCCGCCGACCGCACCCGCTCCCCGTACCGGCTGAGCCTCGACGGACGGTGGAAGTTCGCGCACGCCGACCGCCCCGACGACCGGGACGTCGACTTCCACCGGACCGACGTCGACGACAGCGACTGGGACACCGTCCCCGTCCCCTCCGCCTGGCAGTTGCACGGTTACGACCGACCGATCTACATCAACATCACCTACCCGTGGTGGGGCCCCAACGGCCTGGGCGAGGAGGCGCAGCCGCCCGTCGCCCCCACCCGCTACAACCCCGTGGGCCAGTACCGCCGCTCCTTCACGGTCCCGCGCGGCTGGGCGGGCAGACGGACCTTCCTTCACTTCGAAGGGGTCAAATCCGCCCACTACGTGTGGATCAACGGGGAGATGGTCGGTTACCACGAGGATTCCTACGACCCGGCCGAGTACGACATCACCGCGCACCTCAAGCCGGGCGCCAACCAGATCGCCGTGGAGGTCTACCGCTACTCCGACGGCGACTGGCTGGAGGACCAGGACATGATCCGGCTGAGCGGCATCTTCCGCTCGGTCTACCTGTACTCCACGCCGGCCGTGCACCTGCGCGACTTCCGGCTGGACACCCCGCTGAGCGACGACCACAAGGCGGCCGAACTGTCGGTCACCGCCCATGTGCGCGACTACGGCGGGGACGGCGCCGGCCGCTACTCGGTCGAGACCCAGCTCTACGACGCGGAAGGGCACCCGGTGTGGTCCCGGCCGCTGCAGCAGGCCGTCGCGCTCGGCTCCGGCGAGGAGAAGACCGTCCAGGCGGCGAAGGCCGTGCCCGCGCCCCGGCTGTGGTCGGCCGAGCACCCGGAGCTCTACACGGCCGTGCTCCGGCTGCGCGACCCGGCCGGCAAGGTGATCGAAACCGTTTCCCACCGCGTCGGCCTGCGTGAGTTCGCGCTGCGGAACGGGCTGATGCGCATCAACGGCAAGCCGGTCTCCCTCCGCGGCACCAACCGCCACGAGATGCACCCGATCCGCGGCTCGGCGCTCACCCGCGCGGACCTGGTCGAGGACATCGGCATCATCAAGCGGCTGAACATCAACACCGTCCGCACCTCGCACTACCCCAACAACCCGCTCTGGCTGGAACTCGCCGACGAATACGGTCTGTACCTGGTCGACGAGACCAATCTGGAGACCCACGGCATCCGGGGCGAGTACCCCGGCGACCACGCCGAGTGGACGGCGGCGTGTGTGGCCCGCGCCCAGAACATGGTCCACCGCGACAAGAACCACGCGTCGGTCGTCATCTGGTCGCTCGGCAACGAGGCGGGCGGCGGCAGCACCTTCCACGCCATGCACGACTGGATCCGCTCCTACGACACCACCCGTGTCATCCAGTACGAGGGCGACGACCGCCCCGGCATCAGCGACATCCGCTCCGAGATGTACGACAGCCCCGCCCGCGTCGAGGCGCGGGCCAAGGACACGGCCGACACCCGGCCGTACGTGATGATCGAGTACTCCCACGCGATGGGGAACTCCAGCGGAAACTTCAAGAAGTACTGGGATCTGGTCCGCCGCCACGAGGTGCTGCAGGGCGGCTGGATCTGGGACTTCGTCGACCAGGCCCTCGACTGGCCCACCCCGGCCCGCACCCTGCTCACCGAGACCGGGCCCGCCGCCCTGCGCGGCGAGATCGTCGCCCCGAGCGGCGCCTTCACCCGCGAGGAGGGCGTCTCCGGCGGAACCGTTTTCGCGCGTGACGCCACGCTCGACCTCACCGGGTCTCTCACCCTGGAGGCCTGGATCACCCCGCACGTAACCGGTTACCACCAGCCCATCCTGGCCAAGGGCGACACCCAGTACGCCCTCAAGCAGACGAACCAGAGGCTGGAGTTCTTCATCTACGGCAGCGGCCAGTGGATCACCGCGAGCTGGGCGCTGCCGGACGGCTGGACCGGCGTCGAACACCATGTGGCGGGCGTCTTCGACGCGGCGGCGGGCACCCTGACCCTTTACGTCGACGGCTCGGTCCGGGCCACCCGGAGCACCACCGTGCGCCCCGCCGTCAACACCGCGCCGCTGTCCCTGGCCACCGATGTCGACAACCCGACCCGCGAGTTCAGCGGCACCGTCAGACGGGCCCGGGTCCATGCCAGGGCGCTGAGCGCCGTCGAACTGGCCGCCGGCGACCGTGGCCCCGGCGACGACGGCGTCCGGTTCTGGTTCGACGCCGCCACCGTCGGCCTGACCGAGAAACGGCCCCGCGACAGGACGTTCTACGCCTACGGCGGCGACTGGGGCGACAACCCCAACGACGGGGCCTTCTCCGGCGACGGCATCGTCACCGCCGACCGCGGACTCACCGGAAAGTCCGCCGAGGTCAAGCGGATCTACCAGGCGATCAACGCCGCACCGGCCTCGGGCGACCGGCTCGCCCCCGGAGCCGCGGTCACCCTCACCAACGAATACCTCTTCACCGACCTCCGTGCGTTCGACGGACGTTGGGAGCTCGTGGGCGACGGCGCAGTCGTGCAGCGCGGAAAGCTGAGCCGCGCCCAGCTGGACGTGGCGCCGCTGTCCGCCAAGGACATCACCGTGCCCTTCAGGGCGCCGGGCGACCCGGCGCCGGGCGCGGAGTACTTCCTGCAGCTGTCGTTCACCTCCCGCGAGGCAACGAAGTGGGCGAAGGCCGGCTTCGAGGTGGCCAGGCAGCAACTCGCCGTCGACGCAGGCAGCCCCGCTGTCACGCCCGTGTCCCTGGACGGCGTCCCGGCGCTCGGCCACCGGGACGGCGCCGCGTCGGTCACCGTCACGGGCGAGGACTTCTCGGTCGTCGTCGACAAGAAGACCGGCGTCATCACCTCGTACGAGGCCGGCGGCGCCCGGCTGATCTCCTCCGGACCGGCCCCGAACTTCTGGCGGGCCCCCACCGACAACGACCGGGGAAACGGCCAGCACACCCGCAACCAGACCTGGCGCGACGCCGGCGCCCGCCGCACGGTGACCGGCGTGAGCGTACGGGCGCTGCGCGACGACCGGGCCGTCGAGATCAGGGTCGCCGGCACCCTGCCCACGACGACGCCGTCCACGTACACCACCGTCTACACCGTTTTCGGAAACGCTGAGATCAAGGTCGACAACACCCTGCACCCGGGCGCGGCCTCGCTGCCGTACATCCCGGAGGTGGGCACGCTGCTGTTCCTGCCCGGCCGCTTGGAGCACCTGCACTACTACGGGCGCGGCCCCGAGGAGAACCACTGGGACCGCAACGACGCCACCGACGTCGGCCTGTACTCCGGCACCGTCACCGGCCAGTGGACCTCCTACCTGCGGCCGCAGGAGAACGGCAACAAGACGGACGTCCGCTGGGTCGCCCTGACCGACGGCGAGGGCGCCGGTCTGCTCGTCTCCGGCGAACCCCTCCTGGAGGTCAACGCCTCGCACTTCACCCCCGAGGACCTCTCGGTCGGGGCCCGCCACGACTACCAGCTCACGCCCCGCAAGGAGGTCGTACTGCGCCTGAACCACCGGCAGATGGGCGTCGGCGGCGACAACAGCTGGGGCGCGCACACCCACGACGAGTACAAGCTGTTCGCCGACCGGGACTACGCGTACACCTACCGGCTGCGGCCGTTGACCGACGTCGACCGTGCGACGGCCGCGTCACGCCGGCCCACGGCCACGCAGTAGCGCGAGGCACGAGCGGGGCTGCGTGGGTACCGTTTCCCGAGGTAGAAGGAAACGGTACCTACGGAAGAGGAACCCTCCCATGGTCGAGCAGGACGAACGCTTCGACGTCGTGGTCCTGGGCGCCGGTCCCGGCGGCTATGTGGCCGCGGTCCGGGCCGCCCAGCTGGGCAAGCGCGTCGCGGTCGTCGAGGAGAAGTACTGGGGCGGCGTCTGCCTGAACGTGGGCTGCATCCCCACCAAGGCCCTGCTGCGCAATGCCGAACTCGCCCACATCTTCACGCGCGAGGCGAAGACCTTCGGCATCAAGGTCGAGGGGCAGGTCTCCTTCGACTACGGCGAGGCGTTCCGCCGCAGCCGCAAGGTCGCGGACGGCCGGGTCAAGGGCGTCCACTACCTGATGAAGAAGAACAAGATCACCGAGTTCGACGGGCGCGGCGCGTTCGTCGACGACCGCACGCTGCGGGTAACCGGTTACGACGGCGAGACCCGGACCATCGGTTTCGACCACTGCATCATCGCCACGGGGGCGACGCCCCGGCTGCTGCCCGGCACCAAGCGCAGCGCCAGGGTCGTGACGTTCGAGGAACAGATCCTCGCCGAGGACCTTCCGCAGTCCATCGTGATCGCGGGCGCCGGCGCGATCGGCATCGAGTTCGCGTACGTCCTGCACAACTACGGCGTGAAGGTGACGATCGTCGAGTTCCTGGACCGGCTGGCCCCGCTGGAGGACGTCGAGGTCTCC
>NZ_JBSFEV010000044.1:0-76872 GCF_053594615.1 Streptomyces sp. NPDC001858
GGTGGCACCGGGGGGGGGAGGCCGCCCGTTCGCCGCGCAAGGTCGGGGAAAGTCGGCCGCGCCCCAAAGGGGCGCGGGGAACTGCGCGACCAGCCACAACGGCGCCGCAGCAAAACGACGGCACATCGCGGCGCTTCCAGCGGAGCGCTTACGCGTCGCGGCGGTACGCGGTGCGGGCGTGCCGGTCGTAGGGGCTGGGCCGGACGGTGGCGCGAATGCGGGGGAACCCCAGATCGGCCTCGGGGTCGGTGCCGAAGCCGGGGTGTTCGCCCCAGACCACGCTCACCTCGGCGCCGGGCACGGCATGGGCCGGGTCGACCAGGGACTGGGCCAGGACCGTGCCGACCGGGTCGATCGAGGCGGTCTGCATGGTCGTGCCGATCATTCCCGCGGAAGTCTCGACGCGGTGGCGGGCGTAGGTGAGAACGAAGCCGGGGTCCTCTCCCCCGCCGACGACCCGTCGCACGTCGTCCGGGTCGAAGACAAGGGTGACCTTGGTGCGATGGGGTGCGTCCTTGGCCTTGAGCAGGGCGTCGCGGCCATGGAAATCGTGCCCGAAGTGGATCAGCTTGCCGTAGCCCAGTTCGTACGGGGAGACGTAGTAGTCCTCGATGTCCGCCGAGAAGAAGCTGCCGTTGAGCGGGCGCTTGCCCTCGATGCCGAACAGCGGCAGCCAGGCGCGGTACCCGGCCAGCTCGGGGTCGGTGTAGATGCCGGGCACCGGGGAGGGGACCCAGCCGCTCTCCACGCTCGGGGTGGTGTAGGCGAGCGCGCCGACCTGGACGAGGCCGAGCGGCTCGCCGGCCTCCATGAACGCTTCGTGGACGTACGCGGCATGCTCCCAGGGCCCGATGAACTCGTAGCCGGACTGCCCGGCCATGCCGTGCCGCAGGGCCTCGAAGGAACGGCCGTCCAGGGTGACCGGGGTGGCGTGGAAGAACTTGGTCTGCGGCAGCGGGCCGCCGAACACCTTCTCGGTCAGCTCCAGCGCCAGCGGGCCCTGGATCTGATAGCGGAACAGCTTCGGGTCCCCGCCGCCCGGACGGAACGCGGAGGACGCGTCGGTCTCGAAGGCGACGTCGTGGCCCGCCTTCTCGGCGTGGTACCGCACCCAGTGCTGGGCGGCCGGGATCCCGCTGAGGAGGTACTTGTTCTCGGCGTGGCGGGCGAGGATGCCGTCGGTGACGATGTGGCCGGACCGGGTGACGGGCACGTACTGCTTGGCCTGGCCGATCGCGAACTTCTCGAAGTTGTTCGCGCCGTACTCGGCCAACGCCCGGGTGGCGTCCGGGCCTTCGATCCACATGTCGTACATGTGGTGCGAGAGGTTGAGCAGCGCCACACCCTCGTGCCAGGCCGCCTGCTCCCGGCGCCAGCCGGCGTACTCCCGCTCGACCACCTCGGGGGTCCACGGCTCGGCGTTCGGCTTCCACAGCAGGCCGACGGGCGAACCGGCCTTGTCGATGCCGTCCTGAAGACTGGGGACTGCCATGTGTGCCATGTGTGCCATGTGCGGCTCCTGTCGGGGTCGTTCATCCGAGGTTACTAAATCGATCTAGTGGCGCGACGCGCTACGCAACCGACTCGTCCGGGGATGGGCAGGGAGATTACAACGGATTACTTAATCGATCTAGCCCTGGTCGGCTCTCTGTGAGATGTGAGAGGCGAGCAAGGGCCGGGTGTCGGGACAGGAGCAAAAACAACCACACTCCGGGGCGGACGGCTCCCGCACGGCACGCAACCAAAGCCTGCACTGAAGAGATGAGCCTCGTCAGGGCGCGCAGGCGTGGGGCTGCGGATGCGGTTTCACCAGGCCGCTCTGGTAGGCGATGACGACGAGTTGGGCGCGGTCGCGGGCGTGGAGTTTCGTCATGGCCCGCTGGATGTGGCTGCGTACGGTCAGCGGGCTCAGCACGATCTCGGCGGCGATCTCGGCGTTGGACTTGCCGTGCGCGGCCAGGGCCATGACCTCGCGTTCGCGGTCGGTCAGGGCTTTGACGGCGTCGGGGAGCGCGTGGAAGCCGTCGGTGTCCGCAGTGGCCAGGAAGCGGGTGATGAGGGCTCGGGTGGCGACGGGTGACAGGAGGGCGTCGCCGGTCGCCACGGTGCGGATGCTCGACAGCAGGTCCTCGGGGCGGACGCCCTTGCCGAGGAAGCCGCTCGCGCCGGCGCGCAGGGCCTTGGCCACGTTCTCGTCGTTCTCGAAGGTGGTGAGGATCAGGATGTGGGTGTCCGACAGTTCCGGTCGGGAGCAGATCGCTGCGGTGGCCGTCACGCCGTCGACGTTCGGCATGCGGATGTCCATGATGACGACGTCGGGCCGGTGGGTCGCGGTGAGGTCGACGGCTTCCTGGCCGTCGGCGGCCTCCGCGACGACGGTCAGGTCCGCGACCGAGTCGATGAGGATGCGGAAGGTGGCCCGCAGCAGGGCCTGGTCGTCGGCGAGCAGAACGCGGATGGTCATGGGGCGGGGCTCTCGTGGTTGCCGTGGGGGGAGGGTGCAGGCAGGGGGCGGCCCTTGAGACGTACGCGGCGGTGCCGACCTGGGCGTCTGCCGGGGTGAGGTGGTGGGCGACCAGGGCTTGCGGTTGGACACGGCCGGTGTCGCGGCTTCGACGACGTCTTGGACGGGTCGCTGCCCTGCGCGCTGACCTGCGCCCTGCGCCTTGCGCGTTGCGCCTTGCGCCTTGCGCGAGCACTGTGCGTGGGCCGCGGCGCCGTGGTGTCCGGCGCCGCGGCGCACGCGGGCGGATCGCGTCAGACGCGGGCCGGTTCCTGGTGCGTGGGCTCGGTGCCCTGCGGCCCGGTGGGGCCCGTCGGGGACGTGGCGAGCCCGGAGCCCTCGACGTCGACGCGGGGCAGCAGCCGGTCGAGCCACCCGGGCAGCCACCACGCCTTGTCACCGAGCAGGGCCAGCACCGCCGGCACGAGCGCCATCCGTACGACGAAGGCGTCGAACAGCACCGCGACGGCCAGACCGAAGCCGATGGTCTTGATCATCGACTCGCCGGAGGCGATGAACCCGGAGAACACCGCGATCATGATCACCGCTGCGGCGACGACCACGCGGGCGCTGTGCCGGAAGCCGGTGACGACGGCCTGGGGAGCCCGGTCGCCATGGACGTACGCCTCGCGCATCCGGGCGACCAGGAACACCTCGTAGTCCATGGCCAGGCCGAACACGATGCCGACCAGGAAGATCGGCATCAGGCTCATGATCGGACCGGCCTGCTCCACGCCCAGCAGTTCGGCGCCCCAGCCCCACTGGAAGACCGCGACGACCGCGCCGAGGGCGGCCAGTACCGACAGCAGGAACCCGAAGGCGGCCTTGACCGGCACGAGTACCGAACGGAAGACCACCAGCAGCAGGATCAGGGCCAGCACGACGATGACGGCCAGGTAGGGCACGAGGGCGTCCTGAAGGGCCACCGCGATGTCGATGTTCATCGCGGTGCTGCCGGTGACCTCGAACGTCGCCCCGGTCGCCTGTTCGAGATCGGCTCGTTCCGAGCGGATGGTCTTGACGAGGTTCTTGGTGTCCTCGGTGTTCGGACCGGCGGTCGGCACCGCGGAGAACAGCGCGGTGTCGCCGGCCGGATTGAACTGCGCGGGAGAGACGGACACGACCCCACGGGTCGCGCCGATCTTCTCGGCGATCTCGTTCGCGGCCGCCTTGGCGTCCGCCGCCCCCTTGGCGTCCACGACGATCGTCAGCGGTCCGTTGAAGCCCGCTCCGAAACCGTCCGCCAGCGCGTCGTAGGCGCGCCGTTCGGTGGAGGAGACGGGCTTGGACTCGGCGCCCGGCATGCCCATCTCCAGGCTCGCGGCGGGCAGGGCCAGGACGCCCAGGCCGGCGACGCACGCCACCAGCACGGCCACCGGGCGGCGCAGCACGAACCGAGCCCACCGGGAACCGCCGTTGTCCGTACCCCCGTTGCCCGTAGCCCAGTTGTCCGTACCGCCGTTGCCCGTGTCTGCGGCCGACCGGGCTGCCGCACGGCCGCGCTTGCGCGTGGCGCGGGAGAGCACGGCGTTCGGCCACATGCCGAGCAGGGCCGGGACCAGGGTGAGAGCGACCAGCACGGCGACGACCACGGCGCCCGCAGCGCACAGACCCATCTTGGTCAGCATCGGAACCCCGACCACCGACAGGCCCGCCAGCGCGATGACAACCGTGAGGCCGGCGAACACCACGGCCGAGCCGGCCGTGCCGGTGGCGAGTCCGGCCGCCTCCTGGGGAGCGTGGCCGCGCGCTCGTTCCTCCCGGTAGCGGGAGACCACGAAGAGGGCGTAGTCGATGCCGACCGCCAGTCCGAGCATCGTCGCCAGGGTGCCGGTGGTCAGGGAGAGGCCGAAGACGCTGCCCAGAGCCAGGATCGAGGCCATGCTGACGCCGACGCCCACGACGGCGGTGAGCAGGGGAAGCCCGGCCGCCGCGAGGGACCCGAAGGTGATCAGCAGGACGACGGCGGCGAGGGCGATGCCGATGGCCTCGGCGGAGCCGCCCGCCGCGGGCTGCTCGGCGAGCGCGTCGCCGCCGACCTCGACGGTGAGACCGGAGGCGCGGGCGTCGTCGATGGCCTCTTCCAGCGCGGCCTTGTCCGCGTCGGTGAGATCTTCGGCCCGCACCTTGAAGTTCACCGTGGCGTAGGCGGTGGAGCCGTCCCTGCTCACCGCGCCCGCCGTGAACGGGCTCACCGCGCCCGCGACCTCCGGCTCGTCGGCGGCCTTCGCCACGAGCGCGTCGATGGCGGCGCGGTTGCCGGACCCGGTCACCCGCTGGCCGTCGGGGGCGACGAACACGATGCGCGCGCTGGCGCCGTTGGCGTCCGTACCGGGGAAACGCTCACCGATCAGGTCGAAGGCCTTCTGGGCCTCGATGCCCGGCATGAAGGACGTGCCGTCGTCGGAGGAGGCGGGCGCCTTGGCCGCGCCGAGGCCGACTGCGCCGAGAAGCAGGACCCACAACAGCGTCACGAGCCAGCGCCGTCGGAAGGCGGTCCGGCCCATCCGGTAGAGGAAGGTAGCCACGAGAAACGGATCTCCAGGTCTGGGAGGGGTAGATCACCAGCCTGGCGGGCCAGGGTGTGCCGAGGCATCGTGCGTGTGCTGGCACTCCGGCTTGGTGCGGTCGCACGAGCCGACGCGCCGCTGCCCTCCTTCAGGACGAGTGGCGAGTACGACCTGGGTATGACCCCGGGCCTCGTGTCGGTGCGCCGACGACCAGAGCGTCTCATCGTTCGCTTCGGCGCCTCTCGGGGCGACGGCTGAACCACCCCGGCAGCGGCCCGCTCGTCCTGGATGTCCTCACCGGCCTCGGCCGGGAAGTTTCCCGGCTGCACCGATGCTCGTGCAGCGTGCTGGTCGTGACGTAGCTACACGTTCGCCGGCTGCGTCTCCGGGGCCGGGGCGGGCGAGTGGCCGTCGAGCCAGTGCTGCAACTGCAGATGCCGGAACTGGTAGCCGTCACCGGACGTGCGGAGCAACCCGGCCTCGCACGCCCACGACAGGAACCTCCCCAGCCTCCGGGGCAGTCGGCGCATGCACACCACGAACGCGACATAGCGACGCGTGGCACGAAGGCAGACGGCTGCGACGAGAAGTGTCAGCGCCATGCCGCTGGAGACGCCGGCGGCGTACTCGGTGTAGTAGATGTGCATGGGCTCGTCGAGGAGGTCGCCCCAGTACAGGTAGTGCCCCAGTTCCTCGCTCGCCTTGAACAGGGCGACGAGAAGAGCGAGTGCCGCGCCGTACGAGACGGCCGTGGCCGTGCCGGCGACCAGGTCGCCGCGCAGGGGGTGCCTCAGGTCGAGGGCGCTGTCGTCGGCCTCCCGGGACGGCTCCGTCGTGACCGCCGCGATCGCTCCTGTCGTCAGCCCGACGACGATGCCGGCCAGCAGCGCATAGGACGACACCAGGCTGACTCCCTTCACCTCCAGGTAGGGGAAAGCGATGTAGACGCCGGGAAAGCCGCCGAGACTCGGTTGGACGGTGACGAACAGGGCGGTGGCCGCACCGAGAGCGCCGCCCACGGCCAGGCCCCTGGTGCGGCGCCGCCGTGCCAGATCACGCCGTGCCCGGGTCCCCCGACGGGGCCAGCGGGCGACGGCCGGGAGCGGGGTGCCGAGGCGGAAGGCCCAGATGACCGCCCCGATGCCGATGGCCAGCCAAGCCTGATCGTGCAGGGTCGTCGGCATCTCGATGGCTTGCACGAACCACGAGTAGTCGCGCAGGTTCTGCACGGCGGGGATGACGCAGGCCGTCACGAGGAGCAAGTCCACGACAAGGACGCGCAGTCGCCCTGCCAACGGCCACAAGCGGTGCAGAACGAGTCGGGTCTCGGCGTTGCGGCCGAGGTGGTGGGCGAGGATGCCAAGCCATTCCTCGACGCGTTCCGCCGGATAGCGGGGGTCCGGCAGCAACTCGGTGAGGGCGGGAACGTAGCGGGCCAGCAGGTGCCGGTCGATGGCGGTCGGCGAGTCGTGGTTCAGCATCTCCCCGGGGTCGCCGTCGTGGGCGTAGACGGTGGTGGCGAGGGTGAGACGCCAGGGCGTGGAAAGTGCGCGGCCCAAGGCGCCGGTCGGGTTGTCCGCCAGGACACGAAGGACCGGATTCCAACGTTCGGGCTCACTACTGCAGCGGTCTTCGAGGAAGGCCCGGGCCTGGTCGGCCGAGACCGGCGCCAGGTGCACGCGGGCGGTATCGACGACCGGTGCGCCGCGGTGCGTGGTCGCTTGTTCGTAGAAGGCGCTGCGGCAGGTGAGCACGAACGGAGAGGGGTCGGCGCCGTCCTGATAGGCGGCAAGCAGCTGCAGTGCGGTTGTGGCACGCCTCGGGCAGGCGGTGTCGGGGGTGTCCATCTCGTCGAGTCCGTCCAGCACAGGCAGTACCAGCCGGTGCTCCACCAGGCAGCGGGCCTCTGCGGCGGCCAGGTCGAAGTCGTGCTCCAGCCGCATGCTCAGCCAGCGTTCCAGCGGCATGGCCACATCCCAGTCCGACAGCGGGAACCGGACCGGCACGGGGTCGTCGGCGCCCCGTCGGTCGAGAAGGGCCAGGATGAGCTTGACCGCGAGGACCGTCTTGCCGGCGCCCGGCTCGCCGGTGATGACCAGTCGGCGTGGGCGGGTGGCCATGAAGTCGTCGGCGACGCCTTCCAGCGAACCGGCCGGCCGCTGCGGCGGAACCGCCGCACGCCGCCCGCCGGTTCGGAAGGTGAAGGCGATGTCGATCGGGATCCGGTCCCCGCCCAGCAGCCGACGCCACTGCTCGCCCTCCGTGTTACGGACCCGGGCGGCCAGCCGCCCCGCGATCACGATCGGATCCGTTTCCGCAGGCCGCCGCAGCGCGACGACGCCCAGCACGACACCGGCGGCGCCGACGAACAGGCCCAGCACACCCGCCGTGTCCTGCGGCTCCAGATCCCGCGTGAGCAGAACACCGACGACCCACAGCAGACTGCTCCCCGACAGCAGCACCGCAATGCCCAGCAGCGCCCACCACAGTCGCCGCCCCGCTTTCCCTGACATCAACTCCGCACTCTCCTCTGAGCCTCCCAGCCGACTTCGTCAACGAGGAACCAGCCAAAGGGCGACGCACACGAAGCGGTCGCACAGAAGCAAACCCGCCCCCGAACCAAACCGATGCACACGCCCCGGCGCATTGAGGCGCGACACAATCGGGCTCGGCACACCGGGCCTCAGCAACGGCGTCGCTGCGGCCGGTGACGATGCTGCGGTCGCCACGGCCCACCCGGCCCCGACCACGTGGGGCCCTGGACGCCGTGCCGCGCCGATCCCCCGTCCCTTCCAGCTCGCCGTCAGTGTCGCGTCAAGATTTTTGGGCCTGGGTGTCAAGGACGCGACAAGACAGGACTGGGTCGCGTTCGAGGCGCAAGAGTGGCCCTCGCGGAAAGCGCGGCGCAAGCGGCTCCGCAGCGCGAAGGGGACTCGATGCGATGCCGGACACCAGCATTACGGAACAGCGCCCTGCGACACCGCCCCAGACGTCGGCTCCGGAAGGGGCCGACTTCCCCCGGTCCTCCAGAGGGAGGCACCGCGAACCGCGCGTTCCCCCAACAGCTGGGTGCGCCGGATACGTTGGGCGCGTCGCAGACCGACTGTGCTGTGGCGCGCCCACCTCCCTTCGACCGTCCCGAGATGGCCGAGACTGCTGCGCGGCGCCGCGCTGACCACCTCGGCACTGCTCGTCGCCGCGCTCGTCGCGACCGGTCTGCTCTCCCGCGCCGCCTGGTTGGACATCCGCAACCACTCCGCACCCCAGATCACCAGCGCCACCGGCCTGTACTTCGCGATCAACGACATGGACGCCCAGCTCGCCGACCAGCTGATGTTCGGCACCAATCCGGACCTCGCCGACGACCGCCGCACCGCCGCCCGCATCTACGACGAGCGGCGCGCCCAAGCCGGCGTCTACCTGCGTGACCTCTCCGTCGCGGCGCAGGGTGACCCCGTCGCCGGAGCGTCCGTCGCCCAGGCCATCGCCGACTACGGCAAGTACGAGGCGGACGCCGCCCTCGCGCTGCCGGTGCCGCTGGTGGACCCGACCGACCCCAACGCCGGGTTCCTTGCGGGCCTGGCGGCCGCGGCGCCGGCGGAGCTGGTCACGGCGTTGCGGACGGCGCCTGTCGACTCCGTAGAGAAACGGCTGCAGGACCTGCGGGCGCGGCTGGAGATGGACGACGTCGACGAGGCTTCGCGCCTGCTGACCGCGCTGGCCGACGACGACCTCGACGACTGGCGTGTGGTGTGGCACCGGGGCGTGACCGCGCTGACGACCGGCGATCACGAGACGGCCGCGCTGGCCTTCGACGCCGTGTACGACGCCTTCCCGGGCGAGTCCGCGCCCAAGCCGGCGCTGGCCATCTGCGCGGAGGTGACGGGCCGGCCGGCCAACGCCTCCGCGTACTACCGGCTGGTGTGGAGCACCGACGAACGCTATGTCAGCGCCGCGTTCGGGCTCGCCCGGGTGCTGCTGGCCTCGGGCGACCGGGCCGGGGCCGTGGCGGCGGTGGAGTCGGTGCCGGAGTCCTCGATCCACTTCACGGCGGCGCGGGTCGCCGCGATCCGTTCCCGGCTGCGCGAGCGGTCGCCGCAGGAACCGCTGCTGGACGACCTGCGGGCGGCGGCCGCGCAGGTGGAGGAGCTACGGCAGCTCGGCATCGACACCGACCGGCGCGAACAGCTCTCCACCGAGGTACTGGGCAGCGCACTCGACTGGGTGCTCTCCGGCAGCCCGGCTCCTGGTTCCTCGGGTCACTGTGCGGCGCTCGACGCTCCGGCGGCGCCTGCACGGCGGTGCAGGAGCCGACCGTGCGCGGCCTCGGAGTGGGTGACGACGTACACGTCGATGTCGTCGCCGGACCCCTCGATGATCGTCTCGCCCACGCCCCGGGAGAACAGCGTCTTCAGCCGGCTGCGCCGGGTGGCGCCGATGACGATCTGGGTGGCGTTCACCTCCCGGGCGAGGTCCAGCACGCCCTCGGCGGTGTCGTCGCCCGTCACCGCGTGGAACGTGCCGCCCAGCTCTTCCACCAGGGCCTGCTGGCAGGACAGGAGTCTGGGCGATGCGGTGGCGAGCCCGTCGGCGCGCTGCACATGCACGGCGAGGAACTCACCGCCCGCGCCACGGGACGCGATCCGCTTGGCCCGCCGGATGAGCGTCTCGCCCTCGGGCCCGCCGGACAGGGCGACCAGCACGCGTTCCCGGGTGCTCCAGGGCTCTTGGATGCCGTGGTCCGTGCGGTAGCGCAGCAGGGCCTCCTCGACCCGGTCGGCCGCCCACAGCATGGCCAGCTCGCGCAGGGCGGTGAGGTTGCCCAGCCGGAAGTAGTTGACCAGCGCCGCGTCGATCTTGTCCGCGGGGTAGACGTTGCCATGTGCCATCCGGCGACGCAGCGCCTCGCCGGACATGTCGACCAGCTCGATCTGGTCGGCCCGGCGGACCACGTCGTCGGGGATCGTCTCGCGCTGCCGTACCCCGGTGATCTGCTCGACGACGTCGCCCAGCGACTCCAGGTGCTGGATGTTGACCGTGGAGATCACATCGATGCCCGCGTCCAGCAGCTCTTCGACGTCCTGCCAGCGCTTCTCGTGGCGGCACCCGGGGATGTTGGTGTGGGCGAGCTCGTCGACCAGGGCCAGCTGCGGGTGGCGGGCGAGCACGGCGTCGAGATCCATCTCGGAGAAGGTCGTACCCCGGTAGGGCATGGTCCGGCGGGGCACGGTCGTCAGCCCCTCGGCCATCTTGCGGGTCAGCTGCCGTCCGTAGTCCTCCATGAACCCGATCACCACGTCGGTGCCCCGCCCGGCGCGCCGCTGTCCCTCGCCCAACATGTCGTAGGTCTTGCCCACGCCGGGGGCCGCCCCGAGGTACACCCGCAACCTGCCCCGCGGCATACGCCCTCCTTCCGGACGGGCCCGTCACGCACGCGAGGACGGCGCGCCACGGCAGGGCCCCGGCGTCCGCCAGGACGTCGTGCCCTCTCCCACCATGGTGACCCATCCGCACCGAGAACACCCGATCCGTCCGTTTACGGACCTGCTCCTTGCCGGACGCGCGGCATCAGGGCTTGGCCGGCTTCACCGTCCTGTCGACGCCGTTCACCCGCACGGTGACGCTCCCCCGGTTCCGTGCCCGGTCGGCCACGATTCTGTACGACGTGACCTTCCCGTCCCGCCACCGGCAGTCGACCTCGTAGCCGCCGCGGGCGCGCAGCCCGGTGAAGGAGCCCTCGGCCTTCCATGCGGCCGGCAGGGCGGGCAGCAGGTGGATGACGCCGTCGTGGCTCTGCAGGAGCATCTCCGCCACGGCGCCCGTGATGCCGAAGTTGCCGTCCATCTGGAAGGGCGGGTGGTTGCCGAACAGGTTGGGCAGCGTGTTGTAGGTCAGCAGTCCGCGCAGCATGATCTGGGCGCGGTGCCCGTCGCCGAGGCGGGCGAAGAGGGCGGCTCGCCAGGGCCAGGTCCATGAGCGGCGGCTGTCGCCCGACACCGTGGCGGCGGTGAACGGGACGCCGTCCTTCTCGCCGCACCGCGCCTTCAGCGAGACGAGGGCGGCGGCCGCCAAGTCGGGTGCCTTCGGGGTGATCTGACGGCCCGGGTAGACCGCGAAGAGGTGCGAGGTGTGACGGTGGATGTCGGTGGGGCTGTCGATGTCCTCCTGCCACTCCTGCAGTTGCCCCCACCGGCCGATCTTGTTCGGGGCGAGCCGCGCCTGCATGTCCGCGACCTTGGCCCGGTAGGCGGGATCCGCGTCGAGCACCGCCTCGCAGTCGAGGTAGTTCTGGAACAGGTCCCAGATGATCTGCTGGTCGTACATCACGCCGTCCTCGCGCGGCCCGTGCTCGGGGGACCAGCCGTTCGGCGCGACGAGCAGGCCGTCCGCGCGTTCCTTGAGGTGGTCCTCCCAGAACTCGCAGATCTCCTTGATCATCGGGTGGGCGACGGCCCGGAGGTAGTTCAGGTCCTGGGTGAACGCCCAGTGTTCGTACAGGTGTTGCGCGTACCAGGCGCTCGCGACGGTGTTCCACTCCCACGAGTTGCCGCCGAAGACGCTCTGGCTGGTGCGGGCGGTCCAGCCGCGGGTGTCCTCGCCGAAGGCATTGCGGGTCGCCACGCGGCTGGGCACCGCCACCTGCTCGATGAACCGGACGAGTGCCTCGTGGCTCTCCGGCAGGTTCGTCGTCTCGGCTCCCCAGTAGTTCATCTGGACGTTGATGTTGGTGTGGTAGTCGGAGGCCCAGGCCGGCTGGTTGCTGTCGTTCCACAGGCCCTGGAGGTTGGCGGGCAGGCCGTTCGGGCGGGAGGAGCTGATCAGCAGATAGCGGCCGTAGTCGAACATGGTCTGCTCGAGGGTCGGGTCCTGGCCGCCCGCCGCGTAGCGCGCCAGCCGGACGTCGGTCGGCAGCGCGACGACGGCCGGGTCGGAGACGCCCCAGGCGACGGAGACGCGCTTCATGAGGGCGCGCACCTCGGCGGTGTGTTCGTCGCGCAGCTTGCCGTAGGACCGGGCGGCCGCCTTGTCGAGCGTCCTGGCGACGATCGGTTCCGGAGCGGGTCCGCGCCACCCGGCGGCGGCGTCGAGCTTGTAGTCGGTGCGGGCGTCGAGGAACAGGGTCAGGGTGGTGCAGCCGCTGAACCGGAGCAGCGATCCGTCGGCGCGGAGGTCGCCGTCGGTGTGCACGGCCCGGACGGTGCAGGTGTGCTTGAGTCCGTTGCCCATGACACCGCTGAAGGCGAGCTGCCCGGCGTCGGCGTCGACGGTCGTCGGGGCGTCGTCCTGTGCGGACGTCAGCGATATCGCTCCGGACAGTTCCCGGGCGCCGTCCGAGGTGTACCGGAAGACCATGACGTCCGCGGACCGGCTGGCGAAGGCCTCGCGCAGGACGCGCCGTCCCGGGGCGCCGAAGCGGGTGGTGTGGACGCCCTTCATGAAGTCGAGGCCGCGCTGGTAGTCGACGACCGTCCGCTGGGTGCACGTGTCGAAGCCGTTGCCTGCCAGCGCGATCTCCGCGATCTGGAAGCCTCTGGCGGACTCGCCGGGCGTCAGGGTGAGCCGGTAGACGCGGTAGGCCGTGGTGTTGGCGACCCGGTAGGTCCGGCTCGCGCCGCGGTCGGCGAAGGGCGCTCCGGGGGTCTGCGTGTCGAGGGTCGTCCAGGCGTGCCCGTCCTGCGAGGCCTCGAGCGTCCATCGCCCGGGGTCGTCCCGCGGCCGGTCCGGGGCCGCCGTCAGCGTGTACGAGGTGACGGCGGCCGCGCGGGGCAGGTCGGCCTGCCAGACGACCGCCGGCGCGTCGGCGTCGACCCGCCAGACGGTGGCCGGATCGCGGTCCACGGACCGCGAGATGTCCATGGCCCGGGACTTGGAGCCGCCGCCGGATCCCGCGGTGTGCCCGCTCGTCGAGGACAGGTACCACGAACCGCCCGCGCCGAGGTCGACGCCGGACAGCCCGATCTCGCTCACCTGGAAGTGGCTGACGCCCGCCTTGGGGACGAAGTCGAACCGGTAGAAGCGGTAGGCGGCCGGGGTGCCGGCACAGGTGAATTCCTTCGTCTGGAAACGGCTCTCGAAGGGCGCGTCCAGCGTGCGGCTGTCGAGCGTGGTCCAGGTGGCGCCGTCGGCGGAGCCGGAGAGCGTCCACTGCTGCGGGTCGCGCTGCGGCACGTCGTTGGCACTCGTCAGACGGTAGGAGGCGACCGCGACGAGTTCGGGGAGCTCGACCTGCCACTGCACCTTCGAACCGGGCCCGTCGATGCACCACTTGGTGCTCGATTCGCGGTCGTACGACTTGTCGAGGCCTTCGGCCGAGGAGCTGCTGTACGGTCCGCCGGGGGCCGTGACCTTCGGGCTCGCGCGGGGAGCGAAGGTGACGACGACGTCCCCGAAGTTCCGGTACGAACCGAAGCCCGTCATGCCGGTGTCGAAATCGCTGTCGGGTTTGCCGGCGAGCGCGTTGTCGTAGTTGTTGACCCCGCCCCACAGGCTCTGTTCGTTGAACTGGATGCGCTCCTCGTAGGGATCGGCGAAGAGCATGGCGCCGAGTCTGCCGTTGCCGATCGGCAGGGCCTGGGACTGCCAGTCCGCTGCCGGGACGCGATACTTCAGCGCCTTGCGGGACAGGGTCGGCCACTGGACGGCCGTACGCGCGTCGGTCCCTGCGGCAGCGGCCTGTCCTGCGGGGATGCCGCCGGTGAGCTGAGTGATCAAAGGTGCAAGGGCGAGGGCGCTGCCGAACTTGAGGATGCTCCGTCGCTGCGGTTGAGAGTCATTGATCACAGTGAGATCTCCGGCCTATTCATCGGCTCTTTCACGGGGATATGACCGCCACATCGACGTCCATCGAGGGCATGAGCATCTTCGCCGGAGGAGAGATCCGATGTCTAGAGGCGAGCACGCGGTACGAGGCGGGCCCCGGTGCGGCAACGCCCCAAAGGGGCGCGGGGCGCTGACATTTGCGGCTCCGCCGCGCGGGCGCGACCAGCCACAACGGCGCCGCACCCAACCGACGACCCTTACACCACGCTCACCGGATGCCGGACCACCGCGTCGAACAGGTACCCCTGGGTGTTCGGCACGGCGGTGGTCGGCTGGGTGCGGCCGGCCGTGTCCGTGGCGCGGGCCAGCAGGTGGGTGGCGCCGGGGGCGTCGGGCCGCCAGCCGAGGGACCAGCGGGTCCAGGTGCCGGCGCGGGGACGGTCGTGCAGCCGGGCAGGCCGCCAGTTCGCCCCGCCGTCGGTGCTGACGTCGACCCGGGCGACGCCCCCGCGCCCGACCACGACCGTCCGTGCAGCACATGCCTGCGGCCCGCCTCGAACGTGGCCCCGCTCGCCAGCTCGAACGCGCTCTTCGTGGCCTGCCGGGTGAGCGGCGCGCTGCCGCCCTCCGGGTGGGCGGGGCCGAAGAGCCGGTAGAAGGTGGTGTTCCAGGGCGAGTAGAGCGGCTGCGCGGACACCTCGATGTCGCCGACCCACTTGATCGACGCGATCCCCACCCACGAGGGCACCAACACCCGTACCGGGTACCCGTGGTCGTACGGCAGCGGCTCTCCGTTCATCTCGTACGCGAGCAGTACGTCGTCCAGCGCCTTGGCGAGCGGCAGCGGACGGCGGACCCGGCCCAGGCTCTCGCCGCCGCTGACGTACTCGGCGTCCAGGCCGCGCGGCTGCACGTCCACGGCGTGCGGGGACAGCCCGGCCCTGCGCAGCACGTCGGCCAGGCGCACCCCGCGCCAGCGTGCGACGCCGATCGCGCCCAGGGTCCACGCGGTGCCGGTGACCGTCTCGCCCTGCTGGGTCGTGTAGAAGGAGCGGCCGTTTCCGGCGCACTCGACGAACGCGGTACGGGTGACGGCCGGCAGGGCCCGCAGGTCGTCGTACCCGAACTCCACCGGCCGGTCCTCGCCCGGGGCGCCGCGCAGCCCGCTCCCCCACAGCCGCAGCCGCCAGTCGGCGGCTTCCAGGACGGGGGTGGCGGTGTGATTGCGCACGAAGAACAGCTCGTTGGGGGTGTGGTGACCGGTGCCGCGCAGCGCCTCCCAGCGGGTCTCGGCGTTGGTGCCGCGCGGGATGAACCACTCGGGCGGCAACGGCTTGACGATCGGCGTGTCGGCGGCATGGGCGGGCGCAGTGGCGCCGAGTGCGGTTCCGGCGGCGGTCGCGGCGAGCAGGGTGAGCAGCCGACGGCGGGTGACCCCGTCGGCCCTGGCCTCACCGGCGAGCCACTGGCGCAGTCTGCGGCGGTCGTAGTCGGTTTCGTAGCGGTGACCGGCGGGGGCGGATGCAGGCATGGCGTGTCCTCGTCATGGGGGGAGAGGGAGAAGTGCGAGAGCGTCAGGCGCAGGCCAGGACACACAAATGGCCAGTGCAGCAGGGCTGTTGACGCAGACGTGAGGAGGCGCGCGGTCAGCCGGTCGTCCGACACAGCGCGGCGGCCACCCGGACGAGGTCCACGGCGCGGCGGCGGGTCAGAGGCTCCGACAACGGCATGGCGGGATGCAAGCACGTGGGGCGGAGGGTGTCAACGGACCGTCGGGACCCGGGCTCGGCGCCGCGTCACTCACCTCGACGTCGGTCATGCCGATCCTCCCGCCAGGGCGCGCCCTCCCGCCACGGCGCGCCCTTCCGCAAGGACGGGTCCTTCCGCCAGGGCGCGCAGGGTGCCCCGGACCTCGTCCGAACCGAGGACATCGCGGGCCACCGCCTCCACGTCCGCCCCGCAGGCCCGGTCGTCGTCCAGGCGGGGCACGACCTCGCGGATCGCGCTGTGCAGGAATCGCGGCCCCCGTCCCAGCACGGGCGGGGCCGCCAGGTCCACCGCCTGTGCGGCGACCACGGACTCCACGGCGAGCAACTGCCGCAGCCGCCCGAGGATCGTGGTCAACCGCCGTGCGCCGAGGGCCGCGTTGGTCGAGTCGTCCTCGACGGCGTGCGCGCCATGGCGGGGGTCGGTGCTCACCGGTACCGACAGCATGCGGATCTCGGCGACGAGCGCCTGTGCCGTCTTGGCCAATGGGGCGAAGCCCGAGCGCTCGGGACCGTACGGAGAGAGGTTCGGGGGCAGTCCGCTGACGGCCGGGTCGAGCAGCCGTCGCATGCGCTCGGCGGAGATCGACGTGGTCTGTGTGAGGGCCAGCGCGAGGGTGTCGAGCGCGAGGGCGAGGGCCGGGGTGTGGAAGTTCCCGGACGAGAGGATCTCGCCGGTGTCGGCCAGCACCACCGGGTTGTCGCCGCAGCCGTTGAGCTCCGGTCGCAGCGCGGCGTCGGCGAAGTCCAGCGCGGTGTGCAGCGCCCCATGGACCTGGGCCGCGCAGCGCAGGCTGACGGGGTCCTGGACCCGCCGGGCGTTGCGGGGATCGCCCAGCTCACCGCCGTCCAGGAGGGCGCGCAGTTCGCTCGCCGCCCGGGACTGCCCGGGGGCGGGCCGCAGTTCCAGGACCCGCGCGTCGAGCGGGCTCGTGTTGGCGCGGAAGCCCTCGTAGGTCAGGGCCGTGACCGACTGGGCCAGCAGCAGGACGGCGGCCGTCTCGTGCAGGGCGAGCGCGCCCTGACCGGCCGCGAGCGGGCTCGCGCTGCACAGCACGTGCCCGTCCTTCGGGCCCAGGACGGCCGGGGCCAGACCGGCCCGGCGCAGTGCCGTGGCGCCGTCGAGCACCTCGCCGGCGAACTCGGCGCTGCCTTCGCCGCCGGCACTGACCTACCTGCCGGTGTCGGCGCCTCCGCACGGCTGCACCGGCTCTTCGAAGGCCGTCGGCTCACCCCGACGCAGCGTCGCATCGCGCACTGCCTGGTGCGTCGAGCCGCGGATGTGCCCTTTCTGTCGAGCGTGGAACTGGCTCGACTGGCGGGCGTGAGCCAGCCGTCGGTGACCCGTTTCGCGATCGCCCTCGGCTTCGACGGCTATCCGGGGCTGCGCAGCCATGTGCGAGAACTCGCGCCTGCCGGAACCGCCTTGGTCCAGGAGCCGCGCAACCCGTACCAGCAGGCGGTGCAGGCCGAGATCGACAACCTGCGGCAGCTGGCGTCCCTGCTCGCGGATCCGGGTCCCGTGGAACGCGCCGGTCGGCTGCTCGCAGGCTCGCGGCCGCTGCCGGTGCTGGGGCTGCGCGCCTCCGCCGCTCCGGCGCGCGGATTCTCGTACTTCGCGGCGAAGGTCCATCCCGACGTGCGCCTGCTCGACGAGGGCGGTTCGCTGCTCGCCGACCGGGTCGACGCGGCCCGGCAGGCCGGCGCGAGCGCGCTGCTGTGCTTCGCGCTGCCCCGCCGCCCTCGGGAGATCCTCGCCGCGCTCAGCCATGCCCGTGCCACGGGGCTGACGGTGGTGACGATCGCCGACGGCACGTTCGCCCCGGTGGCGGCGCACAGCGATGTGCTCCTGCCGGCGGCCGTGGGGACGGGCCTGGTCTTCGACACCGTGAGCGCCCCGATGCTGCTGGGGCAGGTTCTGCTGGAGGCGATGTGCTACGCCCTGCCGGACGCTCAATCCCACCTGGAGGAGTTCGACGCGCGGGCGGCGGCGCGGGCGCTGTTCGTCGACTGAACCGAGGGCAGCCGCAAGCCGGTCGAGGGCATTGGGGGCTTGTCCGCCCTCCTGCGGTGTTGCGTTCCCTACTTTTCCTATCGATTTACTAGGAAAGAGTTGACGGCCCGCCCGGCGGGTGCCGAGGATGATGCACATGCCCCACGGGCAGCAACGATTCACTCCATCGGGTGGGGACGTGACTCTGCCGCCGACCTTGAGGAGACCACCGCCATGGGCGTTGCCGCCGCACCGTCCGGACCCGCCTCGGGATCCGACCGGACCGGGCCCGGCCGTGCGCACTGGCTGCAGGTGGCGCGCGAGACGGCGGACGACCTGGCCACGGACGCGGTGGCCAGGGAGCACGCGGGCAAGGCCCCGTTCGACGAGGTGTGCCGACTGCGCGAAGCGGGACTGCTGACGCTCCTCGTCCCGGCCGAGTTCGGCGGAGGCGGCGCGGACTGGCGCACGGCGTACGCCATGGTCCGGGAGATCGCCGCCGCAGACGGTGCGATCGGTCAACTGCTCGGCTGTCACTACTTCCTGTCGTGGAGCGCCCGGTTCTTCACCGAGCCCGCCGTCGCCGCCCGGATCGAGCGGAGGTCCGCGGCGGAGCAGTGGTGCTGGGGCGGCGGCTTCGCCCGCCATGACCTGCCCTTGACGCTGGCCAGGAAAGCCAAGGGCCATGTACTCGACGGTCGGCAGAGCTACGCGACGGGGGTCCTGGTCGCCGACCGTCTCGCCGTGCGGGTCGAGCGCGCCGACACCGGCGAACCCGTCGCCGTCGTCGTCGATCCCTCCCATCCCGGCGTGCGGATCGACGGCGACGTCGACACCTTCGGCCAGCGGCTCGCGGCCGGCGCCAGCGTGGAGTTCGACTCCGTGCCGGTCGCCGCCGACGACGTACTCGGCTCCCTCTCCGCGGACGAGGACGTCCTGTCGCCCCGGGTCGCTCTCCTGTCGCCGATCGGACGCCTCCTCTCCGCGCAGCTGCTTCTGGGCATGACGGAGGGGGTGCTCGCCGAAGCGCGCGAGTACAGCAGGGCGGGCCACTCCCCCTGGCATCCCGCCTGGCCGGTCGACTCGCCCCAGGACCCGCAGGCGCTGACCGCCTACGGAGAACTCACCGTCCTCGCCCGCGCCGCCTCCGCCCTGTCCGAGCAAGCGCTGCAAGCCGTGCACGCCGGGCTGGCACACGGCCCGGACCTCAGCTACGACGAGTACGCGGACATCTCGGTCCTCGTCACCATGGCCGAGGCCGCCGCGTCCCGGGCCGCGCAGGAGTCCACCACCCGCGCCCTCGACATCGTCGGCCCGCGCTCCGCGTCCTCACGGCTGGGCTTCGACCGCTTCTGGCGCAACGCGCGGACCCACACCCTGTACGCGCCCGTGGCCCATCGACTGCGCGACGTCGGCGACTACTTCCTCAACGGTGCGCACCCGCCGTTCGTCCTGCCGGTCTGACGTCCTGACCGACCAGGCCATCCACGGCTGATCTCACAGAGCGAGAAGGCCGCGTCCGCCATACGAACACCCTCTTGGGGTGCGCGTCAGCTTCTGCCACGATCCCCATCATCCAGGTAGGAAAACTAGGGATCCGGGGGGTGGCCATGGCAACGTTCGACCGCGCCGGTGAACTGCTGCCCCTTCTGACCTCGCGTCGTCACGTCGACCTCGGTCGCACGTGCAGTGCCCTCTGTCGGCCGCTCCGCCGCAACCAGACCTGACGCTCCCGAGCCGGCACCGCTGCTCCGCCGCTCCGCTTCCCCGCCGTTCCGCCGCGCCGCCGTTCTGCCTGGCAGGCGGGTCGGACGCGCTCGGCTCGGCCACGCCCCACGTTCCGCGCATCACATTCCACGCATCACACGCCACGTTCCACGCCCCTTCCTGTTCGCCATCCTTGAGAGGACACCTCTGTGTCTGCCGCGAGACCGCTCACCGCCCTGCGCACCATCGCCGTCGTAGCCGCGCTCCCCCTCCTGCTCACCGCCTGCGGCTACGGTTCCGAGTCCACCGACGACGGCAAGCAGGCCGCGGTCGCGGCAGGCGCCAAGAAGCTCTCCGCCGACGAGGTGAAGATCGGCTACTTCCCCAACCTCACCCACGCCACCGCTCTGGTGGGCGTGCAGGAGGGCCTGCTCCAGAAGGAGCTCGGCGGCACCACGATCAAGGCGGCCACCTTCAACGCCGGCCCCTCCGAGATCGAGGCGCTGAACGCCGGCGCCATCGACATCGGCTGGATCGGCCCCTCCCCCGCCATCAACGGCTACACGAAGTCGAAGAGCAAGAACCTGCGGATCATCAGCGGTTCCGCCTCCGGCGGCGTGAAGCTCGTCGTCAACCCGAAGAAGATCAAGTCCCTGGACGACGTCAAGGGCAAGAAGATCGCCACCCCGCAGCTCGGCAACACCCAGGACGTCGCGTTCCTCAACTGGATCGCGGAGAAGGGCTGGAAGGTCGACGCGCAGAGCGGCAAGGGCGACGTCTCCGTCGTCCGCACGGACAACAAGGTCACCCCGGACGCCTACAAGTCCGGCTCGATCGACGGCGCGTGGGTGCCGGAGCCGACCGCGTCGAAGCTGGTCGCCGAGGGCGGCAAGGTGCTGCTGGACGAGTCGACGCTGTGGCCGGACAACAAGTTCGTCATCACGAACATCATCGTGTCGCAGAAGTTCCTCAAGGCGCACCCGGACGTCGTCGAGGCCGTGCTGCGCGGCTCCGTGAAGACCAACGCGTGGATCAACGCCAACCCGGACAAGGCCAAGACGTCCGCGAACGCGGCGCTGGAGAAGCTGTCGGGCAAGGCGCTGCCCGCCGACGTCATCGACCCGGCCTGGAAGTCCATCACCTTCCTCGACGACCCGCTGGCCGCCACCCTCAACAGCGAGGCGGAGCACGCGGTCAAGGCCGGCCTGCTGGAGAAGCCCGACCTCGCGGGCATCTACGACCTCGCACCGCTCAACAAGGTCCTCAAGGCCGAGGGCAAGAACGCGGTGGACGACGCCGGTCTCGGCGTCGAGTAGCGACGACGGGACCGGCATGACGGGCCCGGCATGAACAGGGTGGTGCCATCGGCCGAGCCGGTGGCACCACCCTGCCGTGCGTTCCAGGTCAGTCGTCGATCGCCTGGTAGAGGGTGGTCCAGAAGTCCTGCATGGCCCGCGCCGAGTCCGGGGTGGACATCCCGGTCTGGGTGAGCAGGATGCCGACGAGCCGGTTGTCCGGGTCGGCGTAGGTCGTGGTGCCGGCTCCGCCGTCCCAGCCGAACTGGCCGATGGGCGAGTAGTCGCCGCGGTAGGTGCGTACCGTCATCCCGAAGCCCCAGCCGCCGGTCTGCCCCTGACCGTGTGACAGATGGACGACGCTGCGCGCCCAGGCCTGCAGGGCGGCCGTCTGCTCGGGCGTGAGGCGGTTGGTGGTCATCAGCTCGACGGCGGGCCTGGACAGGATCCGTTCGGTGCCGTGCGTCCCGTGGTTGAGCAGCATCCGGAAGTAGGCGTGGTAGTCGTCGACGGTGGAGTCGAGTCCGCCGCCGCCGGACTGGAACGCCGGAGGCTCGCTGTGGTGTCCCCCTTCGGCCGGGTCCTCCACGGTGAACTCCCCGGTCTGCGGGTCGGGGGCGTACAGCGGCGGCAGCCGGTCGATCTTGTCGGCGGGCACGTGGAAACCGGTGTCCTTCATCCCCAGTGGATCGAAGATGCGCTCGCGCAGGAACGCCTCGAACGACTGGCCGGTCACCCTGGCCACCAGCACCCCGAGCACGTCGTCGCTGACGTTGTACAGCCACCGATCTCCGGGCTGGTGCATCAGCGGAAGCGTGCCGAGGCGGCGCAGCCATTCGTCCGGCCCCACCGCCGGCAGCATCCATCCGTTCTCGCCGTAGACCTTCTGCTCGAAGTACGCGCCCATCATCGGGGAGCCCATGGCCGTCGTGTCCAGCCCGAGCCCGCAGGTGGAGGTGAGCAGGTCCCGCACGGTGATGGGACGCCGCGCCGGCACGGTGTCGTCCAGCGGGCCGTCGGGCCTCTTCAGCACCTGACGGTCGGCGAGTTCCGGCAGCCACTGATCTATCGGGTCGTCAAGTCGCAGCCGGCACTCGTCCAGCAGGACCATCGTCGCGGCGACCGCGACCGGTTTCGTCGTGGAGGCCATCCGGAAGATGGTGTCCCGGCGCATCGGCGCGCCGCCGTCGTGGCGCATCGTCCCGATCGCCTCGACATGCGTCTCCTCGCCCCGGCCGACCAGGGCGACGAGTCCGGGGATCTTCTTGGACTCGACATGCGCTTCCAGCACCTCGCGCAGTCGGCGCAGGCCTGCTTCGGACAAGCCGTAGTCACCGTTTCCCATGCCGAATCTCCTTCTGGACGGACCTGTTCCAGCCGCTCCGCGAGAAGGCCCCTTCTTGGAGGCCCTCTTCGCTAGTCAGCGCTACTGAGTACTGGTACACGGTAACGCTGACTAGCGGTACTTAGCAAGACCGAATAGCGGAAGTGGTCGACAGGCACTGCACTGGCGGCGTCACGGATGAACGGATGATTCGCCCCGTTCCGCGGTGGAAGCCGCGGGCGGGTTCAGGCGTCGGCGTCCTCGATCGTGACTCGTCGTACTGTGCGCAGCGTCGACCGGAGGCTGTCCAGGTCGGTCGAGCCCAGGGCGAGGCGGATCGCCTGGGGGGTGTGCGTCGAGGTGGTGAACGGTTCGGCCGTGGTCACCGAGATGTGCTGACGCGCGAGGGTCGCGGTCAGGCGATCGGCGCGGGCGTCGTCGGGCAGCGGGAGCCAGGTGAAGTAGGACGAGGGGTGGCCGATGAGCGGCAGGCCTGCCAGTTCCTGCCTGGCGAGGGATTGGCGGGCCTTGGCGTCGTCGCGTTTCTGTGCTTCCAGGTCGTCCACCGTGCCGTTGTCGAGCCAGCGGCAGGCGATCGCGGTGGTGAGGGCCGGGGTGTTCCAGGTGGTCGCCCGAATCGCGCGTTCGAGCGACGGCACCGCGGCGGGCGGGGCGACGACGAAGCCGACGCGGAGACCGGTGGCGACGCTCTTGGACAGTCCCGAGACGTAGACGGTGATGTCCGGCGCGGTCGCGGCCAGGGGCGGTGGCGCGTCCTCGACCAGGTAGGCGTAGGAGGCGTCTTCGATGAGGAGCGGACCGTGCCGTCGGGCGATCTCGATCAGCCGGGTTCGGTCGGCTGCCGGCATGACCCAGCCCAGCGGGTTGTGCAACGTGGGCATGGTGTAGATCGCGCGTACGGGACGGGTTGCGCACAGCTTTTCGAGGGCGTCGAGATCCGGACCGTCGGCGGTTGCCGGGATGGGCTCCAGGTCGAGATGCACGGCGTGCGCGAGCACCTTGAAGCCCGGGTAGGTGAGTGCGTCGACCGCGACGACGTCGCCGGCGTTGAGCGTGGCCATGACGGTGACCGCCAGGCCGTGCTGCGCGCCGTTGACGACGAGGATCCGATCCGCGTCGGTGGTGATTCCTCGACGCCTCAGGTGCCGTGCGATCGAGGCTCTGTCCTGGGGACGCCCTCGATGGGGCTGGTAGCGCAGCAGCGAGTCGAGGTCACCGGAGGTGGCCACCTCGCGCAGGGCCTGCCGAAGGAGGTCGGCCTGCCCGGGCAGCGACGGGTAGTTGAAGCTGAGGTCGACCGCATCCGTGGCGACGAACTGCTGATCGATGCCGTGACCGGCGGAGACCGCGATGTCACGCACGAACGTGCCGCGGCCCTGTTCCCGGCTCACCAGACCCATCGTCTCCAGCTCGGCGTACACCCGAGTCGCGGTCACCACGGCGATGCCCTCACGGGCGGCGAGGCCGCGGTGGGTCGGCAGCCGCACGCCCGCGGCGAGCCGCCCGGCCCGGATGTCGGAGGCGAACGCGTCGACCAGCGTCTTGTACCGCGAGGCTGCCATGCACCGAATTGTATGCATGACAATTCTTTGACTGTCCTGTTCGGGGGTCCTTACCGTCGAGAACCACCCACCCGCCCGACCGTCTCTGAAGGACAGCCGCCGTGCACATCGCCATCCTCACCTTCGAGGGCTACAACGAGCTCGACTCCCTGATCGCGCTCGGTGTGCTCAACCGCATCAAGTCCGACGACTGGCGTGTCACCATCGCCACCCCCAGCCCCAAGGTGACGTCGATGAACGGGGTGGTCATCGAGCAGATGTCCACCCTTGAGGACGCGTGCGCCGCCGACGCGGTCATCGTCGGCAGTGGGATCGCCACCCGCGAGGTCGTCGAAGACCCGGCGATCATGAACGTCCTGCGCCGCCTGGACCCCTCGCGCCAGCTCATCGCGGCGCAGTGCTCCGGCGCGCTCGTATTGGCCAAGCTCGGCATGCTCGACGACATTCCCGCCTGCACCGACCTGATCACCAAACCCTGGGTCGTCGCCGCCGGCGTCGAGGTGCTCGACCAGCCCTTCTACGCCAAGGACAGCATCGCCACCGCCGGCGGCTGCCTGGCCTCGCACTACCTCGCCGCCTGGATCATCGCCCGCCTCGCAGGCCACGACGCCGCCGAGAGCGCGCTGCACTATGTCGCCCCGGTCGGCGAGAAGGAGGAGTACATCGAGCGCGCCTGGCGCAACATCACCCCCTACCTGCCCGGCTCACCCTCTGCCAGCGTTCCGTGCAGCGCGTCGGTGAGCAGGTAGAGCAACGCGTCGCGGGTGACCGGTCGGGGGTTGGCGTAGGGGGCCGCCAGAACCTGCTCGACCACGTGTGGCAGGTCGGCGGCGGTCAGGCCGAGGTCGGCGAGCGAGTGCGGGGCGCCCAGGGCGGCGGACAGCCGGGCGAGGTGTCCCGGCACGTCGGAGGTGTCGGTCGCGCGACGCAGGATCCGCTCCGCTGCCGGGGCCGCGGGGAGGTTGAAGGCGGTGGCGTACGGGAGGACGACCGTGTGCGTGGCGGCGTGCGGGAGGCCGAAGGCGCCGCCGAGCACATGGCAGAGCTTGTGGTGCAGCGACATCGTCGTGGCGCCCAGGCAGGAGCCGCACAGCCAGGCGCTACGCAACGCCGTGGCACGGGCCTGCGGATCGCCCGGCTCGGTGGCGATGGCCGGCAGGGCCGAGAGCAGCGACCGCACGCCGTCCTCGGCCATGAGGGAGACGATCGGCGAGGCATCGGGGGCGTAGAGCGCCTCGACCGCGTGGGCGACGGCGTTGAAGCCGCTGGTGACGGAGACCGGCACGGGCAGTCCGGCGGTCAGCTCGGGATCGTAGACGACGCTGCGCGGGAGGACTGCCGGATCGCGGCCGGTCTGCTTGCGGCCCTGTGCGGTGAGCCCCCACACGGGTGTCATCTCCGAGCCCGCGTAGGTGGTGGGAACCGCCAGGACCGGAAGCCCGGTGTCCAGCGCGATGGCCTTGCCGAGGCCGATCGTCGATCCGCCGCCGACCGCGAGGCAGCCGTCCGCGCCCGCGTCCTTCGCCGCGGCGCGGGCCGCCTCGGCGATCTCGACGGGCACATGCTCGCGCGCCCGGTCGAAGACGCCGACTGCGGCGTTGCCGAGCAACTCGGCGAGCCGGTCGGCGAGTTCGCGCCCCCGAGGGGTCGACAGGACCAGTACCCGGCGCAGTCCCAGCCTCGCCACCTCGTCGGGCACCCGCGCGAGGCTGCCCGCGCCGAAGACCACCCGCATGGGCAGGGCCTCGTAGGCGAACGCCGTCTCACTCATGGTCGGCCTCCTCCGCGGACGGGTCACTGCCCTCTGGAGCGAGGACGATGTCGAACCGCACCCGGGTCCAGGTACGACCGTCCAGGTCGCGTCCGTCCGGGGTCGGGGTGCCCTGGGGCTGCGTCTCGAAGTGCTTGACGAGCGACTCCTTGACGCCGAACACGGCGTCGGAGTCGAGCAGTCGGTCCCCCTCGACGAAGATGTGCGTCACCAGCGTGCGCAGTCCGGGCGCGGTCGCCAGGAAGTGCAGGTGGGCGGCGCGCATCGGGGAGCGCCCGGTCCTCTCCAGGAGCGCGCCGACCGGTCCGTCGTGCGGGATGGGGTACGGGACGGGGGTCAGTCCCCAGAACGCGAATCTGCCGTCCCGGTCGGTGAACAGGTGGGCACGGCCGGCCACCCGGTCGTCGCCGTACTGCACGTCGTAGAAACCGTCGGCGTCGGCCTCCCACACCTCCAGCCGTGCCCCGGGAACCGGTTTTCCGTCGGTGTCGGTCACGGTGCCCTCGACCCAGCAGGGTTGGCCGGGCGCGCCGCCGGCGAGGTCTCCGCCCTTGGGGATCTCGGGTGACTCTTCGAGGAAGAAGGGGCCGACCACGGTGGCCTCGGTGGCGTCGGTGTGGGCCCGGTTGTTGACGTTGATGGTCTGCATCGAGGCGCCGAGGACGTCGGAGAGCAGCACGAACTCCTGGCGGCGGTCGGTGGTGATGTGCCCGGTCGCGGTGAGGAAGTCGATGGCCTGCTGCCACTCGGCCTCGGTCGGCCGCACCTCGCGGATGAAGGCGTGCAGATGCCGCACCAGGGATTGCGTCAGTTCCCGGAGCCGCGGGTCCGGTGCGTTGTCGAACGAGGCCAGCACGGTGCGGACCAGGTCTTCCTCGACGCGGTGTTGCCGGTCACGGGGTGCGATCGAAGTCTCGGGCATTGACGGCGTTACCTACCTTCCTCAGCCGCGGTCGCGACGTCGTAACCATAGATCCAGCCGTTGCCCATCAGGCAGTCACGGTAGGCCGGTTACGCGTCGCGGCGGAGCATGGGAACGGGGCCGCCGTAAGGCGGCCCCGTGTGGTCATCGCCTCCAGGAGCCCTGGGGGTCACTGGGGAGCACTGGGGGTCACGCGCGCGCAGGCGCGTGGGGGTAGGCGGTTTCCCGGTGTTGGAAGGAGAGGATCTTCGGGTTCTGGACGATGCCGTCGCGGACCTCGATGGCCTTCTTGACGGTGACGTCGCGGTCCCATGCCGCGGGACCGTTCATGACCTTGCGCAGATAGGGCAGGAGCGCCTCGCTGATCTCCCAAGTGGCGGAGTTCCACAGGTGGGAGGGGCTGTGGTCCACGGCGTAGTAGTGGCAGCCCGGCCCCACCGCGAACATGGGCTCGCCGAAGGTGGTCGGGCGGGCCCATCCGAAGCCCATGCCCTCGTCGCAGGCGACGTCGATGAAGAAGGTCCCCGGCCGGAACAGGGCGAGGTCCTCGTCGGTGACGAACATCAGCGGCGCGTCGGTGTCCTGGAGGACGCAGTTGACGATGATGTCGAACCCGGCCAGATACTCCGCCAACGGCAGGGAACCGGCCGCGGTGACGGCCCGCAGGCGCGACGGATCGTCCTCCTGCTCCTCGAAGTGCCCCATGACGACCGAGGGCATCGGCGAGGCCACCGCCGCGGCGGCCCGCTGGGTGAGCACCGTGACGTCGGTGACTCCCATGGCGCCCAGGCCCGTGACCGCTCCGCGCGCCGTGGCGCCGAAGCTGATGACCGCCGCGCGCAGGCGACGGCCGTAGTGGCCGGTCAGCCCGCCGAGCTGGAGGGCGTGCAGCACCGAGCAGTAGCCGGCCAGCTCGTTGTTCTTGTGGAACACATGGACGCTGAAGGCGCCCGCGGAGGTCCAGTGGTTCATGGCCTCCCAGGCGATCAGGGTCAGCCGCCGGTCGATGGCGACCTGGGTCATCTTCTCGTCCTGCACGCAGTGCGGCCAGCCCCACAGCACCTGGCCCGCGCGCAGCTCGGCGATGTCGTCGTGCATCGGCTTGGGCAGCAGCAGGACGTCGCACCCGGCGATGAGCTGTTCGCGCGAGCGCAGGCCCGCCACGAGTG
The DNA here is from genome assembly GCF_053594615.1 of Streptomyces sp. NPDC001858. Classification (NCBI taxonomy): domain Bacteria; kingdom Bacillati; phylum Actinomycetota; class Actinomycetes; order Kitasatosporales; family Streptomycetaceae; genus Streptomyces; species Streptomyces sp. NPDC001858. The sequence continues at coordinate 27,304 of NZ_JBSFEV010000044.1, forward strand.
GTCGCAGCGCGTCGTCGGCGACGCCGAAGCGTCGGCCGTAGCCCTGTTCGAGGAAGATCCTCTCCCTTATGTCCGGGGCGATCCGGTCGAGGTGGCGCGGGTGCAGCGGAAGCCGGAACTCGTTCTCCTTGCGGGAGGAGGCGAGTACTCCGAGACTCAACAGACTCATGTGGGGCGGCTCATTTCCGACCGGACGCGATGCGCTCCGGCATTGCCGTTCCCCGAGGGCGACGCCGAAACGGATGACGGCGTGCGAGGTGCGCTCGGTACCGCCACCCTACTCCCCAGCCGAACCCGAACCCGGAGGTCGCGGGCGCGGGAGGCGTCAGCGGGCGATCCAGCAGGTGCGGGTGTTGGTGAACTCGCGGATGCCGGCGCCGGCCAGTTCGCGGCCGTAGCCGCTACGTTTCGTGCCGCTGAAGGGCAGGCACGGGTCGGAGGCGACGACGGCGTTGACGAAGGCCGCCCCGGTGGTGACGCGGCGGGCCGGCGCGACCCCGCGGGCGGGGTCTGACGTCCATACGCTCAGGCCCCGGCCGAAGGAGGTCGCGTCGGCCGGCCGTACGGCGTCGTCGTCATCGCGGGCGACGGCCAGGGCGGCCAACGGGCCGAAGGTCTCCTCGTCGAAGGCAGGCATGCCCGGCCCGGTGTCCGCCAGGACGGTGGGCCGGAAGTAACGGCGGCGACGCGGTCGTCCTGGATGAGCCGCGCGGTGACGTCGGGCACGTCCGTGTCCGCGACGACCGGCGCGGTGACCAGGTGCTCGGGGAAACCCGCCTCGACGAAGAGGTCCCGCAGGGCCAGGGCGCTGCCGGTGACGTTGGAGGCGTGTTTGAGCAGGACGCCGTTGCCCGCCACCAGGGACGGAACGGCGACGCGCATCACCTGCCAGACGGGGAAGTTCCACGGTATGACCGCCAGGACCGGGCCGGCGGGCTCGTGGGCGACCCAGGTCTCGGCGCCGTCGACGGCCACGCGTTCGTCGGCGAGGATGCCGGGGCCTTGCGCGGCGTAGTACTCGGCCGTCACGGCGGACTTGTCGACCTCGCCCTCCGCCTCACCGACCGGCTTGCCCATCTCGGCCACGACCAAGTGGGCCAGGCCTTCCCTGTGTTCACGGAGGGTGTGGGCCAGCCGGGCCGCGCGGGCGGTCCGTTCGGCGACCGGCACCAGCGGCCAGGCGTGGGCGCGGGCGACGGCATGGGCGCGTTCCAGCGCGGCCTCGACGCGTACGTCGTCCGTCATGAGGTGGGGGCCCCTCCCTTGTCGCTCGCGGAGAGGTGCGCGAAGGTCTCGCCGGTGGCCGTGATGGTGCGGGTGACGTCCCGGCCGCCGTAGACCCAGTAGATCCGCATGACGCCCTCGCCGCGGTTGAAGAACCGGTGCGGTACGCCTGCCGGGACCCAGGTGGCCTGGCCGGGTTCCAGGTCGAAGAACTCGCCGTCGATCTCCGCGGTCGCCTCGCCCTGGAGGATCAGGACCGACTCCTCGACGTTGTGGCTGTGCAGGGGCAGGCCGGTGCCGGGCTGGAAGACGGTCTGGCCGGTGGTGATCACGGCCTGCTCCGCGTTCCACTTCCCCACGTACGGGATGGTGGCCACTCCACCGCCGCGGTCGAAGCGCTCGACCTCGTCGGGGTGGATGAGCAGGTTCGGCTCGGTGGGCTTGGTGCACATGTGGGGCTCCTTGCGGGCGTTCAGGAGTGGTGGAACAGACGGCGGGAGAGGGTGTTGACCTGGCTGCCGGGGACGACGTACTTCGCCGCCGCCGCGCGCCAGACGGCGAAATGGGGCGCGGCACGGTGGGCTGCCACGGCGGCCTCGTCGTCGTAGAGCTCGTGGAAGACGAAGTGGTGGTCGTCGGCGAGGTCGCAGACGACGTCGAAGGAGCGGCAGCCGGGCTCGTCGGCGAAGGAGCGTACGGCGTTCTCCTCGATGGCCTGGAGGAAGTCGTCCCGGCAGCCAGGGACGACCTGGAGGGACACGGTCAGCGCGATCATGCGGAAAGCTCCTGGGAGAGGGCGGCGGGCAGAGGTACGGCGGTGGCGTCAGCGATACGGGACAGGGCGGTCCAGGTGTCGTCGACGACCGTGATGCCCTCGGTGCGCAGGCGCTCGGCGGTGCGGATCTCCGGCTCGCCGGGGACGAAGACCTCGGCCGCGCCGGGCGCGGCGGGGGTGGACTTGGTCTCCTCGATCAGGGCCTCCATCCGGCCCTCGAACTCCGCCGGATCGGCCATCGCACGGATGTCGACGCAGATCAGCAGGTGACCGACCCCGCTGCGGCCGGTCGGGCGGTAGGGGCCGACGACGGCCGAGCCGAAGGCGCTGCCGGTCAGCACGCCCGCGAGGACGTCGAACATGAAGGAGATGGCGTAGCCCTTGTGGCCGGCCATGGGCAGGATCAGGCCCTCGACGGCGCGGCGCGGGTCGGTGGTCGGCACGCCGTCCTCGTCGGCAGCCCAGCCCTCGGGGATCGGCTCGCCGCGCTCCTTGGCGTGGTAGATCTTGCCGCGGGCGACGGCCGTGTTGGCGATGTCCATCACCACCGTTCCGTAGCGGCCGCCGGGGGCGGCGATCGACCACGGGTTGGTCCCGATCCGCTTCTCCCGACCGCCCCAAGGGGCCATCGCGGGGCTCGCGTTGGTGGCGAGCAGCGCGACGCAGCCCTGCTCGGCGGCCTTGCGGGTGAAGTAGGCGGCGGTTCCGAAGTGTCCGGAGTTGCGGACCGCGACCGCGCTGATGCCGTGCCGGCGCGCCCGCTCCACGCCCCAGGCCACCGCGCGGTCGGTGAGCACCTGACCGAGACCGTCACGGCCGTCCACGACGAGTACGGCACCCTGGTCGCTCACCGCCTCGGGCGCGGCCACGGCCGCCGTCGCACCGCTCGCCAGACGGCTCAGGTACCACGGCAGCCGCAGCATGCCGTGGGACGGATGCCCCCACAGTTCCGCGGTGACCAGCGTGTCCGCGAGCAGGCGGGCGTCAGCGGGCGGAACGCCGTGGGCTTCGGTGGCTGCGGCGGCGAACTCCAGCAGGTCGGCGGCGCCGACGGTGTGCGGCATGGGACGGCTCCTCACAGCGGCGAACAAGATGCATTGCGCCTGATGTATCCAGTCCTGTATACATCACTGAATCCAAGGAAACCACAGGCGGGCGAACGCCTGTGCCTCAGCCTGCGATGTCGATGTCGACGTCGACGTCGACGTCCACCTGGACGTCCGCCCAGTACGTCAGGTCCTGGCCGGTCAGGCTGTCGATGAGTGCCTGAAGGGTCTGCGCGAGATGGTGCCGGCAGGCCGCCTCCGCCGCCTGGGCGTCCCCTTGCGTGATCGCTTTCAGCATCGCGCGATGCTCCTCCAGCGAGGTCTGCATACGGCGCGGCCCACTGTGCGAGAGATGACGCAGGCGCGCGGTCTGGCCGCGCAGGTCGCCGATCGTGCGGGCCAGGTACGGGTTACGGCACGCGGCGATGACCGCCTGGTCGAAGCCCTCGGCGATCCCGTAGAACCCCTGGTAGCCGCGGATCTGAGCGGCGGGTTCCAGCGCGCGGAAGGAGTCGTCGAACTCCTCCAGCCGGTCGAGCAGGTGCCGAAACGGCGCCACCGCCCGCTCGTCACCCGCTCCCGCCGTCGCGACCGACGCGGCCGCGGACGGCTCCAGCAGCATGCGGAACTCGAACAGGGCCCGCACCCCGCCCAGCGAGATCGCGGCCACCCGAGCCACCTCACCCGGCACGAAGTCGACCAGACCGTCCCTGGCCAGCCGCCGGATCGCCTCGCGCACCGGCGTCCGCGAAGCGCCCAGCTCCTCGCCCAGCTGGACCTCGCTGAGCTTGGCGCCCGGGCGCAGCCGCAACGACTCGATGTCGCCCTTCAGCTGCTCGTAGACCGCTTCGCTCTTGCCGGTTGCCCGCGCCATGGAACTCCTCGCCTCACCGCCGCACATCACGCTGTATACAGCGTACCGTGATCCACCCACGGCCGGGGTCGTCAGTCGTCGGCGATGCCGGCGCCGCTGAGGGCGGGAACCGTCTTCTCCGGGCGGGCGAGGGAGCGGGCGCCGAGGCGGAACTGGTCGAGTTTGTCGACGATGGTCCGGCCGACGGGCAGATGGCCCCAGACGCTGATGCCCTGGTGGGTGGTGGGCTCCCAGGTGGTCTCGTCGATGACGATCGGGTTCCAGCCCACCTCCCACTCGAAGCCGGAGGGGGTGCGTGCGTAGTAGGAGAGTTCCTTGTCGTTGGTGTGCCGGCCGACGGAGAGGGCCATGTCGAAGCCGAGTTCGTGCACGCGCTCGTAGCTGCGGGCCAGGTCGTCGAGCGAGGCGGCCTGGATGTTGAGGTGCTGGACCCGCGTGCGGATCGGGTCGATCGGCAGGCCCCGTACGGCGGCGATCGCGATGGAGTGGTGGCGTTCGTTGACCCGCAGGAAGCGGATCTTGAGCTTGACTCCGCTGATGGTCTCGTCGATGCAGTCCGTCAGACGGGCGTCGAAGACCGTGCTGAAGTAGCCGCGCAGCAAGGTGGGCCTGGCGGAGGTGAGGGCGACGTGGCCCATGCCCGCGTCGCCGGTGACCCAGCCGGACGCGATCATCCGCAGGGGTTCGGGCGAGGTGACGGGCGTGGTGTAGATCTCCTGGGCGATGCCCTTGGGGCCGGGGAAGCGCAGGAGGCGTTCGACGCCGCGCAGCTCCGCCTCTTCCCTGGTTCCCTCGACGAGCGGCACGCCGTGGGCGTGTATGCGGTGCGCTATGCGTTCGAAGGTGGTGTGGTCGTCGATGTGCCAGCCGAGGGCGACGACGTCCTCGGCCGGTCCGCGCCGCAGCAGGAAGCGGCATTCCCGGTCGTCGAGGCGGAAACGCATGACGTCCGTGTCGAGGTCGTCGCGATGCATGCCGATGGCGTCGGTGCCGAAGCGGCGCCAGTCGGCGAAACGGTCGGTCTCGATGACCGTGTAGCCGAGGTGGACGGCGCCGAAGACGGATGCTCCCGGGGTGGCGTTCATCGGCGGCCTGCCAGGAAGTCGGCGCACAGCCGGTTGAACAGCTCGGCGCGCTCGAACTGCACCCAGTGCCCGGTGTTGGCGACCTCGTAGAGGTCGCAGTCGGGCATGCGGTCGGCCAGCATACGGCCGCCGGACGGACGGTTGACCTTGTCCGCCGCGCCCCACAGCACCAGCGTCGGCACGGGCAGCCGGGACAGCCGTGCGTCGCGGGTGAAGTCCATCTTCCACAGCGTGCGCAGCGCGTTCGGACCGGAGGGGCGGCGCAGCGGCGGCGCCGCGATCACCTCGGGATCGATGCTGGCCTCGTAGCGCGCGTCGATGACGGCGTCGGGCACGTCGGCGGCGTTGAACACGAGGTGGTTGCGGATGAACTTCTCCAGTTTGAGGCGCGAAGGCCCGTCCCCGGAGTAGTAGTCGAGCAGGCTGTTGAGGCCGGGGGTGGGCAGCGCGCGGGTGGTGCCGATGCCGCCGGGGCCCATGAGGACCATCCGCCCGACCCGGTCGGGGGTGTCCAGGGCGAGGCGCAGGGCGCAGGCGCCGCCGTAGGAGTTGCCGACCAAGTGGGCTCTGTCCAGGCCGAGTTCGTCGAGCAGGCCGCGGATTCCGTTGGCGAGGTATCCGAAGGGGTCGGCGCTGTCCATCCCCTTGGTGCTGCGGCCGTAGCCGGGCAGGTCGGGGACGATGACCCGGCGGTGCTTGGCCAGTTCGGCGATGTTGCGGGAGTAGTTGGAGACGCCGGAGGCACCGGGACCACCACCGTGCAACAGCAGAACGGGCAGGCCGTCACCGGTCCTGTCACCGGCTCTTTCACCGGTCTCGTCGCCGGTCGTCTCACCGGTTTCCGCGACGAAGATCTTCTTGCCGCCGACGTGGAGCAGGGACTCCTGCAAGGGCAGCGGCGCGGTGTGCGTGGTCATGGAGTTCCTCAGCTGACGGTCGAGGCGGTCGCCTGCGGTGCCGGTGCGAAACCGGCCGGGGGCGGCGGGAGCGGGGCGCCCTGGGGTGCGGCGGCGTAGACATAGGCGTCCGGGCGCAGCGCGAGGGTGGCCACGCGGTGCCGCGTCATCCAGGCGAGCAGGACGCCGTCGCTGTCGACGATCGCGCCCTCGGCCGGGCGGGAGCCGGCGGGCAGGACGGTCAGCGAGGGGACGCCGCAGCGGTCCCACGCGGGCTGCGCGGCGGGCAGGCCTCCGTGCAGGAGCAGCCAGCGGCCGCCGAGCAGGTCGTCCAGCCGCAGCCACCCGCCGTCGGGGCCCGTGACGCAGGGCTGGGGGATCTGGCGGCCGGAGGCCTTCGTGCGGGGGCGGGCCAGGAATCCCTTGGCGTAGTGGGCGACCGGGATCCAGTGCGCGTCCACCAGCCGGCTGCTAAGGGCGGACACGCGGCGGACGGCGTGCAGCGCGGTGTCCCGGACGTGGGCGAGGGGCAGCCGCCGCTCGGTGATGATCTTCCCGGTGAACACGGCCCGCCGGGTGATCTCCTTGACGTGCGGTTTGCGTTCGGCCTCGTAGGAGTCGAGGACCGTGTCGGGCAGTTCGCCGCGCAGCACGGCGGCGAGCTTCCAGCAGAGGTTGGCCGCGTCCCGCACCCCGGCGGCCATGCCCTGACCGATCCACGGCGGCATCGCATGCGCGGCGTCGCCCGCGAGGAAGACCCTGCCGACCCGGAAGCGGGCGGCGAAGCGGACGTGGTGGCTGTAGACGGTGGCCCGCAGGATCTCGATCTGGTCCCGGCCGATCCCGTACTTGGCGACCATGGCGTGGATGGCGTCGTCGGTGGTCAGGTACGTCTCGTCGTCGCCGGGCAGGATCGGGAACTCCCAGCGGTGATGGCCGAGCGGGGTCGGACAGTCGACAGCCGGGCGGGCGGGGTCGCAGCGGAAGCGCAGCCGGTCGTGGTCCGGCCACGGCTTCAGCATCTTGGTGTCCACGACCACCCAGCGGTCCTCGTACGTCCGTCCCTCGTATCCCACGTTCAGCCGGGCGCGGGTCAGGCTCGAGCCGCCGTCGGCGGCGATCACGTACTTCGCGCGCACCCGTCGTACGGAGTCGTCGGCGGTCCCGACCACCGTCAGCTCCACTGCGTCGGCGTCCTGGCTCAGCCGCAGGCACTCGTGCCGCAGGAGGATCTCGACGTCGGGGTAGCGGTCGACGCCGTCGCGCAGGACCTGCTCCAGCGCCGGCTGGTAGAGGAACATCTGCGGCGGGTGGCCGTGCCCGCGCGGTGAGGGGCAGGCGCTTAGGAAGGTGCGGCCGCGCGCGTCGACGAAGTCGAGCGGCCGCTCGGCGAGCATGTCCTGCTTCAGCCGGTCCGCCAGCCCGATCCGCTGCCAGATCCGGAGGACCTCCTCGTCGGTGGAGATGGCCCGCGCCCGGGAGTAGATCTCCGCGTCGCGCTCCAGCACGACCACCCTCAGCCCCAACGCTCCCAGCAGGTTCGCCGCGGTCACGCCGGTGGGCCCGTACCCGATCACCGCCACGTCGTACGGAGCGTCTCCGCCGCTGTCCGCGCCGCTGTCGTCGGCTCCGGCCTCGGCTCCGGCCTGGGCTTTGACCTTGGCATTGACCTTGGCATTGATGTCGCTCACCAGGCCACCTCACTGTCTTTCATCGACTCTTTGTTGGAACGTTCACTACTATTGGAACGCTCGCTACGCTAATCTCGCTGCCGGAGACGGTCAAGGGTCGGCACGGAAGACGGCGGCCCGCATGTCACCGTCGAGGCCGCCGCCGCGTCGACCTGCTCATCCAGAAAGCCGAGACACCTCCCCATGACCACCGCACCCCGCCGGATCGACGTCCACCAGCACGTCGTCCCGCCCTTCTACCGCGACGCCCTCGCCGAGGCCGGCATCGCCGAGGCGGGCGGTCGCGCCCTGCCCGACTGGAGCCCCGAGGCCGCCCTGGAGCTGATGGACCTGCTGCAGGCCGAGACCGCGATCCTCTCCGTCTCCACCCCGGGCACCGGCTTCCTCACCGACCCCGGCGAGGCCGCCGCACTGACCCGACGGCTCAACGACCACTCCGCGTCCGTAGCCGCCGAACACCCCGATCGCCTGGGGTGGTTCGCCACACTGCCCATGCCCGACACCGCCGCGTCGGCGCAGGAGGCGGAGCGGGCCCTCACCGGACTCGGGGCGGACGGGGTCACGCTGCTCGCCAACAACCGGGGCGCCTACCTGGGCGCCGAGGGCCAGGACGCACTGTGGCGGGTGCTCGACGAGCTCGGCGCGGTCGTCTTCGTCCACCCCGCCGAACTCCCCGCACCCGCCGTCGACGGCATCCCGCCGTTCGCCGCCGACTTCCTCCTCGACACCACCCGGGCCGCCTATCTCCTCGTCCGCAACGGCGTCCCGCGCCGGTACCCGAACATCCGCTTCGTCCTCAGCCACGCCGGCGGCTTCGTCCCGTACGCCTCCCACCGCATGGCCGTAGCCATCGCCGCCGACACCGGGCGCAGTCCCCTCGACACGCTGGACGACCTGCGCGGCTTCTACTACGACACCGCTCTCTCCGCCAGCCCCGCCGCCCTGCCCACCCTGCTCGCCTTCACCCGCCCCGGACACGTCCTGTTCGGCAGCGACTGGCCGTTCGCCCCCACCCCCGCCGCCCAGTACTTCGCAGGCGGACTGGACAGCGGCCTGGATCCCGGCACCCTCGCGGCGGTCAACCGCAGCAACGCCGAAGCCCTCTTCCCCCGCCTGGCGGCGAAGCCGGCCGCGCCGGCGCCGGCCCGGCCGCTTCCGGTACGGCTGCGCCAGTCCGCGCAACGGGCCGGCGCCCGCCTCTTCTACAGGCTCATCCAGGCCGGAACCGACTGAGCGCCCGACCACTGCGGAGCACTCCCATGAAGTGACGCATCGTCAATTGCTTTTGGATCATGGCCACTTCACTGACCGAGTAGGGCAATCGCCGGCAGACGGTGGTCTACTGAGACGTATGCCCCTTACCGGCGATGAGCGGGAAGCTCTCATCATGACTGTGGTCCTCGCAGGAGGCGGATCGGCGTTCCTCCTCGTGTGCGGGATCATCTGGGGATTCCCGTGGCAGGCGATCGCGCTCGTCATCGCTTTCATGGTCGTGCTCGGGGTCGCGCTCCCCGCCAGCACGCTGGCCCAGGTACGGCGCGACGCGGCGCGGCAGGCGAGCAGCCGCGGGACGCTGACCGCCTGGGCGCGCCGCAACGGAGGACGTTGCGAGAGCGACGTGGCCGCGTTCAGCGCCGACGGGGAGCAGTGGAAGCTGCCGGCGAGCCCGCTGTTCCAGGGCGAACTGCTGGCCGTGCTGCGCCGGAACGACGTCGAGGTGGGCATCGCCTGCTGCATCGTCGACGAAGGCCTCGAGGCGGGAAACAGCTGGTACACGGCGATCCTGGTCCGCCTCTCCGAACAGCGGCCGCCGGTCCGACTGCACCGCCGGGAGATCCGCGAACTGGACCTGCCGGAGGGCGTGGCGTCGGTGGAGATGGGCCGCCAGGAGCTCTGCGTGCGGTACGCGGGCTGGCCCGACCGGCCACAACTGCTGGACGCCCGGGTCGACGCGGCCGTCCGCCTGGCGGCGAGCCTGCCGCAGGCCTGACGCACCACCGGACGAGTCCGGGTGCGATGGGGATCACGTGCGCTCTTCTCAGGGTGGAGGACTGACGCCCGACAGCCGCGGGGAGCTCTGTTGTCGCAAAAGCATTGCAACAACAGTTCACTTGCAGCAAGGGTGTGAGGCTGATGACGACCCGTCGACTACGAGGTGCCGCCGTCGCGGCGGTGGTGATCACCGGGCTCGCCGCCTGCTCGGCACCGAGCAGCGGGTCGGGCGACGACACGTCCGCCGACTCCGTCGTGATCGGGGTGGGCTACGAACCGGACACCTTCAGCCCCCTGCTCGGCTACGGCAAGGACGGCAACTCCAAGATCTTCGACGGCCTGCTCACCCGGGACGCCGGCCTGGAGCTCAGACCCGCCCTCGCCAAGGAGCTCCCCGCCGTCGCCGACGACGGCCTCACCTACACCTACGCCCTGCGCGACGGGGTGAAGTTCAGCGACGGCGAGCCGCTGACGGCCGACGACGTGGTCTTCCGATCCCCGGCATGCCCCCGGAACTCGGCGACCTCCCCGACGGCTGCGCCTTCGCCTCTCGCTGCGAGCGGGCCACCGGCGCCTGCGCCGCCCCGCCCCGGATGACCGACGCGGTCGCCTGCCACCACCCGCACGTCCCGAAGAAAGCCCGTGCTTGAACTGCACGCCGTCACCGCCGGCTACGACCGGCACGCCCCCGTGGTGCGCAACGCCTCCCTGACGGTCGAGCCCGGCGAAGCCGTCGGGCTGCTCGGCCCCAGCGGCTGCGGCAAATCCACCCTCGCCCGTGTCGCCGCCCCGCTGCACCGCCCCGACTCCGGAACCGTCCTCCTCGACGGCACGCCCGTGCCCGGCTGGCGCCACCGCGCCCCACGCGAACTGCGCACCGCCTTCGGCGTCGTCTTCCAGCAACCCAGGCTCTCCGCGGACCCCCGGCTACGGCTCACCGACCTGATCGCCGAACCCCTGCGCGCCACCGGCCGCCGCGACGCACTGCCCGAGCGGGTGACCGAGCTCGCCGCGAGCGTCGGTCTGACCCCGGACCTGCTGGGCAGACGCTCGCACGAAGTCAGCGACGGTCAACTCCAACGCGCCTGTCTCGCCCGGGCGCTCGTGCTGCGCCCGCGCTGGCTGGTGTGCGACGAGATGACGGCCATGCTCGACGCCTCCACCACGGCCGCGTTGGTCGCCGTCGTCGAGGACTACCGCCGGACCACCGGCGCGGGACTTCTCGCCGGCGGCCACGACCGCGCCCTCCTGAACCGCTGGTGCGACCGCACGGTCCACTGGGAGACGCTGCGCGGCGAACCGTCCCTCGCCGGGGGAACCCCGGAGCTGCTCTGACCCAGCACGTCCGCGTTCTCGCCGCCCCCGGCCGTCGGCACGGCGAGATCCTCACGCCCGCCGCCCTCGACTTCGTCAGCCGGCTGGTCGCCGCGTTCGGCAAGCGCCGTCAGGAACTCCTGAAGGAGCGGAAGCGGCAGGCGATCCGGTGCGCGGCCGAGTGTGTTCCGGCGCCGCCGCTCCGGCCGGATCGGGACAGCCGTCGGCTGGGGTTCCCACCAGGGTCTCCAGTTCCCGCAGCAGCTGCTCGCCGCGTCTGACCTGCTCGCCGAGGACCCGCACGCGGGCGCTCTGGCCGCCGATCTGCCGTCGGCTGGCGAGCAGTCGCCCATATTCCTCCGGCGTCAGGGCGACCGCCTCGCGGCCGCCTAACGTGATGCGGCGCGGCTGGGGCTGTCTGGCCACTCGGGTCCTCCGCTCCTCGCCTTCGTCGTCCCCGTCCGATCGATCCGTTCGCCGGGTCGTGTCCATGGTCCGAGTCGTCGGTGTCCGAAGAACGCGAGAGGGCCCACGGATGGTTCCGCGGGCCCTCTCGTCGCTTCGGTCATGCCGTCACGTCACTGAGGGGCGGCCACCGGTGCGCCCGCGGACACCGCGGCGGGCTTGGGGTGCAGCAGCCGTTCGGCCAGCTCGCCGAACAGCAGGCCGAAGCCTCCCCACAGTGTGACCTGCATGGCGAGGGCCGAGATCCGGAACTTCCACAGCACAGCGGCCGGGAAGTCCGACGGCACCTCGTTGATGACGGGCAGGAACGCGTACGCCAGCCCGATCACGACGGCGAAGCCGAAGACGGCGGCCACGCTGGCGTACCAGGTGCCCAGCTTCGGCGCGAGGCGCTTGCCCGCGATCACCGCGCCGACCGCGAGGAGCACGCTCAGCACCATCATCAGCAGGTAGAGCGTGGTGCGCTTGGCGATGGTGTCGTGGTCGCCGACGGCGGGCGGATTGGCCGGGTACTTCAGGAACGGCACCACGTAGACGGCGATCAGGGCCGCGCCGGAGAGCAGCAGGGCCGTGGCGCGCGCGCCGAAGCGGCCGACGCGGCCGAGCGCGAAGCAGTAGGCGAGGGCGGCGATGCCGCCGAACGCCACCCCGTAGATCAGGACGCCGGTGGCCAGGCCGGCGGTGGACTGCAGGGAGCGGGAGACGAGTTCGACCTCGTGCGCATGGGCGGGTGCCTGCGACTCCTCGAAGGCGATGGCGCTGTCGACGCTGGGTTCACCGAGGAAGTAGGCGACGATCAGGGCGAGCACGCCGGCGCCGAGGCCGGCGAGCATGCCCCGCACGAGAAGGTTTCTTACCGTTGCGGAGTTCATGGGTGTGCTGTGCCCCTCGTGACGTCAGTGGCAGGGGAAGCCGAGCAGGTGGCGGGCGTCGTGCACCCACTCGTGGACTTCCTCGCCGGAGACGACGGAGGTGGCGCCCTGCTCGGCGCCGACGAAGTACAGCAGGACCAGCATCAGGATGCCGACGAAGACGGCCCAGGGGGCGATGTCCTTCAGCGGGAGCTTGGCGGGTACGACGGGGGTGGCAGTCGGCTGAGCGACATGCTGCGCCATGGCAGGGGCCTCCTCTGGGAGTTCGCGTCCCAACTCGGTGGTGCACAGGACGACGGTCCCGGGTCTGACTCGCGATGCGCCCCCTTTTCGGGGTGCACCGTCCACAGTGGCGCGACCGTGCCGGGTTCCCACCGGCTTCCGTGATGCCGTCGTCGTTATCACAGCGACGGTACCGCCTGTCGGGTGCATGGCCAATAGCACCTCACCTGGCGAGATTCTGCTCTCCCGCGCCGGGTGACCCGGATCACCGGTCGGAAGCCGTGGGCTCGGTCGTCCGGGGCGCCGCGAAGCGCACCGGGGCGCGGAAGCGGGCCCGGCGGGCGGCGCGGCGGAAGGTCGTCAGGACCGCGGGGCCGGCCAGCAGCACGCAGACGAAGTTGGTGACCGCGCGGCCGGTGTCCCAGCCGAGGGAGGTGGCGATGTCGAAGGCGATGTAGCGCTGCCACTGCTCGGTGAAGGGCAGGCCGGGGAGGTAGGCGATGGAGCTGCCGGGGTCGAGGGAGAACGGCCAGAAGGAGAGGTTGAGGAGGAAGCCGAAGAGGTAGCCGGAGAGGGATCCGTAGCCGGCGAGCATCAGGACCTCGCGTCGGCCGCTCGCCCGGGGGAGGAATCCGGCGAGCATCCCGACGAAGGCGCAGCCGAACATCTGGTACGGCATCCACGGCCCGACGCCGCCGGTGATGAGGGCGGAGGCGAACAGCGAGGTGCAGCCGAGCGTGAAGCCGAATCCGGGGCCGTAGACGCGCCCCGCCAGGACCAGGACGAAGAACACGGTCTCGATGCCGGCGGTGCCGGCGCCGAGGGGGCGCAGGGCCGCGTTGACGGCGGACAGGACGCCGAGCATGGCGAGCGCCTTGGAGTCGATGCCGCCCTCGGCGATCTCGGAGAGCACCACGCACAGGACGAGCAGGAGCAGCACGCCGAAGATCAGCGGGGGTGCGTAGTTCGAGGCGAAGGCGCCCGGCGCCACGACGAACGGCCAGAAGAACGCGACCAGTCCGAGGAAGGCGGCCATCGTCATCACGATGCCGACGCGCGGGGTGAGCCGGATGGCCGCGGCCGTCATGCGAGCGCCTCCCGTACCTGATCGACCGTCAAATAGGGCAGTGGGGCGAGGATTTTGGCGGTCTGCGGAGCGAACACGGGTGAGGCGACGATGACTTCGGCGGTCGGTCCGTCGGCGACGATGTCCCCTTCCGCCATGACGACCACCCGGTCGGCGGCGCGGGCGGCGAACTCGACGTCGTGGGTGGAGATCACCACCGCTCTGCCCTCGGCCGCGAGCGCGTCGACGATGGCGGTCAGTGCCGTTTTCGCCCGGTAGTCCAGGCCGCGGGTCGGCTCGTCGAGCAGGACGGTCGTGGGGGCGGCGGAGAGCTGGATGGCGAGGACCAGGGCGAGTTTCTGGCCCTCCGAGAGGTCGCGCGGGTGGGTGGAGTCGGGGATGCCGGGCGCGAGCCGGTCCAGGACGGCCCGGGCGCGCAGTTCGGTGCCGGACTCCGTGTCCGCCTGGTCGAGTTCGGCCCGCACGCTCTCCAGGTAGAGCAGGTCCGCCGGGGTCTGCGGGACCAGGCCGACGAGCCGGCGGGCTCGCGCGGCGCCCACCTCGTGCGGATCGGCCCCGCCCACCCGGACCTTCCCGGCGCTGCGTCGTCCCGACCCCTGGAGGGCCCACAGCAGGGAGGACTTGCCGGAGCCGTTGCGGCCCATCAGGGCGGTGACCTCGCCCGCGTGCAGATCGAGGTCGACTTCCCGGACCGCCGGGACGCTCTTGTAGCTGACGGTGACACCGCGTGCGGTGAGCAGGCAGGGGCGGTCCCCTGCCGCGGGCGGGCGGACGGGGGCCGGGGTCCGGTCGGCCAGCCGGGCGCGCAGGGGTGCGGCGGCGCGCCGGGCGTCACGGACGGACAGCGGCAGCGGCGACCAGTCGGCGGCCCGCCCCAGCTCGACGATCGGCGGCGCGATCGTGGACGTGTGCAGGATGTCGGCGGGCGCGCCGATGCGGGCGTGGCCGTCGCCGGGGAGGTGCAGGACGCGGTCTGCGTACTGGACGACGCGTTCCAGGCGGTGTTCGGCCATGAGGACGGTGACGCCGAGGTCGTGCACGAGGCGGGTGACGGCGGCGAGAACCTCCTCGGCGGCCGTCGGGTCGAGGGCGGAGGTGGGTTCGTCCAGGACCAGGACGCGGGGGTGGGCGGTGAGGACGGAGCCGATGGCCACGCGCTGCTGCTGACCGCCGGAGAGCTCGTGCAGGGCGCGGTGGCGCAGCTCGGCGAGGCCGAGCAGGTCGAGGGTCTCCTCGACACGCTTGCGCATGGTGGCCGGGGGAATCGCCAACTGCTCCATGGCGTAGGCGAGTTCCTCCTCGACGGTGTCGGTGACGAAGCCGTCGAGGGGGTCCTGGCCGACCACGCCCACGACGTCGGCGAGTTCGCGGGGCGGGTGGTGGGCGGTGTCGCGGCCGTCGACGAGGACGCGGCCGTACAGGGTGCCGCCGGTGAAGTGCGGCACCAGGCCGTTGACCGCGCCGAGGAGGGTGGACTTGCCGACGCCCGTATGGCCCACGACGAGGCAGAGTTCGCCCTCGTCCACCGTGAAGTCGACGTCCCGGAGGGCGGGTTCGGGCGCGTCGTCGTACTGGACGGTGACCTGGTCGAAGGTGATCACGACTCTCCGGGTGGGGGTGCGAGGAAGCCGGCCGTGCCGGCGAGGAGGATCGCGGCCGTCGGCACCAGCGGCAGCTCGGGCCAGGTGAGGGGGTAGAAGGTGGGGTTGAGCTGGGCCGGGTCGTAGCCGAGGTTGCCCAGGAGCAGGACGGCGGACAGCACTCCGCTGCCGGCCACGGCCCACTCGGGCAGCCGCCAGGGGTCGGGCCGGTAGGTGGTGCGGGTGACGCGCCGGCCGCCCAGGCGCAGGCCCGCCACGCACAGCGCCGCGCCGAGTGCCATGGCGGGCAGGCCCAGCAGGGCGGGCGCGGTCGCGTCGAGCAGCCCGTAGGCTCCCGCGCACAGCCCGCACATGCCCAGCAGGATCAACGCCCCGGTGATCCGGCGGGAGTGGGGGGTGGCGGTGCCCGCGCGGCCGTAGCCCCGGGAGTCCATCGCGGCGGCCAGCCGCAGCGAGCGCTCCAGGGCGTCCTCCAGGACGGGGACGACGATGCCGCGCAGTGCCTTGGATCCCTGGGTCCGCCCGGCGCGCAACTTCCGTGCCTTGGAGACGCGTTGGACGCTCTGGACGAGTTGCGGGGCCACGCTGATCGCGACGGTGACGGCGACGCCGAGTTCGTACAGGGCGCCGGGCAGTACCCGCAGGGCGCGCTTGGGATTGGCGAGCGTGTTCGCCGCGCCGATGCAGCACAGCATGCAGGCCAGCCGCAGCCCGTCGGTGGCCGCCGAGAGCACCGCCTCCAGCGACACGGGGCCGCCGATCTGGATGCCCGCGTACCAGTCGGGGGTGGGGATGCGCGGGAGGGAGAACAGGAAGTGGTCGCGCGGGGTGATGCCGGTGGCGAAGACCGCGCGGAAGACGACCCGGATCATGACGACGGTCAACGCCAGGTACAGGTAGTACTTGAAGCCGCGCGCCCAGGGCGCCTGCGTGCGCCGCGCGGTGACGACATAGCCGAGCACGGCCAGGACCAGGAACAGCAGCAGCGGGTTGTTGGTCCGGCTGACGGCGGTGGCGAGCGCGAGCGCCCACACCCACCAGGCCACCGGGTGCAGGATGCGCGGCAGACGTCGGCCGCCCCGGTCCGACGCGGGCGCGGTGCGCGGCGCCGCCATGGTCGTACGGGCCACCGCGGTCACTCGGTACGGCGGCGGCGACGGGCCACGAAGGCCGCCGCCCCGCTGATCAGCAGGACGAGCGCCGTACCGGTGACGACCGGCACGACCGAACCGGAGTCGTGGCGGGCGGCGGCCGCCGGGGCGGCGTCGACGACCCGGGAGGCGGCGCTCGGTGCGGCGGCGGCCGAGGAGCTCACGGCGGCGCTCGCCGAGGGGCTGGGCGAGGGCGACGGTGTCGTGCTCGCGCTCGCGCTCTTGCTCGGCGTGGGCGTCGTCGGCCGGGGTGCGGCGGACGTGGCGGGCTGTTCGGGAGCCGGTCCGGTGTCGACGTCCGGCGGCGGCTCGGGGGCCTTGTCGGTGGCCGCGGGCGTCGCCGCGTCGCCCTGCGGCCGGGTGTTGTGGGCGCGCAACCGGTCCGGGGAGACGGTGGGCCGCCCCTCGGTGCCCCCGATGTCGGTGCCGCCGAAGATCCACAGGTCGACGCTGCCCGGCTTCGGCTTGTAGAGCATGGCGCCCAACTGGCTGTACTCCCAGTCGTTCTCGCCCGGGTCGGCGTGCCAGTACGACCAGTAGGCCGAGGCGGGCGGTGTGAGGACGCAGTCGTCCTGTGCGGCCGTCGGGAACTGCTTGCCGTTCTTGAAGCCGCTGTAGCCGATGCGACAGACGAAGGCGGGCCCGTCGTGCCCGGTGCCGGCGGTGCGCCAGCCGCCCTGGTTCAGCAGTTCGTAGCCGGTGGTGGGGGTCGTGCCGCAGGAGCGCAGGATCGGGCCGCCCCAGTCGCTGAAGTCGACGGCGAGCACCGCTCCGGACGTGGTCGTGCAGCGGCCCATCGGCTGCGGGGCCGCTACAGCCGGCCCGGCGGTCGCGACGAGGGCGGCGCAGGTCAGGCCCAGCGCCGCCAGCATGCCTGTCGGTCGTGCACCGGTCACCGGCCTGCCTCCGTGGTCACGCGACGCCGGCGGGCGACGACCGTCGTCCGCCAGCCGCCGAGCACGAGCAGCGCGGCGATCGCGGTGACGAGACCGAGCTGCACACCGGTGGAGGCCAGCGCGCCGCCCCCGCTGCCGCCCGCGGCCGCTGATCCGCCGTCGCTCGGGTCGTCGGGGGTGACGATGTCCGGGGCGCCGGCGCTTGCGCTCGGGCTCGGCGTGGGCTGCGGCGAGGTACCGGCCAGGCTGCGCTCCAGCGTGCCAAAGGAGATTCCGGTGGCGCCGCTCACGGCCTGCGTGGAGGCGCGCAGGTCGGAGCCGCGCTGGCCTTCCTCGGCCACGTTGAAGCCGCCGTCGGCGTTCTGCTGCACGGCGAGGAACTTCCGCCCGTCGGCGATCTCCTCGGCATGGGCGGCCGCGTCCAACGACAGTGCCTGGACGGCGAGAGCGGCCGAGTTGACCGAGTTGCCGGCCGCGCCGGGGAAGCCGCCGTCGGGCAGCTGCTGGGCGGCGATCCACTTCAGGGCCTTGTCCCGGGCCGCCACCGCCTTGGCTCCGCCGGCCAGGTCGAGCGCCATGGCGGCGATGGCGGTGGAGTCCACGTCGGAGTCGTTCGTGGCGGGGATCAGGCTCGGCCAGGCGCCGTCGACCCGCTGGAGGCTCTCCAGGTAGGCGATCGGCTCCTGGGCGGCCGACGTCTCACCGGCTCGCAGTTGCGCCATGACGGCCAGGGACTGGGCGAAGACGGACGGGGCGTAGGTGTAGGCGCCCTTGGCCGCACAGGAGCGGTCGGGGGCCGTGCTCGCCTTGGCGCAGACGGCCTTGTCGAGCGCGGCGACGAGGTCGTGGCCGCCGAAGTCGCGGGGGTCGCGGCCGACGGCCTCGGCGAGCAGCGCGGTCTTGCCGATCGAGCCGCCCGCCGCATAGGCCGTGCCGACGCCCGTCCAGTCGTGGACCGTACGGCCCTCGCCGTCCTTGCCGCCGTGGTCGAGGAAGTCGACGATGCCGCGCAGCTTGGCGTTGTTCAGGCCGGTGGCGGCGAGCGCGTAGGCGCCGTCGATGGTGAGGCCGAAGTCGGCGCGGTCCGACGCGGGTCCGACGGTGTAGTAGCGGCCGTCCTTGAGCCGGGCCGCGCCGGTGAGGTAGGCGACGCCCTTCTTCAGGTCGGGGCCGATGCCCGGGGTCGGTGTGCCCGGGTCGGTGGTCGGCGGGTCGGTCGGCTCCGTCGCCTTCTTCGTGGTCAGCGTGACCAGGCTGGTGTCCGCGCCCGCGAGGACCGCGGACGGCGTCGGGTAGACGGCCGGGTCGGCGGCGTCTTCCTCGAAGCCGAAGCCGCCGCCGTCGAGTTGCTCCCGGGACAGCCAGGCGACGGCCGCGTCGGCGCGGGCGGTGTCGCCGAGGGCGCGCAACGCCTGGGCGGCGTAGGCGGTGGCGTACACGCTGCCGGTGGTGGAACCGGTGTAGCCGGGGAATGCGCCGTCCTGGCGCTGGGCCTTGGTCAGGTAGGCGCGGGCCTTGGTCACGGCGGCGTCGTGGCCGCCCGCCTTGTGCAGCACCAGGGCGACCAGGCCGGTGGTCGCGGGGTCGCCGTCGCAGTACTCGCCGGGGCGGATGAGGATGCTGGTGACGCCGCCGTCGTTGCACTGCAGTCGGCTGAGCCGGTCCACCGCCGCGGCCGGGGCGGTGGTCCCGGCGCGCAGCAGGGCCAGGACGGAGAGCGCCTGGCCGTCGGTGTACGTGGCGTTGCGGAAGTCGCCCTCGGCGGTGCAGCCGGGGGTCGGCTCGCCCGACTCCGGGCCCGCCGCGCACACGTTCTTGGTGAGGTCGCCCACGAGGTCGTGGCCGCCGAGGGCGTGCGGGTCGGCCTCGGTGATCTCGGCGAGGAGGGCGAGCCGGGCGGCGGCGGTGGCGTCGGGGGCCTGGTCGGCGCCGTTCGGGTAGGCGTAGTCGCCGGCGTGCGCGAAGAGGAAGGCGGTGACCTTGTCGAGGGCGGCGCTCTTGCCGTCGGCCGCGGCGAGCGCGTACGCCGTCTCGGTGGTCAGGAGGTGGTTGGGCGTTTCGGCGCCGTCGTCGACGATGCGTTCGCCGTCGGTGAGCCGGCCCTTGAGCCAGGCCGCCGCGGCGCTCACGTCGACCTCGCCCGGCCCGCCGGTCGGTGGGCCGCCGGGGTCGGGAGTGCCGGTGCCGCCCGCGCGTACGTCGTCGGGGCTGAAGTCGGGCTTGCCCGTGGAGCCGCCGACGTCGGTGCCGCCGTACACCCAGGCGTCGACGTCGCCGTCCTCGAGCTTGCGGTCCATGGCGCCGTACTGGCTGTAGGTCCACTCGTCCTGGCCGGGCGAGGCGGTCCAGTACGACCAGTAGGCGGTGGCCGGCGGGGTCAGGACGCAGGCGTCCTTCTGCGGAGTGGGGTACTGCGTGCCGGAGTCGAAGGGTCCGAAGCCGATGCGGCAGATGAAGGCGGGGCCGTCGTGCTCGGTGCCGGTGGTGGAGAACCCGGCGTCGTGGAGGAGGTCGTAGCCGGTGGTCGGGGTGGGGTCGCAGCCGCGTTCGGTCGTGCCGCCGAAGGGCCCGAAGTCGACGGCGACGACGGCGCCCTCGGTGGCGGTGCAGTCGCCGATCGGGTCGGCGGCGGCGGAGGCCGAGTTGAGGATCGTCACGCACGCCGCCGGGAGAAGGAGCGCTGCCGACAGCAGTGCCGCAAGGCGTCCGGGGCCGGTGCCCGGCCGTCCGTCTCTTCGCTTCCCCGTCGCCACCGCGGCCCCCTCGTTGCCAGGCCGGCGCGGGTGGGAACGTGGCTGAGCGCTCCCGTCACGCGGGAGGGCCCGGCGGGACGGAAGCTGGTCGCACCACGCCGTAGTCCGCGACGGCGTCCGTTGCTTGTCGATCACGCTCCAGGCATTCCGGCTCGCCCGGCGCGGGGCCGGGCCTACGGTTGCGGGTCAGCGCCGGATTTCGACCGGCTTTCCCTGGAACTTCTTGCGTATCAGCCGGATTTGAACACGCTTCACAGGAAGCGTCAAGGTGCGGCCGGGCCGCCCGCACGGGGTGTCCGGAGCGCCTCTGGCGGCCCGGATGCCAGTCGGGTACCGTCCGGCACTGCCGAGTGGGGGAACCCGGTGGGAGTCCGGGGCTGACGCGCAGCGGTGTGGGACGGCGAGGGGCCGGCCCGAGCCCGAATGCCCACGCGGAGCAGGATTTCAGGTAGCCGGTCCACGCGTTCGGACGGCGGCCCGCCCGCTGCTCCCCGCGCCGCGAACGGCCAGGCGGCACGGGCCCGGCCGGCGTCCCTCATCCCAGGAGCAGGCCATGTCCCGCCAGTTGCCCCGACCGTCGTCCCGACTGTCGTCCCGACCGTCGTCCCGTCGTCGCGCGTCGCTCACCGCGATGGCCGCGCTCGGCGCGTTCGCCCTCACGACGCTGCCCGCCGCGGCGACCGCGACGCCCGCGCAGATCGCCACGTCGAAGACGAACGGCGTGACGTACCTCAAGTCCCTTCAGGCGGCGGACGGTTCGTACGCCGGGTCGGGGCTGTCCAACGAGTGGGCGTTCAGCGCGTTCGCCGCGGCCGGAACCGCCGCCGTGGACGTGACCCCGGGCGGCGACCCGACCAAGAACGCCAGAACCGTCTACCGCAACCTGCTCTCCACCAGCGGCTGGCCGTCCGCCTCCCCCGTCGTCACCGACTACGAGCGCGCCACCCTCAACGCCTATGCCGCCGGCGTCGACCCGGCCCGCGTCTCCGCCTCCCGGAATCTGATCGCCGACATCTACGGCTACTGGCAGAGCGCCGAGGCGGGTTACTTCGGCCCGTCGGCCAACTTCAACGGCACGGTCTTCGCCGCGCTCGCCCTGAACGGCGCGAAGACCCAGTCCGCGCAGGTCCGCGTCCCGCAGGCGCTGCGCGACGCGGTCATCACGCGGCTGCGGGCCAACCAGCACAACGACGGCGGCTGGAACTACAGCAAGGCGGAGGGCAATCCGACCCAGCTCGCCGCGACCAGCGACATCGACATGACCGGCGCGGCGATGGCCGCCCTGTGCGTGTCCGGGGTGCCGGGCACCGACACCGACATCGTGCAGGCCAAGGCGTTCCTCAAGAGCAAGCTGGTCGCCAACAGCGGTGCTTTCAACGCCCTGTTCGGGGTCAACACCGACTCCAACGGCTGGGCCGTCTCGGGGCTCAACGCGTGCGGCATCAACCCGCAGACGGGCGATTTCCTCACCTCCCTCGGCAAGACGCCGGTCGACTTCCTCATCGCCCAGCAGTTCAACCCGGGCGGCGGGTTCAAGTACCTGCCCAGCGACACGACTCCGTCGGCGTACGCCTCGATCGACGGGCTGCGGGCGGTGGCCGGGGGCGGCTTCACCTCCGCCCCGCCCGTCCCGGTCACCGCGGGCGCCCTGCAGTGGGTGGGTCAGGGGGCGTTCACGGCCGGTACGGCGACGAAGCTGGCGCTGACGGTGGACGACGGCGCGGGCGGCCTGAAGGTGTGCGCGGTCGCCCTCACCCCGACCGGATCGACGACCACCCTGGGCGAGGTCCTGGACGCGGCCACGAGCGCGGCGACGCCGTCCGGCTGCGTCACGGCCGTGACCCCCTCGTCCGGCACCGGAACCGTCACCTCCGTCAACGGCAAGGCCAACAGCGGCTCGGACACCTGGAAGGTGAGCATCGACGGCGGGGCCTTCGCCACCGCCGCCCGGGAGACGACGGTGGGGGTGGGCGACACGATCGCGGTGCGCTGGTCCGCGTAGGCGCTCCGCTGGGCATGCCGCGATCTGCCACGATGTGCCGCGATCTGCCGTCGTTCGGCTGCGGGGCCGTCGTGGCTGGTCGCGCAGTTCCCCGCGCCCCTTCGGGGCGCTGCCGAGTTCGCCCGGCCCACCCACGGGGCCGGCTCAGAAGGCCGTCCAGGTGAAGGCCACCTTGTCACCGGCGTTCAGCTTGAACTGGCAGCCGCCGACGGGCGTGGACGTGCCGTTGACGGAGATGTTCCAGTACGCGACACCGCCGCCGTCGACGTTCTTGATGGTGTCCACCGAGAAGTCGTCGAACGACGCGTACCAGGTGCCGTCCCAGGTGAAGTGCCGCTTGCGGGCGGCGTCGTCGAGGGCGGCCGTCGGGGTGGGCACCGCGGTGGGGTTGGCCCCGCCGTTGGTGCCGTCGCAGCGGTGTGTGCCGCCGGTCGCGGTGGTGACGTCGTGCCCCTGGGTCCTGATCTTCCCCTTGAAGAGGAGTCCGTCCGGTCCCTGGACGGTGAGGCTCACCTTGACGGGGGTGTTCGTGCCCTGGTCGCTCTGGGCGTGGGCGACGGCCGGCGCGGAGGCCAGGGCGAGGCCGAGGGCGGTCGCGGCGATGACGCCCCGTCGTGCGGGTATCCGGTTCAAGGCTGAGCCTTCCTGGTACGGGTGGCCCACCGCACGCAACCGAAGGCCAACCCGAGCAGGGCGCTCGGCTTCGCGCTGCAGACCATGACAGGGGAAGCGGTTCTCGGCACGTGCCGGGCCATCCGACTCACGGCCCGTCGGGCCGCTCACGGTTGCAGGTCAGTGCCGGAATCCCACCGGCTTCCCCCGGTCATGCGCCTATGCGGTTGTCCTTCGAAATCATCGGAATCCTAGGCCCGTTGAGCTACGACCACCAGGGTCAGGGCGTCCCTCCGCGTTCCGGGTTTTGTTCTCACGCGGTCTCCTGCCTCGCCAGGCGCAGGAGCGTGCCCGCCAGGACGTCGACGCCGTGGGCGCAGGCTTCCGGGGTGGAGTACTCACGGGGGTTGTGGCTGATGCCGTCGTATTCACCGCGCACGAAGATCATGGCGGTGGGGCAGAGCGCGGCGATCTCCTGGGCGTCGTGGCCGGCGCCGGAGAGCAGGGAGATGTGCTCCAGGCCGCGCTCGTCGGCCGCCTGCGCGATGACCTTCTGCACCTCGTCGTCGAAGGGGACGTAGGCGGTCTTGGCCATCCGCCGGGTGCTCAGCGACAGACCCGGCTGACTGCGCTCCAGTTCGCGCAGGAACGCGGCGAGGGCCTCCTCGGCGCGGGCCATCTGGACGTCGTCGGGGTTGCGCAGGTCGACCGTCAGCTCGGCGCGGGCCGGGACGATGTTGGTCAGGTCCGGGTGGACGATCAGATGGCCGACGGTGGCGCGCAGGTCCCCGTACTCCCCCGAGTCGACCAACGCCCGCAGGTGAACGATGATCTGGGCGGCAGCGAGACCCGCGTCGGCACGCAGATGGGTGGGGGTGGTGCCGGCGTGGGCGGCACGGCCGTGGATGGTGATCTCCTGCCAGGAAATGCCCTGCACACCGGTGACGACGCCGATCTCTACGTTGTTCTCCGCGAGGACGGGGCCTTGCTCGATGTGGCACTCGACGTAGGCGTGCGGCGGGGCGAGGCGTACCTCGGTCGATCCGTCGAAGCCGGTACGGGCGAGTTCGCCGCCGAGGGTGCGGCCGTCGCGGTCGGTCAGGGCGTGGGCGTATTCGAGGGTCAGACGGTCGGCGGCGACGGCGCTGCCGAGCATGTCGGTGCCGAAGCGGACGCCTTCCTCCTCGGTGAAGACGCCGACCTCGATCGGGCGGCGGGTGGTGATGCCGCGCTCGTTCAGGGTGCGGACGACCTCGATGCCGCCCAGGACGCCGAGACAGCCGTCGAAGGCGCCGGCGGTGGCCACGCTGTCGATGTGCGAGCCGGTCAGCACCGGAGCCGCGGTGGGGTCGGCGCCCTCGCGGCGACCGTAGATGTTGCCCATGCGGTCGATGCGAACGGCCAGGCCGGCCTGCTCCATCCATGCGATGACCTGACGGCGGCCGGCCGCGTCGGCGTCGGTCAGGGCGAGACGGTCGACGCCGCGCAGACCGGTGCGCTCGTCGTCGTACGCGCCGATCTCGGCGAGGTCCATCAGCGACTGCCACAGGCGGTCGCCGTTGACGGTGATCGGGGCGGGGGCGGGGGCGGGGGTGGGCGCGGACGCGGGCTTCATGAGCGGTCTCCCGGAGGTTGTCGGGTGCGGACACAGCGTGTTTGCGGGTGTCGCGTGTTCAGTGATCGGTGGTGGTGTGCGGGTTGGCGGTCGTGCCCTCGGTGCTCAGCAGGACGACCACCGAGGACGGGCCGAGTCCCAGCGCCTTACGGCGTTCGTCGGCGCCCGTGCCGGTGAGCGCCGCGCGCAGCCCGGCGAGCGGCGCGGCCCCGCAGGGACCCGAGGAGACGCCTAGGGCCGCGAGATCAGCGGCCGCACGGGCGCCGGCGGCGTCGGGGACGGCGACGGCGGCGTCCAACCCGCCGTGCAGGTGGGGCCAGGCGATGCTGGACGGGGTGCCGCAGTTCAGCCCGGCCATGGCGGTGTCGCCGGTGCGGATGCTGACGGGCTCGCCGCGGGTGAGGCTTTCGAGGACGCAGGCCGCGGTCTCCGGCTCCACCGACAGCAGCGCCGGAGCGTGCCCGGAGGGGCGGCTGCGGTAGTGGGTGACGACGGCCTGAGCCAGGGATCCCACGCCCACCGGTATGGAGACGAGGTCCGGTCCGTCGACGATTCCTTCGGCCGCAAGTTGCTCGTCGATCTCGGCGCAGAGGGTGGAGTAGCCCTCGACGATCCACCCCGGGATCCGCTCGTAGCCCTCCCATGCGGTGTCCTGGACCAGGACCGAGTCCGGCCCCGCAGCCGCCTCGGCCGCCAGGCGCACGGCCTCGTCGTACGGTCCCGCGACCTCCGTGACCTTCGCCTGCTCGGCGACGATCGCCGCCACGGCCTCCGGATGCACCCCCTGCGGGACGAACACATGGGCGTGCTGACCGAGCAGACGTGCCGTGCGGGCCACCGCCCGGCCGTGGTTGCCGTCGGTCGCGGTCACCAGCGTGACCGGACCCCGGTGTCCGCCGCTCGCGGCCCGCTCGGCAAGAGTGCGGTGGACCGCCCAGGAGGCGCCCAGCGCCTTGAACGCGGGCAGCCCCAGCCGGCACGACTCGTCCTTGACGAAGACCCTGCCGACACCCAACTCCCCAGCCAAGGAGGGAAGTTCGGTCAGCGGGGTGGGTGAGTAGTCGGGCAGCGCGGAGTGGAAGTCGCGTACGTCGGCAGGTGCGGGTGCACACCGCCAGGCACGGGTGCCGGGACGTACGGTCCACGGCAGCGCAGGAAGGGAAGCGAGGTTCTCAGCCACGGGAAAAGGGTCCGATGGCGACCTGTGATCGGTCCAGCGAATGTTTCCGACCTGTACTCATCGGAAAAACCGACCATTGGACGAGGGGCCGTCGATGTTCGATCTGCACCGACTGCGCCTGCTGCGCGAACTCAAGCACCGCGGCACCCTGGCAGCCGTCGCCGCCGCCCTGTCCTACGCGCCTTCCTCCGTCTCCCAGCAGCTCTCGCAACTGGAAGCCGAGGTCGGCGTCCCGCTGCTGGAGCCGATCGGGCGGCGGGTGCGGCTGACCGAGCAGGCCGAGATCCTCGTCGCCCACACCGAAGCGATCCTCGAACGCCTGGAGCGCGCGGAGGCGGACATCGCCGCCTCCCTCGCCGATCTGACGGGCACGCTGCGCATCGCCTCGTTCCAGACCGCCGCGCTGGCCCTGGTCCCGACCGCGCTCGGTCTGCTGCGCGACCTGCACCCGGCTCTGCGCGTCCACGTCACCCAGCTGGAACCGGAACAGGCCCTGCCCGCCCTGCAAGCCCGCGACTTCGACCTGGTCCTCGCGGAGGAATACCCCGGCAACCCCCACCCACGGCCCGCCGAACTCGAACAGGAGGACCTGCTCGACGACCCCCTCCACCTCGCCCTGCCCGCCACGGCCGACAGCCCGGACAGCGACGGCCCGACAGCGGCACTGCGCTCGCTCGCGGACCGGCCCTGGGCGATGGAACCAGAAGGCACATTCGCCCGACACTGGGCGATGACCCTCTGCCGCAACGCCGGGTTCGAGCCCGACGTACGGTTCGAGACCACCGACCTCCTGCTGCACCTGCGCCTCGTCGAGCAGGGGCACGCCGCCGCGTTCCTGCCCGACCTCGTCTGGAGCGGCAAGCAGCCGACCGTGCCGCTGCGGCGACTCCCCCGCGGTCAGCGCGCCCGCCGCGTCTTCACCGTCGTACGCCGCGGCCGCAGCCGGCATCCCGCCGTCCTGGCCTGCCGCAACGCCCTCTCGCGGGCGGTGCCCCTCAGCTCCGGCCCGCCGGCGGACAGCCGATCTCAAAAATGTCCTGAGCCAGGTCCGCCAGGCTGAGCTGAGCTCAGGGGTTCAGCTTCGACACTGGCCCTACTCGTCCCGGGTGAAGAAGTTGATCACGTCCTCCAGTGCGGGGTTGTCCGGGGTTTCGGCTTCGGCTTCGGCGACCGCGGCGCTGCGGGGGAACATCGCCTGCTCGTACGCGGTGAGGGCGGCCTCGATGTCGTCGGGGTGCGCGGCGAGGGCCTCGCCGAGTTCGGCGCCGTCCAGCATGGCCAGGTTGGCGCCTTCGCCGTTCGGGGGTATGAGGTGGGCGGCGTCGCCGATCAGGGTGGCCCCCGGCACCCGGTCCCACCGTTGACCGACGGGCAGTGTGTAGTGGGGGCGCAGGACCGGTGCCGTGTCGCTGTCGGTGATCAGGGCGGTGAGTTCCGGGGCCCAGCCGTCGAACTCCTGCGCGATCCGGGGGAGGGCCGCGGAGGGGTCGGTGAAGTCGATGCCGGCGAACCAGTCCAGCGGCTTGGACAGCATCGCGTAGGTGTGGAGGGTCCCGCCGCTCTCCCGGTGGGCGCTGATCTGCCGCTTGCCGGGCTCCAGTGCGAACATCGACCCGCCGCCGACCGCCTTCGCGGCAGCGGGGTGACGGGTGTCGGCGTCGAACAGATAGGTCTCGACGAAGGACGTGCCGGTGTACTCGGGCACGGCGGCGGAGAGCAGCGGGCGGACCCGTGACCACGCGCCGTCCGCGCCGACCAGCAGGCTCGTGGCGACGGTACTGCCGTCGGCGAAGGTCACCTCGTGGCGGGCCTCGCCCAGGGCACGGACGCTGACGACTTTGCGGCCCCACCGGACGGTGCCGGCGGGGAGCGAGTCGAGCAGCAGCTGGCGCAGTTCGCCGCGCTGTACCTCGGGGCGGCCGCCGGTGCCGTCGTCGGGCTGGTCGAGCAGGACGGTCCCGTCCCGGTCGAGGACGCGCATCGCCTGGCGGCCCTCCAGGACGATGCCGCGGAACTCGTCCATCAAGCCGGCTGCTCGCAGGGCCGGTTGGCCGTTGTGGTCGTGGATGTCGAGCATCCCGCCCTGCGTGCGCGCCGTCGGTGCGGGCTCCGCCTCGTGGACGGTGGCCGGGATGCCGTGGACGTGCAGCACGCGGGCCAGCGTGAGGCCGCCGAGTCCGGCGCCGATGATCGTGACGGGGGTGTGCATGATGCTCCTCTGGATCGGGCGCGTCCGGTGAACTCCGGCCGGCCGTTTCTCGAAAGGTGCCAGGCCCCGCCGACGAACCGCCGACACCCACCCGACAGCCGTCGACACCCACCCGACAGCCGTCGACATCCGCCCGACAGCCGCCGACGGGCGACCGACAGGCATAGACGGGCGACCGACATCGGTCGGACTACGGCAGGCGGTCGGCGCCGCCGTCGCCGGAGGCGTGGGCCAGGCCCGTCCGGTAGGCGATGACGACGAGTTGCGCCCGGTCGCGGGCCTCCAGCTTCGTCATCGCGCGCTGTACGTGGGCGCGGACGGTGAAGGGGCTGAGGAACATCCGCTCGGCGATCTCCTGGTTGGACAGGCCGGTCGCGACCAGAGCGACCATCTCTCGTTCGCGCGGGGTGAGCAGGGCGAGTCGTTCGGAGTGGTGCGGTGCGGTGGCATGGAGAGGTCCTCTTCCTGCCCGGCCGGCGCCTCCAACCCTTCCCTCCGACGCCCCGACGGGCATCGTCCCCCGCCCCCGTCTTCCCCTGGTGCACCCGGACCAGCCGCCGACATGCCCTGGTGCCTACGCACTACAGATCGGCCCGTTCGCCTCCGTCGCCGTTCTCCGGTCCGGTCCGGTCCTGTCAGGCGGGGAGCGCTGCCAGTCTGCGTCGGTCGGACGGTGAGGAGCGGCGGTCCAGACGTTCCTGCAGGCGTACTCGGGCGGCGGCGCAGAGGCCCGCCGAGACCTGCGCGTAGAGCAGAGTCTCCTCCACGACCTCGCGCTGGGCGGCGCTTCCGCCGACCATCCGGAGCATCGGGAGGATGCGCTCCAGGTGCCGCACCGCCTCGGCCCAGTTCTCTTCCACCAGGTGAGCGAACGCCTCGCACAGCGGGGCGATGACCTCTCGCTGCACGTGATCGGAGTCCGAGGCGTGGGCCTGCAGCCGCCGCAGCCCCGGCAGGTCTCCCGCGGCGGTGAGGGTGATCGCGGAGTGCAGTGCGGTGAACGCGGTGGCCGGACGCTCCAGGATGTCGGCGGGGACCGAGTCCAGCACGTCGTCGATCGGTATCAGCCCCGGCCAGTTGTCGGACATCCGGGCGCGCCACAGCAGGGAACCGGAGTCGACCAGCGCCCGGATGCCGTTGACCTTCCCGGGCGACAGCTGTCCCGCCCACCTGCGCCGGACCGCCGCCGCATCCTCGACGGCCAGTTCGTGCAGGGCGGCGTGCCAGGCGAAGTGGGCACGGTGCGTGCCGGCCCGGCCCCGGCCGCTCAGCCACTCGTCGAGCCGTTCGCGGCCCCTGTCGTGGTCGCCGCGCTCGTAGTGCACATGCGCCAGCGCGTGCATGGCGTGCCCGGACGCGGGTTCCCTCGCAAGGGCCCGTTCCGCCAGGGCTTCCGCCTCGTCGTAACGGCCCTGCTCCTGGCGCATGAAGGCGAGCAGGGACGTGTGGAACCAGTGTCCGTCGTGGGCCGGCGCGGTCTCTTCCACCAGCCGGAGCGCGGTGCTGCCGTCGAGGTCGTACAGGCCGGAGAAGGCGATCGTCGGGACCGCGGTGGCGAGTGCCAGCCGGTCGCCCGGATAGTTCTCCAGGTGTCGCAGGAGGGCCGCGTCGCCCTCCGCGACCGTGCCCCGGACCCGCTGAGACACCACGTGGACGAAGGAGCGCTCGCGGTCGTCGGCCCGTTCGCGTGCGCTGCGTTGCGCGTCGGCCAGGGTGCGGGGCACGTCCACGTCGGCTCCGCACTCGTGTCCGACCAGCGCGAGCGCGGCGTGGGCGGTCGCGAAGCCCGGGTCGAGCGCCGTGGCGCGCCGGAACGCGGCCGGGGCGCCGGCCCGCACCTTCAGCACCCGGTCCGCCCCTGACCGGTAGGCGGCCGCGGCGGCGGAGTGGGTGCTGAGAACGAGGCCGCCGCCGTCGGTGGGACGCCGGGCCGCGCGCCGGGCGGATGTGGCATGGGCGGGGCCGGCGGCGGGCCGGCCGAGCACCGCTTCGGCCGCGGCCGCGGCCTGGACGCGGATCTCCGGGATCGCCGTGGACTCCCACAACTCGCCGCGGCGTGGCGAGCCGAGTGTCCACACCGCGCGGCGCGTCCGGCCGTCGCGGTCGCGCAGCCGTCCGTCGTCAGTGGACACGCCCATGCCCAGTGGGCCGGGCACCGCGTCGCCGCGTCGCAGCAGGTTCCGCCACAGCGGATCGGCCGTGTCCGCCAGCCGCAGGCCCGGCCCCGTACAGTCCACCACCCAGCCCACGGACAGTTCTCGGCCGTCGGTGAGGGAGACCTTCAGCGAGCGGTCCGGGAGGGTCTGCGCGTCGGCGATCCGTCCCCGGATCACCCTGAGACCTCGTGTACGGCGCATCCGGGCCACGCTCTCCGCCGTGGCCGGGGGCATCCGGTGGCGGTGCACGTTCCAGAGGGAGCCGTCCCGTTCGACGAATTCGGCACGCTCGTCGAGGGACAGTGCCGCCCACAGTTCCGCCGTGCGCGAGCGCAATCCGTCCAGCGCGGGGCGCCAGTCGCCCTGGGCGCGCATGACCCGGCCGACGTGCCGGTAGACCGCGGTGCGCAGGTTCTGCAGCGGCAGCCCGGTGAGCGGCTCGGCGCAGGCCACGGTGGGCAGCGGGGTCACGGCGTGCGCCTGGGGCAGCCGCCCGCCGCGGGACACCGCGTGCACCGTTCGACCGGGTCGGTTCAGTTGCAGGGCCACGTCCACCGCGGTCAGCCCGGTTCCGATCAGCAGGACGTCGTCCGAGCAGCGCTCCTGGGCCGGGGTGTCGAGGGCGCCCGGCGTCCAGGGGGTGGCGAGGAAACGGTCACTGCCGCGCAGGGCGGGCGGAAGCCACGCGGAGGTGGAGGGAGCGGGGCCGGTGGCGAGTACGACGCTGTCGGCGTCGGCCGTCGTGCCGTCGGCCAGTTCGAGCCGGGCGGTCCCGCCGGGTCCGTCGCTCCAGCGGCAGTCGACGACCCGGGTGCGCAGCCGGCGGACGGTGACTGTGCCGTGGGCCGCGATGATGGCCCGGCCGAGGGTGTCCGCGAGGTAGGCGCCGTAGCGGTAGCGCGAGACGAAGTCGGCGGCGGTGATGGTGGGTTCGCCGTGGCGACACAGCCATCGCACGAAGTTTCCCGGGTCGTCGGGGTAACAACTCATGTTCCCGGCAGGCACGTTGAGGAGGTGCCGCGGGTCGCGGGTGGCGTAGGCGGTGCCGCGGCCGACCTCCCCGGCCGGGTCGATCAGCAGGAGTTCCAGGGGGATCCGGCGGCGGACGGCGGTTTCGCAGAGCTGTACGGCGACGAGAGCGCCGGCCGCACCCACTCCCACGATGGCCACCGATCCCCGCGGTGTTGACGACGTCATGCCGTGCCTCCTGTCGGCCAGGCCGCTTGACCGGATGTGCGCCCGTGCGCGGTGTCGCTCGCGCGGTGCACAGCGGACCGTCTGCGCTGGTGCCGCTGCGCGGTGTCGCTCGCGCGGTGCACAGCGGACCGTCTGCGCTGGTGCCGCGCTCGTGCCGTGTTCGCGCCGCGCCGGTGCCGCGCTGGTTCCGCGCTGGTGCCGCGAAGAGCGGCTCGTGGACCGTGGACCGCGAAGGCCGCACGGTCAGTGCGGCATAGTTCACCATTTCGATGAACTACACGCAAGAGTCGTCGTTTCTCTTGTCCGATATCCGTTTCGGTAGGACCTGAGGGCCGTCAAATCCCCTGCAGGTATGAGAAATTGGCCGGATGCGGATCACGGCGAGAACGGACTATGCGGTGCGCGCGATGGCGGAGTTGGCGGCGGCCGACGACACGCCCCTGACGGCCGAGCAGTTGTCGGTCCGTCAGGACATCCCGGTTCGGTTCCTTTTCGGCATTCTGAGAGAGCTGAAGCTGGCCCGTCTGGTGCACAGCGTGCGGGGTCCGCAGGGCGGTTATCTGTTGGCCGGAGCGGCCGCCGAGATCAGCCTCGCGGCTGTGATCCGCGCGGTGGACGGCCCGTTGGCGAAAGTGCGGGACCTGAGCCTGACCGGCCTGGAGTATCCGGGGGCGGCGATGGTGCTCCCGGATGTGTGGCGGGCTGTGCGCACCAGCCTGCGCCAGGTGCTGGAGACCACCACGCTCGCCGACCTGGCCCGCGGTGAGTTGCCGGACATCGTGCGTGAACGGGCGCAGCAGTACACCGCCGATATTCGCCACAACGGACAGTGACGCATTTCAGGTTTCGCGTCCTGTCTCGTTCTCTGTAACCAATCGTGCCGCGGGCGGCGAAGCGGCCGACCTTGCCTGTCACATCGAAGCGGTACAGAGGCAGCGCCTGTTCCAGTGCGAATTCCGCCCTAGCCGACGCCTGTGCGCCCGCATCTCCTGCCGGTCCGCCGACGGCAAGGGGGGGCGCTGCGGTGCGGGTCACCTCGCCTCCTTGTCCGAGGTCTGCCGCAACGCGCGGTCGCAGGCGGCCAGATGGGCCCCGAGCGCCTCCTCGAAGGGGACGGTACGGGCGTCGAGCAGCAGCTGCCGTCTGATGGCCAGCGCCGATCCGGCGAACGGCGCGGTGAGCTCGGCGGCCGCCGTCACCGAACCCGCGGCGTCGTCGGTCACCTCGTCGACGAGGTGCAGTGCCAGCGCCTGTGCGGCGTCGATCGGGGCGCCGAACAACACCGCGCGACGGATCGCCGCCGTGCCCGCCGTCTGCTGGGCGAGCCGGTGCAGCGCCATGCCGGGCCAGGTGGCCCCGTCGGCCACGGGCATCAGCAGCCGCAGCGCGGGCGTGGCGATGCGGATGTCGGTGACCAGCAGAGCGTCCAGGGCGGGACCGCCGCAGTCGCCGTCGGCGACCGCGATGGTGGTCGTGGGCAGCCGCTCCAGTCGGCGCAGGGCCCGCTCCCACTTGCTGACCAGTCCCACGGTCAGCTCGCCGGTCCAGTCGCCGGACGGGGTCCCGGACAGCTCGACGATCACCGGGTCGTGGCCGGCGGAGTCCTCGGCGCCGTCGCACACCGTGCCGATCGCGGCAATGGTCTGCGGCGACGGCGGATGCCCACCATCGATCCGAAGCCTCGTCCGCGCCGCCCTCACCATTGGACCAGCGCCGTCTCGATCGTCGAACCCGGCCCCATGGTCATGAGCACGCCGATATCGCCTGCTCGGACGTGGCCTTCCTGAAGCAGCCGCTCGTAGGAGAACAGGAACGATCCGCTCGACACATTGCCGTAGTCGCGCAACACCCCGGTGGTGTGGCGCAGGTCGTGGCGGGTGAGGCCGAGGTTCACCCGGACCGCGTCGATGACCTTCTTGCCGCCGGAGTGCACGAGCCAGTGGGCGACGGCGCTGCGGCGCAGCCCCGCGTCGGCCAGCAGCCGGTCCACGACCCGCTCCGCATGGGCCCCGACCACGTACGGGATGTCGGGGTCGAGGTAGAAGCTGAACTTGTGCTGATCGTCGTCCCAGTCGTAGCGCATGGCGTCCATCGCGTCGGAGATGAGGTGGCCGGCGAAGCCCAGCAGCCGCGGGCCGGCCAGGAAGCCGGCCGGGGCCTCCGGCAGTTCCCCGGGGGCGGGCCCGGCGGTGTCGGGTGGGTCGGCGAGCAGCGCGATGGCGGCGGCTCCGTCGCCGAAGAGGCTGTTGACGACCGCGGTGCGCATGGTCGAGTCCATGACGTAGGCGGCGGAGCACGCCTCGGCACAGAGCAGGACGGCGACTTGTCCGGGGTGGGCCATGGCCCAGGCCGCCGTCCCGTTCAGCGCGTTCAGGCCCGCGTTGCAGCCCATGCCGACCACGTCCACGCGGCTGCAGCCGGCGCCGATGCCCATGTCCCGGATGAGCAGCGCGCTGAGACCGGGGGTGAGAAAGCCGGTGGTGGTCACGCAGCACAGGTAGTCGACGTCCGCGAGCTCGACGCCCGCGCCCGCCAGGCAGGTGCGCACCGCGCGCGCACCCATGTCGAGGGCCAGTCGCCGGTGCTTGGCGAGCAGTTCTTTCTGGGACTCGTGGCGGAAGGCGCCTTCGTCGTCGCGGGGCGGGAGGGTGAGGTGGCGCCGTTCGATGGCGCTGTTGAGGAAGACGGAACGGACCCTGGGGTCGGTGATGCCGAAGAGGTCGAGCAGCGTGCGCTGCGAGTAGGAGGCCTCGGTCACGGCGGTGCCGACACCGATGATGCGGCTCGGATTGACGGGGTGCTTCGGCCGGGGCTCCAGGAGCGCGGGCGCGGTGGTGGCGCCGCCCGGTCGCACGACGGTGACGGTCATCGGTATGTCCACCCCCACATACGGGGCTTGCTGCGCGGACGTCGTACGGCGGTGAGCATGGTGCGTCCTTTCACTGTCGGGCCGCCACCTTGATGAACTGCGCGAGGCGGGCTGTTCCCTCATGGATGTCGGCAGGGGTGAGGTAGCTGACGGACAGCCGGAGCGTGCGCTCTCCGCCGCCCTGCGGATAGAAGTAGGACATGGGCGTCCAGATGACGCCGAACTCTTCGGCCGAGCGGGCCAGGGCGGCGTTGTCGGCCGGGAACGGGACGTTGACGGTGAGGAAGAAGCCGCCGCTGGGCCGGTTCCAGCGGACACCCAGCTCGGCCCGCTCGGCCGCGGAGAACGAGGCGTCGAGCTGCTGGAGGGTGGCCCGCATGGCTTCCCCGTAGTAGCGCGCGAGGTCGGCGTTGCGCTCGGCGGCGCCGCCGTCGCCCGCGAGCAGCATCCCGCCGACGACGGCCTGGCTGAGCGCCGACGTGTTGACCGTCACCATGCTCTTGATCCGGGTGAGCTCGTCCGCGAGCAGCGCGGTGTTGCCCGAGCGGTCCGTGACGAGCTGGTCCGCGACCGCGTAGCCCACCCGAGCGCCGGGGAAGAGCGACTTGGCGAACGACCCCAGCTGGACGACGCACCGCTCGCGGTCGAGGGACTTGAGGGCCGGCAGTTGTCGCCCCGGGCTCACCAACCGGTAGGGGCTGTCCTCCAGGATGAGGAAATCCTCGCGGGTGGCGAGCTTCAGCAGCTGCTGCCGCTCGTCCATCGCCATCGTGGCGCCCGACGGGTTGGAGTGGTCGGGGATGACGTAGAAGGCACGGGGGCGGCGGCCGCGGCTGCGCTCGATCCGAATCGCCTCTTCGAGGGCGGCGCAGCGGAACCCGTCGGGGCCTTCCTCGACGGCGGTGGGCTCGATGTCGAGCAGGCGTGCGGCGCCGGTGATGCCCACGTAGCACGGGCTGGAGACGAGCAGTGCGTCGTCGGGGCCCGCGATGAGGGCACGCAGGGCGAGGAGCATCGCCTCCTGACAGCCCACCGTGACGACGATGGACTCGGCGGGGACGTCGATGTCCTCGTCCACGCGCAGCGACTCGGCGACGAGCTCGCGTATCTGTCCGCCGGTCGGCCCGTACTGGAACAGGGCGTCGCGGACCTGGGCCGGGGATTTGCCGGACGCGGCCAGGTGCTCCATGTAGCGGCGGATGTGCACGAAGAGCTGTTCGGGGTCGAAGAAGCCGTCGTAGGGGCGGCCGGGTGCGAAGGAGATCGCGTCGGGGTAGCGGTGCGTGATCTCGTTGAGGAAGTTCATGGTGTCCAGCACCGGGTCGCGGACGCTGCTGTGCAACTCCTCCCTCAGCAGCCCGGAGACGGCCGCGTGCGGGCGGTCCGCCGCGGCCGGGCGTCCGGCGCCGCCGGGGACGGGCCGGGCGCCCGCCGAGACCAGTTCGGGGCCGGCGTCGGCGACCGACGCGCAGCCGGACAGCGTCATCGCGTCCGCGAGTTCCTCGGTCAGGATGCCGAGCACGTCCGCGACGCCGTCCCGGCCCGCCGCCGCCAGGCCGTGCAGCACGGGGCGGCCCAGCAGCACGGCGTCCGCCCCGTGGGCCAGCGCGGCCAGGACGTCGCCGCCGCGCCGGACGCCACCGTCCAGCAGGACGGTGCAGCGGCCGGCGACCTCCGCCGCGATCTCGGGCAGCACGTCGAGCGTCGCCGGAGCGCCGTCCAGCTGTCGGCCTCCGTGGTTGGACACGACGATTCCGTCCGCTCCGGCCTCCGTCGCCCGGCGGGCGTCGGGGCCGGTGAGGATGCCCTTGAGCAGGACCGGCAGCGGGCTGACGGAGCGCAGCCACTCGACGACGTGCCAGTCGAGGGCCGGGTCGAAGGCCGCGCGGGCATGTTCGCCGGGTGAGGAGAAGCCGGGTGAGGAGAAGCCGGCGCCGGTCAGGTTGGCCGGCTCGACGCCGGGCGGCAGCCGGAAGCCATTGCGCACATCCCGCAGCCGACGGCCGAGGTGGGGGGTGTCCACGGTGAGGACCAGCGCCTCGAAACCGGCCTGTGCCGCGCGCTCGACGAGGGCGCGGGTCGCACCGCGGTCCCGGAAGCAATAGAGCTGCAGCCACAAGGGGGCCGTCGCGGCGGCGGCGATGTCCTCGAAGCTGCGTCCGGCGAAGGTGCTGACGACGAACGGCACGCCTGCCGCCCCGGTGGCCGCCGCCGTGGCCACCTCTCCCTCGGGATGAACCAGCGTGTGGTACGCGACGGGTGCGACGGCCAGCGGCGCGGCCCAGACACGGCCGAGGATCCGGGTGCCGAGCACCGGCTGCACCACGCCGGAGAGCACCCGCGGGCGCAGCCGGACGCGGTCGAAGGCCTGCGCGTTGGCGACGAGGGTCCGCTCGTCCCCCGACCCGCCTGTGACGAAGTCCCAGACTCCGGGCTCCAGGCGCCGGTGTGCCAGCTCGGCGTAGTCGGCCAGGGTCAGCGGGCCGCCCGCGCCGCCGCCGTGGTTCATTCCGCGGCCAGCCGGTCGCGTTCCACCGCTTCGTAGAGGGCGCGGATGTTCGCGCTGCCGAACCCGCGGGAGCCACGACGCTGTATCAGCTCGTAGAACAGCGTGTTGCGCTCGTACGGCGACCGGCTGAACAGCTGCAGGAGATGGCCCCATTCGTCGCGATCCGCCAGCACCCGCGCCGAGCGGAGGGTGTCGATCTCCGTCTGCATGCCCGGGAGGCGTTCGCGCAGGCTGTCGTAGTAGGCGGCCGGAACGGTCAGGAACTCCACACCCCGGTCCCGGAATTCATGGACCGCCGGGACGATGTTCTCGACGAGGAACGCCAGATGCTGCACGCCCGCGCCGCCGTTCCGCTCGAGGAAGGCGTCGAGCTGGCCCCGTCCCTTCTGTGGATCGGGTGCGACGAGGGTGAGGGTGACTCGGCCCGAGGAACTGCGCATCACGACAGAGTCCATGGCGTGCTCGCCGACGTCCACGTACTCCGAGGAGTAGCGGTACAGCCCGAAGGCATCGCGGTAGAAGTCGCCGTACTCGTCGAGGGCGCCTCCGTCGAGGCAGATCGCGATGTGGTCGAGCAGTTGGATCCGACCGGTCCGCGCGCCGCTCGACGCGTCCGGCACGGCGGCCCAGGTGCGCCCGGGCGGCGGGCCGGCCGCCGGGTCGTCCGCGCGGGGGAGAAGGGTGTGCGTGACGCCGCCGAAGCCGGAAACCGTCGGGCTGCCGTGCGCGGAGCCGGTCACCGTGGCTCCCGCGGCCACCGCGCGCTGTCTGCTCTCCTCGACGTCGTCACAGGTCAGTGCGATGTCGGCGATGCCGTCCCCGTGCGATCTGAGGAACTTCCACGTGACCGGGCCCGTGGTGACGACGAGTTGGACCGTGCCCTGCCGGAGCAGCGCCGAGCTCCGGTCGACTCCCACCGCCTCCGCCGCGTACGTGAACCCCATCGAGGAGACGAAGTAGTCGACGACGGACTTCTTGTTGCTCGTGTACAGCTCGACGTACGCGACGTCGTGCACAGCCATGGGTTGCCTCCTGAGAGGGTGCAATACGAGGGGTGGTGGGTCACCAGCGCCATTCCTGCCGGCCGAAGAGGTGGCCGGCCTTGATGCGGTGATCCACGCACCACGCGAGGAACCGATCGATCTGCTTGACCTGATGAACGACCCCATTGCGTGTCGTGATCACGACGTGTCCGGGCCAGGGCTCTCCGCCCACGGCATAGACGTAGGCCTCGCCGACTCCGAGTTCCGTGGTGATCGCGGCGGCCCGCTCGGCGCTCAAGCCCGGTGTCTTCGGCGAGTTGCTCCTCTTGTCCATCCCCAGCTGGGACAGCAGAGTCCGGTAGAGCCAGGCCGGCTGTGCGCTGTCGCGCTCCATTCCGAGGAAGGCGTAGCGGGCCGTTCCCAGCTGCCGCCGGATACGGCGATAGTGGGCGGGATCGATGCCCGAGGAGTCCGTGCCGATGAACACGGACCGGCCGGCCAGCTCCATCCAGTACGTCGACTCGCCGCGGACGTCAGGGGCGCCGCACTCGTCCAGGAACGGCGTGGCCACGACCCTGCCGCCGGGGAAGGCGAACTCGCCGTAGTCCTCGGCCTCGACCACGGGGAAGCCGAGGCGGCTGAGATACAGCCCGGTGGACGGGCCCTGCGAGCCGCTGCCCCAGGGGGAGCGGGGTGCGACGATCGTCCCGATCCGGCCGCGCAGTTGCAGGAGCGTCTCCAGCACGATGGGATCTTGGTGCCCGCGGGTGACGAGCACCAGGTCGATGAAGTCCGGCAGGTCGTCCAGCGTGTAGCGATCCCACCCGCCGCTGTCCGCACCGATGAACGGGTCCGTGACCACGGCGCCCCGGGGGGTCTGCAGCACCAGGCAGGCATGCCCGAAGTAGCGGATGCGCCCGCCGCTCTCGATATGCCGGTACGGCGACGGACGGTTGGTCGCGCGCAGCAGTAAGGCACGCGGTTCGGCTCGGGTGCCGCCCAGCCCGAGTACCTGGGTCATGGGGTCATCGGCGATGTCGTCGAAGAACCCGTCGTCGAGTTCCGGATTCCGCTTCGTCCCGACCTGTGCTTCCGGGGATTGCGCATACGACTCGACCACGGGGAATTTCGGGAATAGCAGATTCATCGTCTCCGGCGCCGGCGCCATCGCGCAGGACGGCTCGGCCGGCGCCTTCGGCTGGAGAAGCCTCTCCTCATCCGCCATGTGCGCCCTCAACCTCCCAGAAAAGAGCCGGCACCCGACGATTCAGGGCACTCCAGCGCCACGCACGCGCCGCCGAGGATTCGCGCCGCTCGTCCCCCGCACTATGGCGTGCGGCGGTTCAGGAGAACAAGCTCGCACGGCCGTGTTCAACTGCAGCAGCACACACTTGAACGCTCACCGATATGGCTTTACACAGCCCTTTACCCATCGAATTTCCAGCGGTGGAAGTACGGTCGCCCCCTGAACAGCAGCGAACCGGACGCCGCTGTGGCGTCCGGTTCGCCGCCGCGCCCGCGGGTCTCGCCCGGCTCAGTCCTCGATCCAGCCGTGGCTCTCGCCGAACTTCGTCAACTCATGGCGGATCTGCAGGATCTGATCTGCCGTCAGAGCGGGTCCCGCGGTCAGCAGGAGCTCGGTGATGTCCCTGCGGTACTCCTCGCCGGTGAGCACGTCGCACATCGGGAACTCGCCGTCCGCCGACCTGGCCGCATCCGCTGCTCGCCCCTTGGGCGAGGCGAGACCCGGTGTCGCCGCCGGCACGGCCTGGCCGGCCTGGGCCGACACGGCCGGGACTTCGACTCCCTGGGCGAGCTTGATGTTCGACGCCTTCAGCCCGCGGCCGCCGTCCTCGACCTCGAATTCGACTGCCAGTCCCGAGCGGAGATACCCCTCGGGGATCAGCAGATCGTTCACATGCAGGAAGATGTCCTCCCCGCCGCCATCCGGGGCGATGAACCCATAACCCCGCATGCTGTCGAACCGCACTACACGTCCCGAAGCCATACACACCCCCAACACACTCCGGACCCCTTGTCCGGCAACACCGGGAGAATAGCCCCACTCCGAGGCGACAGCGACGTACGCGGTCAGCGGGGCCCTCGCTAACGGTGTCGCCACCCGTGGTTGCGCAGGGCCGCCATGAGCACCTCGACCAGTTCCCGGGCCACGCTGAGATGGACCAGCCCGGTCGGCTGCCCGACGGAGTGTTCCAGGTGCACGTCCTCGACGT
This sequence comes from Streptomyces sp. NPDC001858, assembly GCF_053594615.1. Classification (NCBI taxonomy): domain Bacteria; kingdom Bacillati; phylum Actinomycetota; class Actinomycetes; order Kitasatosporales; family Streptomycetaceae; genus Streptomyces; species Streptomyces sp. NPDC001858. Next base: position 66,814 of record NZ_JBSFEV010000044.1, read on the forward strand.
TGACTCCGGCGCGGGAGGCGTCGGTGAACAGCCGGGCCAGCTCGCCCGGCTCGTCTCCGATGACGACCGTCACCGTCCGGTACCGCTCGGGGCGCGTGCCGCGCTTGCCGGAGATCCGGGCCCGCCCGAACTGGCCGCGGCGCAGCAGGTTCTCGACCGTCCGCGCACCGCCGCTGCGTTTGTCCTCGTCCGTGGCCGCCATGGACCGCAGGCCCTCGACGGCGTCGTCCAGCCCTGTCGAGAGCTCTTCGAGAAGGTCGGCCACCACGAGCGCGTTGGCGCTGAGGATGTCCACCCACAGGCTCGGATCCGAGGCCGCGATCCGGGTGAAGTCGCGCATGCCCGGTCCCGCCAGGCTCACGGCGCGTTCCTCGGCCTGTTCCAGGAGGGTGGCGACCAGACTCGCCACGACGTGGGGAACGTGCGAGACGAGGCCGACCGCGCGGTCGTGGGCGGCGGCCTCCATCACCACGGGCAAGGCCCCGCACAGCGCCACGAGTTCGAGCGTGCTGTTCAGTGTCTCGGTTTCGGTGTCGGAGGTCGGAGTGAGCACCCAGTTGCAGCCCTCGAAGAGGTCCGGCCGGGCGGCGCGCGGCCCGCTCCGCTCACCGCCCGCCATCGGGTGGCCGCCGACGTAGCGCGCGGTGTCACAGGCGAGAGCGACGATGTCCTGCAGCGGTCCGCCCTTCACGCCGGCGACGTCGGTGTAGTGCCGTGCCGCGCCTTCGCGTTGCAGTCCGGCGAGAACGTCGGGCACCGCTTTCGGCGGAACGGCGACGACGGCCAGGTCCACGGTCTGTTGCGGAGCCTCCACTGTGCCGGCGCCGAGGGAGGCGGCGATCGCGGCCATGCCGGGGTCCGTGTCCCGCAGGTACACCTTGGTGCCGCGGGCTGTCAGTGCGAGCGCGGCCGAGGTTCCTATTAATCCGGTGCCGACCACTAGGACGTCTTCCATGGTGACCGCATCCATTCCGTCGCCGACTATGGAGCAGGATGCTACGGACGGCCCCGGGAACACTCAATATTCCCATGATCGCCACGGCTTGAATGGCGCGCTCGCATTGCGCGATTTCCCGCACCGTGCGAAGGAGGGTCGGCGCGTGGCGCCGCGGGGGTCTCCCGGTCCGCGGCCGCGTAGGCAGCCGGGTCCGGAACGGGTCGAGCGGCTCGCCGGCCGCCCGGCCGGGGAAGTCGAACGCGGCCGGAGCCTCTCCCCTCCTGGACCCACGCGCCGGCGACCGCCCTCACACCGTCGCGATCTTCATCGACACCCCGATCTCCTGCACGGTATTCGGCCCGGGCGCGCGCGTCCTAGCAGGCAGGCAGTGCTCATCTCAATGCCGGTGCGTCAACTTGTCCAATTCATTGAATAACGACGACGGCCGACCGACGCACGGCAATCCATCAGACATTCCACAGACATGGCGCCGCACTCCGGCCAGGATGATCATAACTGACTCTTTGCATCGCCGCCTTGCCGGACGCTTGACATCACAACACCCCCGACTAGCATCTAGGCGATGAGACGGGTGACATAAGACAGCCCTGCGCTGCGGGGGTACGGGGGTTCGGCGTGCTCGGAAAACCGTTGGCTGCGCCATGCCGTTTTGACGGCATAGTCGCGTTTACAGTCGACCGCGATATCAACCGCAATACTATCGCTTTCGTGCACTCCGCCCGATGTCTCGTACGACACCCCTCAATTCACCCATGCGCCCCCGCGCCTCATGGGTGATTTTTTTGTGTCGATTCACAGGTTCCGCACTCCTGCACCCACTACACCAAAAGGGGGATGGTGTGGAGAAAATAGGTCCCGGATCGAATAGAGCACACCTTGATTTGGCGAGCGCCTCAGCCAATGCCGACGGCGGTACGACAGACCCGCCCGAGAAGTATGTGGAGTTGCCGATATATCTCTTACAATTCGGCGACTCACCGCGTCTGTCGGGCCAGGACAAAAAATACACGGAACAACTCGCGGAGAGCGAGACGCCACTTCCTCCGATCCTGGTGAACCGGCGCACCATGCAGGTCGTCGATGGCGTGCATCGCGTCCTTGCCGCCATCCTCAAAGGGCGGCAGACGATCGAGGCAATTCTCGTGGACGTTTCACGGAATGACGCCTTTCTGCTCGCCGTCGAATCCAATACACGGCACGGTCTGCCGCTGTCGCAGGCAGACCGGCGAGCGGCGACGGCGCGGCTCATCGCCTCGCATCCCCACATGTCCGATCGCAGCATCGCGCGGGTGTCCGGCCTCGGGGCGAAGAGCGTGGCGGCCATCCGGCGTTCAACTGCGTCCGGGACGCAGTTGAACGCCCGCGTCGGCAAGGACGGCAGGGTTCGGCCGGTGGACCGGGCGGCAGGTCGGCAGCGGGCGGCGGAGCTGATCGCCCGGAATCCGAGAGCCTCCTTGCGGGAGGTGGCCCGGCTGGCTGGAATCTCACCGGCTACGGTGAGCGATGTCCGAAAGCGGCTGCTCGCAGGTGAGAGCGTCGTCGACGAGTCGATGCGGTCGGCCGGCGTCGCTCCCGAGCTGTCGGCGGAGCAACGGCAGGACTGGCGCCGGCGCCCACGGGACACGTCGGCTTCCCTGCTGGAGCCGCTGCTGCACGATCCCGCCGTCCGCAACGCGGAACTGGGGCGACGGCTGCTGCGTCTGCTGCAGTTGAACGTCATCGGAATGCACAAGTGGTTCGAACTGGCCGGTGCCGTTCCGCCGCACTGCGATGCCCTGGTCATCGCTCTGGCGCGGCAGAACGCGGACACCTGGCGGGAGTTCGCGCGTGCACTGGACAAACAAGAAAACCCTTCCCCTCAAGAGGACCGGGCGGCCCCGGCGAGTTGAAGCGGTGTCCGCGCCGGCCAACCGGTGCGGACACCGTCCTCAGGGCCGCGGGCCGCCGGGTGAAGTCGATCACCTGACAGCGTGAACCGCAGGTCAACACCCATGCCGGACATCGAATTCAAGGCTGCTCAACGGCCCGTCGACCCGCCGTCGCAAAACCGGTCCAGGCATCGTCGTAAAGGACCGCGGGCACTGGACAGCGCTTACCTGACGTGTGACATTGGGGCCGCCCTCCCGCGAAATGGCCGCTGCCCCGCGAGGTGATCTCATTGAAGCAGCTCGGCACCGCTACCACCTCCACCACTGCCCCGATGCAGTCGCAAACCAGCCTGACGGAATGGACACAGACAAGCCATTTCCAACCCGACAAGGAGGTGGTCACCGTCGCGATAGCGGCGTTACACATGGGAGAATCTCCCCGCATCGCAGGGCAGGATCAAGAACATATCGTTCGATTAGCGGAAACGGAAGGTCAACTTCCGCCCATAGTCGTCAATAGACGCAATATGCAGGTGGTGGACGGGGTGCATCGCGTCTTCGCCACCATCCTGCGCGGCGAGGCGAAGATCAGAGCAGTCTTCTTCGACGGCAGCACGGAAGACGCCTTTCTCTGTGCCGTCCAGGCCAATATCGCCCACGGCCTTCCGCTGTCACTCGCGGACCGCCGCGCCGCCGCTGAGCGGATCATCCTCTCGCACACGCATATATCGGATCGCGCGATCGCCCGCGCCGCCGGTCTCGGAGCCAAGACGGTTGCCGCCCTCCGCCGCCGCCTGGCCCTGTCCGCACCACAGGCGCAGACCCGCGTCGGCATCGACGGCAAGGCCCGCCCGCTGAACAGCACCGCAGGACGACTGCGTGCCGCCCAGGTACTGGCAGAACGCCCGCAGGCGTCGCTGCGCGAGGTCGCGAGGCTCGCCGGGGTATCGCCCACGACGGTGAGTGACGTCAAGAGACGGCTGGCGGTCGGCAAACCACCGGTGGGAGCGCTGCCCCCCGCACCCGAGGCGGACACCGACGCCGGACCGGCCTCGAAGGAGACGGCGCAGCCACAGACCGCACCCGAGAGCGGCACCGACACCGGACCGGCCCCGGAAGAGTCCGAGCGGCCGCAGAGCCAGCGCCGTGCGGTGCCGGCGCCGCTCGACCCCGGCCACGCCTTGGAGAAACTGCTGCGCGATCCCTCGCTGCGTCAAAAGCAGCTGGGCCGCGAGCTGCTGCGACTCCTTCACCACAACGCGATTGTCGTGAAGGAGTGGCCGGAGCTAATGGCCGCAGTGCCCGACCACTGCACAAGGACGACGGCTGACCTGGCACGGCAGTACGCCGAGAGCTGGATGAAGTTCGAGGAGAAGGTACGCGCCGCCGAATGAGCCCGAAGGGCCGCCTCGGCCCGGCGGCGCTCTGTTGACGGTGCAGCGCGGCGCGGGCTGATCTCCGTCCGCCCACCGCCTCGGCGGGAGCCCCGTCACGCCTGCCGCGACCATTGGCTGTACTGCCGGAACCCGTACAGCAGCGCGCTCTCGGTGCGGAACCGTTCGATGGCGCGCACGGCTCCGAGGACGATCACATGGTCGCCGGCGGGATAGGTGCGGTCGACGGTGCAATCTCCGACGGCGTGCGCCGCCTCCACCAACGCCGGGCTCCGCGTATGCTCGGTCGGCCGCCACAGCACCCGGTCGAACCGGTCCGGCGCGCCCGACGCGAACAACGAGGCGACCCACTCGGCCTCCCCGTGCAGCAGATTGACCGCGAACGCGCCACTGGCGAGGACGGCCCGCAGCGTCGGGCTCTGCGCGCGCAGACAGACGAGCAGGGTCGACGGGTCGACGCTGAGGCTGCACAGCGCGGAACAGGTCATGCCCGACGGCACGGCGGGGCCGTGCTGAGCCGCGACCACCGACACACCCGTCGGGAACGATGCCATCATCTCGCGGAAATCGGCCTTCATCGGCTCCGTCCTTCTTCGCCCGCTTCCCACTCCCGTTCATGGATGTTCATGAATCGGCGTCAGGTCAGTTCTCGCCGCATGGGTCGCAAGGCCGGTCGATCCGACTTCTTCGTGCCGAGCTGTCCGGCGAGCATCGTCACGGTCGGCGCCTCGAAGAGCACCTGGATGTCCACTTCCACTCCGAGGGCGACTCGGATCCGGGAGATGAGACGCACCGCGAGCAGGGAATGCCCCCCGAGATCGAAGAAGTTGTCGTCCAACCCCACCGCATCGATGTCCAGAACCTGAGCGAACGCTTCGCACAGCGCCTGCTCGACCGGTGTCGTGGGTGCGCGCCGGACGTCGGCAGTGACCGCGGTGGGGGCGGGAAGCGCGCCGCGGTCGAGCTTGCCGCCAGCGGTCAAGGGCATCTCGGCGACCGCGACCACCGCCGTGGGCACCATGTGGTCGGGCAGGCGCTGCGCAACGAACTTCCGCACAGAGGCCGCCAGTTCACCGTCCACGTCCTCGGAGCCGTCGTCGGCGGGCACGATGTAGGCGACCAGCCGCCGGTCGCCAGGGGTGTCTTCGCGGGCCGTCACCGCCGCCTGGGCCACGCCGGGGTGGCCGCGCAGCACACTCTCCACCTCTCCCGGCTCGATCCGGAACCCGCGCACCTTGACCTGGTCGTCGGCTCGGCCCACCAACGCGATCCGGCCGTCGCCGAGCCACTTCACCAGATCGCCGGTCCTGTACATACGCTCGCCCGAGCCGAACGGACACGCCACGAATCGCTCCCCCGTCAACCCGGGTCGGCTCACATACCCCCGGGCCAGCGCAGCGCCGGCCACGTACAGTTCGCCGACCACGCCGACCGGCACCGGGCTCAAACCACCGTCCAGGACGAAGAGTCGCGTATGGGCGATCGGCGTACCGACCGGCACCACCCCGCTGCCCATCGAGTCTCGGGTCAGCTCCGTGGTGGCCACCCCGATGGTCGTCTCGGTCGGCCCATAGTGGTTGAACACCCTACGGCCGCCGGCCGCCGCCGCGTCGAGCAGCTCGCCGAGCCATTCCGCCGGCGCCGTTTCCCCACCGAGCACCAGCGACCGCGCGGGCAGCAACCGCTCGATCCCCGTCCCGGCCGACAGCGCCATCAGATGCGACGGCACCGCCTTCACATGGTCGATCTCGTGGGTGGCCAGATAGTCGGCCACCGCAGCCGGGTCGACCACCGCAGCCTCGCCCAGCACATGCAGCTGCCCGCCGGTGACGAGACTGGCGAACACCACCGTGTTTCCGAGATCCGTCACCTGAGGCTGCAGCAGCCCGTACCGCAGCCCCGCACCGGACCACGCCAACCGGGCCGAGACGCTGTCCACGTAGTTCGCCAGCGAGCCGTGGGTCACCGCCACGCCCTTCGGCACGCCCGTCGACCCCGATGTATAGATCACATAGGCCAACGCCTGCCCGGCCACGCTCACCTCGGGGGGCGAGTCCTGGCATCCGGCCAACACCGCGCTCACCGCCGGGTCGTCGAGCGCCACCACCCGCACCCGCCCGACCGGCAGATCGTCGATCACGTCCTCGACGCTCACCATCAGGCTCGCCCGGCTGTCGGCCAGCATGAACGCGATACGGTCCACCGTCAGTCCCGGATCGACCGGCAGGTAGGCCGCCCCGGCCTTCCAGACGCCGAGGATCGCGACGATCATCTCGGCGCCGCGCGGCAGGCACAACCCGACCACCGACTCCGCGCTCACCCCGTGCTGCCGCAGGTACCACGCGAGCCGATTCGCCCGTCGGTCCAGCTGCCCGTAGGTGAGACTCTCGCCTTCGGCCACCACCGCGACCGCGTCCGGTGCCGCCGTCACCCGCTCCCGGAACATCTCGGCGACGGTCGCAGCCGACAGCGGTCCGGCGGTGTCGTTCCAGCCGTGCAGCACCAGGTCCCGCTCGGCCGGCTCCAGCACCTCCACCGTGTGCAGTCGGCCCTCCGGCGCCGCCGTGACCACGTCCAGGACGTGCACGAACCAGCGGACGATGCGCTCGACGGTCGCCGTGTCGAACAGGTCCGCCGCAGCGGTCACCGCGCCACGCAGCCCGGCCGGACGCCCGTCGGCGTCGAACGTCTCGCCCACCAGAACGTCCAGGTCGAACTTCGCCGCCTGTTTTCCGGCGAACAGCGCGGACGCCTCGATGCCGGTCAGCTCCGGCGCGTCGTCGGAGGCCTGCCCCGGGTACACGGGGTTCACCATGGTGAGGATCACCTGGAAGAGCGGATGGCGGGCCAGCGAGCGGGACGGCGCCACTTCCTCGACCAGTCGTTCGAACGGCACATCCTGGTGTGCCAGGGCTCCCAGCATGGTTTCCCGCACACGGGCCAGCACCTGCCGGAACTCGGGATCACCCGACAGATCGGTGCGGATCACCAACGAGTTCACGAAGCAGCCCACCAGGCCGTCCAACGCGTCGTCGGTACGCCCCGCGACCGCCGATCCGATCGGGATGTCGGTACCCGCGCCGAGCCGGGAGAACAGCACGGCCAACGCCGCCTGCAGCACCATGAACGCGGTCACACCCTCGGCACGGGCGAGCTCCACCAGCCGCTGATGCACCTCCGTCGGCACCCGTACCGGCACGCTGTGCCCGAGATGGCTGGTCACCGCCGGACGCGGCCGGTCCGTCGGCAACGCCAGCTCCTCCGGCATCCCGGCCAGCGCTTCCCGCCAGTAGGCGACCTGGGCCGACAGAAGACTGTCCGGATCGGCCTCGCCCCCCAGCAGCTCCCGCTGCCACAACGCGTAGTCGGCGTACTGCACCGGCAACGGAGCCCACTCCGGCGCCTCACCTCGTAGCCGTGCCGTGTACGCCTCCGACAGGTCCCGCGCCAGCGGACCCATCGACAGTCCGTCGTCAGCAATGTGATGCAGCACCAGCACGAGCACCCGCTCGGCGGAAGAGACCTCGAACAGCCAGGCCCGTATCGGTATCTCCGTGGTCACGTCGAACGCGTAGCGAGTCACTCCGACCACGGCACCGGCCAGCTCTGCCGAGGCAAGCGCCTCGATCGAGAGGTCGGTCAGCGGCTCCACGACGGTCATGGTCGTCGGCGGCAGATGCTGCAACTCGGTGGTGTCCGGGAAGGGCAGCTCCGAATGGTGAGGACGGCGGTTGGGAACGACTGTCATCGCCCAGGTCAGCTCGTCCGGATCGACGATCTGCTGGTAGGGCTCGCCGTCGACGGCCGGGAACACCGTGCGCAGCGACTCGTGCCGCCCGAGCACGTCGCGCCACGCCGCGTCCAACGCCGCCACGTCCAGCTCGCCGATAAGCCGCAGCACCATCGGGACGTTGTAGGTCGGGTTCGGCCCCTCCAGCTGACCCAGGAACCACATCCGGCGCTGTGCGAACGACAACCCCACACGCTCCGGACGCACCCCCGCGCGCAGCGCCAACCGCGCCCGCCCCACGCTCGATCCGGTCAGCCAGTCGACCAGGCCGGCCGGCGTCGGGGCCTCGAACAACACCGGCAGCGGCAACTCCACGCCCAACAGCGCCCGCACCCGCGACACCAGCCGCACCGCCAGCACCGAGTGCCCACCCAGCCGGAAGAAGTCGTCGTCCATCCCGACCTGGTCGATTCCCAGCACTTGCGCGAACGCCCCGAGCAGGATCTCCTCCTGCACCGTGACCGGGCCCCGGCCCGCACCCACACTCACACCCGCCGCATAGTCCGGCGCCGGCAACGCCCGACGATCCAGCTTCCCACTCACCGCGAGCGGAAGCCGCTCCAGGACCACCACCGCCGCCGGCACCATGTACTCCGGCAACCCCCGCCCCGCAAACTCCCGAACCTGCTCCGGCAGGTCCTCGGCGGACGCATCCGCATCGGCCGCCACCACATAGGCCACCAGACGCCTGTCCCCCGGCGCATCCTCCCGAACGACCACCACAGCCTGACCAACCTGCGGGTGGCCCTGCAGCACGCTCTCGATCTCACCAGGCTCGATCCGGAAACCCCGGACCTTCACCTGCTCATCCGCCCGACCCACGAACACCAACTGCCCGTCCGGCAGCCACCTCACCAGATCCCCGGTCCGATACATCCGCTCACCCGCCGCGAACGGACACGCCACGAACCGCTCCGCCGTCAAACCCCCACGGCCCACATACCCCCGCGCCAACTGCGCACCCGCCACATACAGCTCACCCACCACACCCACCGGCACCGGCCCCAGACCCCCGTCCAGCACGAACACCCGCGTATTCGCAATCGGCCGACCGATCGGCACCGACACACCCACCACATCACCCACCGACACCTCACACACACAACAACCCACCACCGTCTCCGTCGGCCCATACTCATTCACCACCACCGAACCCGGCACCCGCTCCCACCACGAACGCACCACCGCACCCGACAACACCTCACCCCCCACCACCCACCTCCGCGCACCACCCACCAACCGCTCACCCGACACAGACTCCGACAACAACGCCAAATGCGCCGGCACCACCTTCACCAACCCGAACCCACCCCCACACCCCAACAAACCCACCAACCCCTCAACACCACCACCCACACCATCCACGGCACCCATCACCACCGCAGACCCCGACACCAACGGCACCAACACACTCGTCACCGCCAGATCGAACGCCAACGACGAATGCAACGGCACACCCCCACCCACCCCCACCCCATACGCACCCACAGCCCACCCCACATAATTCGCCAACCCCCCATGCGTCACCGCCACACCCTTCGGCACCCCCGACGACCCCGACGTATACATCACATACGCCAACCCCGCCCCACCCACCACCACCGACAGCGCCGATTCAGAACACGCGGCGATCTGCGCAGCAGTCACCCGGTCGTCCAGAGCCACCGCACGCATGTGAACCTCAGGCAGCTCGTCCAGCGTGTCCTCCGTCGCCAGCAGCAACACCGCTCCGCTGTCCGCCAACGCGAACACGATCCGCTGTGTCGGATGCCGCGGATCGATCGGCAGATAAGCCGCCCCCGCCTTCCACACCGCCAACATCGCAGTGACCATCTCCACGCCGGACGGCAGACACAACCCCACCACCGACTCGACACCCACACCCTGAGCCGTCAGATAACGCGCCAGCCGATTCGCCGCCGCGTCCAACTCCCGATACGACACCTCCACCCCGTCCGCGACCACCGCCACCGCATCCGGAGTCCGCACCACCTGGCGCTCGAACAACTCCACCACAGCGGCACCCGGACCCTCCGCCGCAGTGTCGTT